>JAFGTC010000035.1 GCA_016934335.1 Candidatus Omnitrophota bacterium | reverse complement strand
GGGATCTCTCCCAGAGCGGCCATTTGGACGGCATAGTTGGAATTTCGCCATGACGGTTTTTCGGAATCGCCGTTCCACATGACTTTTAGATTTGTGTTGATGATTTTCTCGATATCCTTTTGAGTGAACGTCAAGCCGGAATGATAGGCCTCTGCTATTTCATAAATTTCACCGGATTGATAATTTCTGTAGGGATGAACATTGACCCAATGGCGCAGACGGTTTTTGGATGCGTCTTCGATGTCCCATGCGCCAAACGGCTCCCAATAGTTCCAGACGTAATGATCGTGGAAAAGGCACATGCGGCTTTTCATGAAATTGAATATCTTCAGGGCTTTTTCGCGATACGCCTCTTCGCCGGTTATGCGGAAAATTCTCAGACAGGCGATCGCCATGGAATTTTGTTTGTTGAACGGAAGCGTCAGGTTGGATTTGATCGCCGGCAGTTTGCGCCATTGATCCAGATTATCCTGCGTCATGTATTGATCCCAGGACGCATAGGCGCCGTAGGGGCCGTCTTCATGCCAGGTTCCGCGTTGATCCCATTTTTCGATTAAATGCTTCTTGGCCAAATTCAAATACTGCTGTGCTTTGTTTTGATATTTATGAATGATGCCGTCGTCTTCGCGCTTCAGAACGATTTCACAAAACTCCAGCATGGGAGTGATCAGAATCGCATCGCCGATGTGGACGTCGCAGATGTAATCTTCATCGTAAATATACGGACCCACCCAGCCTTCATAACCGTCGGGGGATCGATGCATTTTTTCGATGAGCGCATCGTAATATTGAACCGCAGCGTCGAGAAAATCGGCGTCCCGCGTTTTCTTATACCCCTCCATAAAGCGGCCCATATCGTAAGCGGCGTGCCAACAAAGGCCTTCTCCCGTCATCGTTCCATCCACGCGTAAAAGCGGCGTATTGAGTCTGTTTCGAAGAATCGCATCCGCGCTGTTCGGCGCCGGGGCAGCAGAAGCGGCAAACCATGCCAGAGCGCCGATCATCCAAGCCGTTTTTTTGATAAAAAGAAATTCCCTCAATTTCAATCATCCTTTCAATCGTTCTGAGCAAGAATCCAAGCGTCTCTAATATAGGATCCAGTCCCGTATGTCGACTGGCGACTCCTGTGCAATGGCGATCGTCAAACGAGGTCGCAACTCAGCCGTCTCGTAATCGCTGCTGGCGAAACGATGGCCGTACCATTCGCCCTCTGTAGCGCGAATCATGACGCCATAGTTAGGCGCATTGTTTTCGACGCATTCCTTCACATAATCCGTAATCTCGATCGACAGCCAATCGGCGTTTTCGAAGGGTGGAATGAGCGTTTCGCCAATCGGCTCCAGTTCAAAATCGCCGCCCGGCGTCGTCCAGGGAATGCCGGGCGCCGCATGACTCCAGGTCGCTCCATCGGGAGCATATCCTTCCAAGGGCCATGGATTGTCGCCGCTCCCTTCCGCCCATGCCGATGTCATCCGATGGATGGCGATCTGCTGCGCATCATTATCGCCTTCGCTGCCCAGATGATAGAGCGATAAATAAGCGCTTTCAATGACTTGATCCGGCGGGATCGATCCCAGGTCGAATCGAATCAAGATACGGTGGCGCTCCTGATCGTCGCGATAAGTCGACAATTCATCCCACCCGCCTAACTGCGCATTGCTCGCCCATAAATCGGTTATGACGGCATCCCACGCCCCCTCGAAGACTTCGCTTGGATGGACGCCTTTTTGCAATATCAACATGCCCGGTTCGATGTCGAATGGAGTCGGGGTCGGCGTCGGGGCCGGCGTGGCTGTGGGAGTCGACGCAGGCGTCGGCGTCGGAGTAGAAATCGGCGTCGAGGGATGCGTTGGAGTATGCGTCGGCAGGGCGACGTCTCCCGATTGCCACAGTTGATAGGCTTCCGTAATGAACGCGGAGTAAATCTGCGCCGTTTCTCGATTCGCGGCGTCATTGGGATGCGAATCGCCGCCGTCGCCGCCGTATTCCTGCCGCAGCCGATTGGGATGGAGAGGATGATCGTCGGGATAGGCCAGTATGTCGAACCAATCGAAGACGGCGACGTTGTTCATCCCCGGATTGCCGGCGTTATAAGCAGGCAGCCATTCATTTTTCAACCAGTCGGCGAAGCGTCTCGCCCGGGCCGCATTTTCGTCGCTTGTGGCGTCATAAGGAGAATAATGAAGAGGCGGCGACGTGCACGCCACAAACAGCGTCTCCGGATGAGCCCTGAATATCTGCTCTAACGGTCGGTACGTGCTCCCGTCGTACGTATAATGCCCATTCGGATCGCCGTACTTTCGGTAGACGCTTTGATAATTGGCAAGCGTTTGATTCTCGTCAAACGGATCCCCGGGCGGCGATCCATCTTCATAGATATCGCTGATGGGAAAGCAGCTTTTAAACATGATGATGGAATTAACGCCGTCCTCGCCGTCAAAGCGCCGAATTCCTGCATAGTAATCATTGAACCAAAAGATCCAGTGATTCATGTTGGTGTTATCCCCGGGAACATCACCCAATGAAGCAGGACGCCCCGGATCGGGAGAAAGCATATCGCCGTAATAAATATCGTTGACTTCATCGATGAATTCTTTCCCGATCAATGCCTCCCGCAGACCGCCGTCCAATAAATTCTGCCCGCATGAATGATGGATGAACATAAAATCGTTATCCGCATCGATGGTTTGCGCAAAAGACGGATCCATCGAAATGATCCAGGTAAAGGCCAAGGATAAAAGGATGCATTTTCTGTTCATGATCTTCTCTCGTTTTTCTTTCGGCGATTGATGCAGCGTTGCATGGAAGAAAAAAATATATGCTTCAATTTCACAATTTTATCACAATTTCACAATTCTCAGCGATTTTTGCGGGAGCAAGGCGGGCGGTCATGAAGAAGATTCAATCGGATCCCGCTTGCATAGGCGCAGCCTTTGTTGATAATGGTAAATGGAGCAAATACCATTTCGAATCAATGAAGGAGCGGGCGTCATGCGTTCAACAATCAAATCGTCTCCCATGAAGTTGTCATTCATTATCGATCGTTTCACCAAACGCTGCCCCAGAACGGGAAAAATTGTCGGATTGCGATGCGACTCCAAACTAAGCCGGCTGTTTTTTCCCGTCATCAGCCTTGCGGCCGTACTCTGGTTTCTCATCCGCGTAATCCCCAAACCAAGCCGGGCCGTCTATCCCTGCCAGCGGGTTGCGCTTGGAATCGGGAGCAGTTTTCTGGCTTATGCAATCGTCTTTTTGGGCTCTTTCTCTTTGATCCGAAACATCCGCAAAAATTACTCCAAATCCATGGTCGTCGCCTTCCTTCTTCTAAGCGTCGCATTTGGAGGAATTGCCGCTGTCGTCACCGATTCGCTCCAGGCGGAGCCGGCGGCTTTGGTTTTAACCCCTCCCGAAGGCGTCAATCAACCTATGGGCGAAGCCCGGGGAATTCATCCCGGCCGCGTGGTATGGGTGCAGGACTTCGATGCCGCCCGCTGGAATGAAAAAGACGGTCTCTGGTGGGATGACGATAACACCGATCAACAAACCGTCGACGCCATGTTCTCCCAATCCCTCCAATCGCTTACCGGCGAAAACACGGACGCGGAAGCCTGGGAAGCCCTCTTCCGTCATCACAACAAAACGCAGGGCGGGGAAGACCGCGGCTATCAAAAAGGCGAAGTCATCACCGTCAAACTCAATTGCAACACGGACGGCGATCCTTCAAAACGCGGCGAGAAAAAAGGGCACGCCAGCACCCAAGTGGTTTATACATTGGTCAAGCAATTGATCGAGCAGGCCGGCGTTCCGGGAGAGGATATTATTCTCACCGATCCGTCGCGTCATATCGGCGATCCGATCTACGATAAAATCCGCTCCAATCCCCAAGAGGATTTCCAACAAGTCGTTTTCGCCGGGAAATCCAAACTGGACAAGCCGCAGTATATTTACGCCGAGCCGGATATGAACTGCCCGATCTACTTCGATATGCCCGGCGGCTCAAAACAAACCCTCTACTTTCCCAAAGTGTTCACCCGGGCGTCTTACATGATCAACGCCGCTCTGTTTCGCCCGCACAGCATCTTCGGCGTCACGATGATTGGAAAAAATCATTTTGGCTCTGTTTTCGATGGAAAGGCTTACACGCCTGTCGCCCTGCACGATTTCGCCGTAGTGAATAACGCAAGCCCCAACAAGCATGGCGATTCGCACTGCCATCCTTCTCTGCTCGGCCATAAAGTGATAAACGACAAAACCTTTTTGTATCTGCTCGACGGACTTTACACGTCGCACACTCAAACCGGCGACATCGTTCGCTGGTCGACGATGAACAATAACTGGTTCTCCAGCCTTTTGATGTCCCAGGATCCCATCGCTCTCGATTCCGTGGGATACGACTTCGTCTGCAGCGAACCCAACCTTGTTAAGAATAATCGCTGCTTCAACGGGAGCGTGGATAGTTTTCTGCATGAATGCGCTCTGGCCGACAATCCGCCCTCCGGCGCGATTTACGATCCGGAGAAGGACGGCGTAAAACTGGCCAGCCTCGGCGTCCATGAACATTGGAACAATTCAACGGACAAGCAATATTCCAGAAATCTCAACCGAGGAGACGGCATCGAACTGATCGCTTTTCCTGACGGAATCAATAACAAGAAAATCCAGGAATGAATTAATTGGGGAATTTCCCCGGCCTACTCAATTAGGATCATCGATTTACATTGATGCCAGGAAGGCGTTAACTGGTTCGGCGCTGTCAGTCTGTTCAAAACTACGGACTAGAGAGCGATTATGAGAAAATAGGCCAGTCAAAAAGGTTGGCAAGCGGGATAAAAACTGATCCAAATTATCCGTCGCATACTAAAGCAACATCGCAGCCTTCATTTTTTTACTATGTAAGCCGTCTATACATTTTTTAACTTCTTCATTCACGGATTCAGGCATCTGCTAACGCTTAACTCTCCTGAACCGCCATGGTGCGAACCGGTATGCCCTGTAGTGTGACAGGGAAAGTCCGTTATGATCCACTTATGTCTATCAATGGAACTATCTAAAAAATTTGAAAGATTTTTCCCGATATTAGATAAAGCAAATTGGAAGTGGTTTTTTTTGTGGAAGCGGGTTTTTTGAGATATATAGATCGAGGAGGATTATCGTAATGCGAATTTGCAGCGGCGGCTTGTTTGTTTTCATTGTTTTATGTTTCACGAGTTCTATCGGTTTTGGAGAGGATTTCGGAGCGGACGATAACCTTTTTCCAATCCGATTGAGCGTTCAGCCGGATCAACCGACATCCCGCGATGTTATTGTCATTGAAGGGCGCCTTTTGCCGTCTCCACCGATTCAAGAAGTTGAAATTATTGACTATTCGTGGATCCAAGAAAATGTTTTGGAAGTGAATCTGCGTTTTATCCCCGGAGATTTTGTTCCGCCCGAAGAGCAAAATACATTTTTTTCAATCAAACTGGATCCTCTTCCCGAAGGAGAATATTACGTAATATTCAAGGAAAATGGAGCAGACATACACAAATTATT
The DNA here is from genome assembly GCA_016934335.1 of Candidatus Omnitrophota bacterium. GTDB lineage: Bacteria > Hinthialibacterota > Hinthialibacteria > Hinthialibacterales > Hinthialibacteraceae > JAFGTC01. The sequence continues at coordinate 58,817 of JAFGTC010000035.1, read as the reverse complement.
TTTGCTTGTCGATAATAGCCTCCCAAAGTTTCCCGTCGATGTTCAATTCATTCCTGAGGAAGCGGGAAGCGCCTTTGGGGTGAAAATAAAAGGGGAATATCCGAGCACAGGCTACTCGATTTTGGATTCCAATATTGTTTTGGAAAACAACCGGATTTTAGTCAGCGTCATTTTCGAATGGCCGGAGAATCCAGAACTTACGGTGATTGTTCCTTTTGAAGAAACCATAGGCAAAATAGATCTTGACGATGGAATGTACGATGTGGCGCTGGAAGTCAACAGCGCTTTGAGAAGAGACTACTCGATCCAAGTATTGGATTCAAAAGTCGATATTATTCAACCGATTCCCGAACCTCAGCCGGATTCAGGGCCCTTCCATGACGCCAGATTATTCATTGATCCATTTGAAATCAATGTGGGAGAAACAGTAAAGGCTTCCGTAGCGGGCGCTTTTTCCAGCACAGCCTATGAAATCGTCAAGGAGGAAATTGTTCAGGAAGGCGATATCATCGCGATCCGATGGACTGTTATCGATAATGAAATAGGAGAGGATGTTATTGTTCCCATCGAAAAGATCTACGAATTTTCCGATCTTGATCCGGGAAATTATGTCGTTCTGTTTCAAATCGACGATCAAATTGTGTTGGAAAGCAAATTTCATGTGCGAGGCGAGGTTTTAGTTCCGAGCGAAGGTCTACCGTTCCGGGCGGAATTGCGCTTCGAAATCCCATATGGCGGATCCATGGAGACGGGATTTATGCTGGTCGGCGAATTTCCCTCGCCGGGATACGTTTTCACCGAAAAAACGGTCGAGAAAAAGGATGATCAGATCACGGTTTCCGTGACGGTTGAAGAGCCCGCCGATCCGCAGCCGGCTGTGGTTTCGCCTTATAGTGAATGGATCGGAAGCGTAGAGATTCCCGATCTTTGGGAGCGAACCTATTACGCGACAGCCGTTGTAAACGGAATTGCGTTGGAGACTCTTCCCCTTGGAGGCGCGTTGGTCGACGCTCCGGCGGCTTATCCATGGAATTGGATTGATGTTCAGGTCGATATTCCTTCGGCGGGTGATTCGAGCGCGAATGTCTATCTGGTCGGCGAATTTCCAACGCCGGGCTATGATTTTTCTAATAATACTGTCGAAAGTATAGATAATCAGATCAATATTTATGTCGATGTAGAAAATCCAAGCGATCCTCAGGATCAAGTGATCACGTCATTCAGGAAAATAGTGGCCGCTATTTCCGATGCGGATTTTTGGCTGCAAACCTATGATTTGAATGTATTTGTGAACGGAGAGTTGATAGAAAGCCGGAAGGTTGGGGGAGAAAACGTCGATACGGCTGTGCCAAGGTGGCTTATGTTTTGATTTTTACGTCAGATCCGCGATAAGAGCGTTCTCCAAGCGGTAATGATGCAGTGAAGGGGGGCGGCTGATGTTTTAGCCGCCCCCTTTCCCATGCCAATAAAAAAGCGGTATTTTTTTTCAAGAACCTTTTATAAGTAAAATTTTATGCTTAACATATAGATCGATTTTTTTAGTTGAATTTTATTATAATTGTACAAATTTAATATTGTTAGTGAACTTGAATGGATTATTAACATGATCGTAATTCCTGAGTACTAAAGTTTCTTTAGAAATAAAGCAATCAAGCGATTGCGAGCCAAAAAGGAGATTTATGAAACGGAATTCTGCTTTTACGTTGATCGAGTTATTAATCGTGGTAGCCATTATCGGGATTTTGGCGGCTATCGCCGTTCCCAACTTTTTAAATGCTCAGATGCGAGCCAAGATTGCCAAGGTTGAATCCGATATGAAAGCGTTGTCGTCGTCGTTGGAGATGTATCTTCTGGATAACGGCAGTTATCCAGGCGACCACGATCTTGATAATTATATGAATGGCGAGAATGGCCTGTTTAAACTCACAACGCCCATTTCTTACATAGCGTCCTTGCCGTCCGATCCATTTGTGGAAAGAAAAATGAGAATGTATTTATCGCAATCCAGCAATGCCTATGCTCCGCAGGGACGGCCTGATTATGAAATGGGCAGCGGAGCGGACAATACAGGGGCCTATCGCAAGCAAGCCTATAGTTTGATGAGTTACGGCCCTGATTTTATTGACGATAACTCCTCACACGATCCTTTCCCCTTTGGGACGGATATGGATCGCTTTGACATCACCAACGGTTTGAAATCCAGTGGGAATATCTTTCGCTTCGGCGGCGATTATATGTCCGGCTGCATTATTTTGGATTGGGGGCGAGATCGAATGGGAAGTGCTTGCCCGTGAATTAATTTTTAAAGAATGACTTCAGACATAAAATTAAATTTAAAAGGAGGTGCGCCCGGAATATAAAGTTTAAAAAATGAATGGTTGTGCCAAAAATTGTTTCTGGTAAAAAATCTAATTAATCGATGAAGGAAAGGAATGTTATGAGAAAAACAACACTTTTTTATTGTGTAACCGCGATCATTCTTTTGCCGATGGCCGTCTCTGCTCAAGTGCTATTGGAAGAGAATTTTGATGATGCTGCGGCGGGCGCCCTGACTGATGTAATCGATCACGAAACAGGGCAGCCTATATCCGCGGGAGAATTCATGACTATTGTACCCGAAGGTTGGACGATCACCGCTCAACTTCGACCTGAAGAAGATGGGTATAACGATCTTTTCCCCTATCCCAGTTGGATTGCATTGTTTGACTTTGAATGGGATATTCAAGGAGGCGATCGAGATAATAATCCCGAAGGCTTCTTTGATGGAATTATGATTGCCGATTCCGATTTGTTCGGCGACCGAGGCGCTCGAACCTGGTTGGATAGTCCCATCGTTGATGCCGGTGACCAGGTGGCGGTGACTATCGAATTTGACAGTCACTACAAACATAATGACAACCAAATTGCTTCTTTAGAAGTAACGTGGGATGAGGGCGCCACGTATGAATCTGTATTTATATGGGATAATTCAAACCATAGTGATGACGCTAATTATATAGGACATGAGATTTTCGCTGTTATGAAACCGGAAGGCGCAACAACAGTAGGATTACGTTTTCGTCTTTATGGAAATGAAAGCCAGGATGGTTTTCATGATTATGATTGGTACTGGGCTTTCGATAATCTGGTTGTTCGTGGGGCGGACATCGCGCCTCCGGATACGCCGACGCTCGAAATTACCACGGTTGAGCCGGTTGGATACTCCGATCTTTTGTTGAAGGCTTCTGATTTTAATAGTCCCTTGGATTCTGCTCATGCCAAAACGCTATGGGAAGCGGCTTTGGATCCTGATTTTACAAAAGTATTTTTCAGTCCCGGAGAATTAGAGACCGATCTGACTCAAATTACCATTCCCAAAGAAAATCTGCCGATTGGATCGAGCGTAAAGGTGTATGCGCGAGTGCAGTATGTCGATGCAGACGGCGCCCGATCAGAATTTTCAGAAGTGGCTTCCAAAACCGTTCCGGGCATGCTGGCCGGTTTGCAAGTCATTTTCAAGGAAGATTTCGAAGGTTTGACCTTGGAGCCATTCCCCTCTGAAAGCGGCGGCGACGGGACCGATTGGACCAATATTCCTCCCGAAGGTTGGACCATCGATAACTCGAAACTGCCGGCTGATGGGCAGCCTGAATGGCAGGGCTGGGCTTTTGCGGATAAAGATGCCTGGATTGCCGCTGCGGGAGATCAGGAGCGATCTTTATTCATAAACGGAATCGGCGTTGTCGCAATCGTTGATCCGGATGAATGGGATGATACAGGTCACGATGTCGGAACTTATAATAGTTACCTTAGCACGCCTCCTATCTCATTAGCTGACTACGATACGGATACTGTCACACTGGCGTTTAATTCCAGCTGGCGTGATGAAGACAATCAAAAAGTGAATCTTACTGCTTCTTTTGACGGTGGGGATCCTATCGAACTGCTTTACTGGGTTTCTCTCCCTGTAGAAGATCCGAATTTCCACGACGATGCTCATAATGAAGCGCTTATGTTTACGATTCCCATTCCGGACGGCGCTTCGGAGCTGACTTTGACCTGGGGGATGTTCGACGCCGGCAACGACTGGTGGTGGGCGATCGATAACATTTATCTCGCGGTTGAAGGGGCGGAGGGAAATCCGGCGCTGCCTTTCAGCGAGAATTTCGACGGCAAAAGCGATGGCGATTTAGTTTTTGAAGGCTGGGTCTTTGAGGATACGCCAACGGCGGAAGAAACAGGCACGCTTTGGACGACTACAACGGATAGAGCGAATCCGCCTTCCGCAGACGGCTCGCCTACAACGGGAGAATTCTTGATTTCAGATTCGGATGCCGGCGGCGGAAGCAACACGCCGGGCGCCGGAGGCTCACACGATGCGATCACGCCCAGTTTCAGTGCGGAAGGAGCATCCGAGGTTTGGCTGCACATGAATGTTTCCGCCGTACTGAACAATAATGGCGAGGCGGTCTTCGATATTGACGTCTCCACCGATGGAGGCGCAACATTCGTCAATCAATATCGCTGCATCGCTCCTCTGCGAAGCGTCGAACCTTTGCCGCAGGCTGGATTTACGGATCAGCAGCAGACCGGCGGCTTGTACGGCCCCGTCAACATTCTGCTTCCCGACGCCGCTGGCAGCCCGGATGTGAAGGTTCGTTTCCGCCATTACGAGCCGAATGACGATTGGTGGATCGCCATCGATGATATCGTCGTCGATGATATCTCTCCAACAGCCGGTTTGTCGTTGATTCTGACAGAAGGTTTTGAGGGCGGCATCCCAGCCGATTGGGAAAATACTCCCAGCGGAACCCAGGCGTGGGCGACTCGACCTCCTGAAAGTCGGATGGTTGACAGCGTGATCTCGGGCAACGGTCCAAGCGATTTCGACGGCCGTACTTTGAATAACCTTGCCGGTCAAGGATATGCCATTTGGGCGGAAGGCGAGGAAGAAGGCGCTTCGGCGACTTTGACGAGTCCTTCTTTTGATTGCAGTGCATGCAGCCGTTTGGTCGTGGGCGTCGATTCTGAATGCCTGCCGGGCAACAGCAGCTCCGCCTACTCAATCGAAGTCAGCATTGACGGCGGCGCCGCCTTTACGCCGATCTTCTCATATCGCATGGCGTTGAACGATTCCGAAGAAGACGCTCAATTCGATCATTATTTATTTGAAGTTCCACAAGCCGCCGGTCAGGGCGATGTGAAGATTCGCTTTAACGCCGCCGGCGCCGATCCGGGCGAAAGCGAAGGATTCTGGGCCATCGACAACTTTAGTTTGTATGCCGATGGCGCCGTGCCGGTTCTGGATTGGTATTTGTACTAATAATCGTGTAGAATAAGTAATAAAAGAAGACTTGCGAGGATGGAGTGTTCACGCTCTCCATCCTCTTTTCTTTGGGAGGGAGATGAATAGAAAAAGTCGAATGAGGCTGTTCTGCCAATAGTTTTTAGCAACTGGCGGGAGAGAGGCGCAGCCTCTCCCCCGTGTATGATTTTCTATTCAATTCCGGCCGATTCGGGTGAGATGAGCCCGGCGATTTATTTACCGACTAACGAACCATCGCAAGGGTAGGAAGAACGCGGCCCTGTCCGCACGATGTCGCCGCTGCTGTTCAGGCCGTTGGTGGCGTCAAACGAGTGAACCGCTCCATAGGTCATCGTGGCGTCCGGTCCGGCGCTGGCAAGACGCCATTCTGCGCAGCGGAAAGATACGTCCAGGGTTGTCGCTCCCACGTATTTTACGGTGGACCTGGCGTCGACATAATCGTAGGTTACGTAGGCTTCATGCTGGGTGTCGTTTATGCGTTGTCCGGCCGCGCCCCAGAGAAAATGATCTTTGGGAACGGAAGACATATAGGCGACCGGCGTTGTCAGTCCAATCAGGCGCCGGTTGACGGGATTCTTGGCTGCGCCGTTGGCGTCCGCCCATTGGGGATAGATGCCGCTGTCAATCCGGTAGCTTTCCAGCGCGGTGCTGATGCTGCGCATATCGGCTTCGGTGCGAGCGATTTTAGCGCGGACTTGCGCATTAAGAAAATTGGGCACGGCGATGGCGGCGAGTATTCCGATGATGGCGACGACGATCAGCAGTTCAATCAGTGTGAAACCTTGGCGTTCATTCCTTGATGCTCTCATGATGTTTTTTTTCTCTCCTAATTTCCCATGGTGTTTTTTTTATTCCAAATCCCAAGAGAAGACCTGAGATGTGTTGAAAAGAGAAAGATTTTGATTCATCCGGTTTCAGCAAATCAGAATCTTGTGACATAATCGGTATGATAATAGAAAAATCCACAGACAAAAGGATCACATTAATCGAAAGGATTTCCGCATGCGAATTTTTTTTTGTGGGATGGATGATGTAAAAAAATTTTCCAATTGTCGAGTTTTTCTTTTTACTGCTTTTTTGCTTATAGGGATTAGTGCGCCGGCGTCTTGGGGGGATGCGCAAAATGCGCCCGATGAAGCGTCGTTCGATCATTGTCTGGTAGTCGGCCGCGTCGTCGAATCGGGCCGTACGCCTCTGCATAAAGACGTAATCGAAGAGCAACTCATTTCCGGGCAATGGACGCCGCCCCGGGAAGGGCAAACCATTTTGGGATTGGGCGGCGCCGAGTCGGCCTGGACATCTCTCCAGGCGGGCGAGGACGGCTGGTTCCAAGATCGCGCTTTGCGAAGAGGCGGATATGCCTATATGTCCTATCAATCGGATTGCGACCGAGTGATGCTGCTGGATGCATCGGGGCACAATCAGGTTTATGTGAACGGCGTTTTACGCACCGGCGACCGCTATGGTTCGGGAATGACGCTGCTGCCCGTTCCGCTTCGCGCGGGGCGAAACGATTTTCTTTTTTTATGCAGCCGAGGACGGTTGAAGGCGAAACTGGTTACGCCGCATTCGCCTGTTTTGTTGAGTCAAAGAGACAATACGCTGCCGGATTTGGTTGTTGGAGAAACGACGGATGCGTGGGCAGCGATGCTTGTCGTGAATGCGTCTTCCAAAACCTTAAAAGGTTTGTCGATCCGGGCGTCGGGAAATGAGATCGATCCCACCGTCACGGCTGTTTTCGATATTCTGCCTTATTCTATTCGTAAAACCGCTTTTCGTTTGCGGGGGGAAGCGCCTGCAGAGGAGAGTGAAACTATCGTCAACGTTAAGTTGATTCGCGAGACAAGCGATCGTTTTGAGACGATCGACGGCGCTTCGATCGAACTGCGAGTACGGCGCTCCGATCAGAGTCAAAAACGTACGTTTATCAGCGATATAGACGGCAGCGTTCAGTACTATGCGCTGCAGCCCGCCATCTTGCCGGATGATGCGCAAAGTCCGCCCGCGCTTTTTTTAACGCTGCATGGCGCCAGCGTCGAAGCGATCGGTCAAGCGGACGCCTATTCGCGAAAATCATGGGGGCATATCGTTGCGCCTACAAACCGCCGCCCTTATGGCTTCGACTGGGAGGATTGGGGGCGCATGGACGCCATGGAAGTGTTGAATCGCGCGCAGGAAGCGCTGCGCACGGATCCGCAGCGCACGTATTTGACCGGCCATTCCATGGGCGGGCATGGCGCCTGGCAGATCGGCGCGCAGTTTCCGGATCGTTTCGCCGCTATCGGTCCCAGCGCGGGATGGATCAGTTTCTGGTCGTATGTAATCCGGCGCGGCAGTGAAGAACCCACTATCATGGATGATTTTCTTCTGCGCGCGGCGGCGGCCAGCGATACGCTCCGCCTGTCGCGCAACTATCTGCACCATGGCGTGTATATTCTCCACGGCGACGCCGACGACAATGTTCCTGTATCGGAGGCGCGCGACATGCGGGAGCATCTCCAAGCCTTTCATCGAGATCTCGATGGACATGAAGAGCCCGGCGCGGGCCATTGGTGGGATCGCTCCGACGAACCGGGCGCCGATTGCGTCGATTGGAGGCCAATGTTCGATTTCTTCGCTCGCCATCGGATTCCACGCGATTGTGAAATTCGCGAGATCGAATTTTCTACGGCCAATCCCGGCGTATCGAGCCGCAGTCATTGGCTGACTATTCTGGCGCAAATTCATCCTTTGCAAACCAGTACGGTTCATGTTCACTTCGATCCGGGGATGCGACGCTTTGTCGGAAATACAGAAAATGTCGCCTGGCTGGCTCTGGATTTGAATCATGTTGATAAGAACGCCGCGCTGCAAGTCGAATTGGACGGCGATGTGATCAGCGGCATTGTTTGTTCCGCCGAGGATCCTGTGCTGCATCTGAAGCGGGAGGAAGATCGTTGGACTGTCGCCGACCGACCCGATTCATGGCAGAAAGGCCCGCATCGTTACGGGCCGTTCAAGCAAGCCTTCCGCCATCGGATGGTCTTTGTGTACGGGACGCAGGGCGATCCGGAAGAAAATGCTTGGGCGCTGGCCAAAGCGCGTCTGGATGCGGAAGAATTCTGGTATAGGGGCAATGGATCGATCGATGTGATTCCCGATGCCGAATTTGAGGCCGACCGCTATCCGGATCGTAACATCATTTTATATGGCGGCGCCGATGCGAACGGCGCTTGGAGTTCGCTTTTGGCGGAAAGTCCCGTCCAAGTGCGAAAGGGCGCAATTCAGTTGGGCGGCCGGGTTTTGAACGGCGAAGATCTGTGCTGTTTGTTTGTCCGTCCGCGTCCCGGCAGCGATTTCGCTTCTGTCGCCGTTGTATCCGGCAACGGATTAAAGGGCATGCGCTTGACCGATCGGCTACCCTATTTCGTTTCGGGGGTCGGCTATCCCGATTGCATCGTGATGGGATCTGACGCTTTGACCCATGGAAGCGAAGGCGTGCGCGCCGCCGGCTTTTTCGGGCTGGATTGGAGCGTCGAGTCCGGTGAATTTGTTTGGAAAAACTAGACGATCCTCCCATGCGAATGCGGAAAAACGCGGCAGAATGATCATTGCGAGAGCCGCCATTTCCATTTTTTATCCTGATGGAGGTGGATCGTTTTATTGAGTGCTGAATCATGAAAATATGTTATCTCGGCGACGGCGGATCGGTGCACAACCATTTCATGGTGGAATGGTTTCTGCGGAGAGGCCATGAGATCCTCTTTTTAACCGATGATCCCGGCTCGTTTCCTTTTACGCAGGTTATGCAAGTCATTGCGCCGCGGCATGGCTGGGGGCCGCTGCGTCATCTTTATGCGGCGCTCCAGGTTCGGCGCTGGATTCAACGATGGGCGCCGGATGTGGTGCATGCTCATAATGTAACCGGCTACGGCTACTGGGGCGCCTTGAGCGGATTCACGCCGCTAGTGTTGACCGCCTGGGGTTCGGATTTGAACATCCTGGCCGATCAAAATCCTCTCGTGCGATTTGCCGTATCGCATGCGCTGAGAAAAGCCGATTTCATCACCGGCGACGCCGAGGCGCTTTGCCGTAAAGCGAGAGAACTGTCCGGCGAAAAAATCGATGTGCGGCTGTTTCAGTGGGGCATCGATTTTGCGCAATTTCAGCATGAGCCGGACGACGAATATCGCCGTTGGATTCGCGGCGGCCGCGATCTTGTTTTTATCAGCACGCGCCGACTTCGCGCCGTTTATAACATCGATGTCATCATCCGGGCGTTCAAGAAAGCGCTTTCTCATCTGCCCTCCAGCCGCTTGATCCTGGTCGGCGATGACGCCGACAAACAAAAACTCGAGGAACTTACCGGCGAACTCGATGTAGGCGATCATGTTTTGTTTACCGGCTGGCTGTCTCAAGATAAGTTGATAGACGCTTTGCTTTCGTCCGACGTCTTTCTTTCCGTCCCATCCAGCGACAGCACCGCTCTTTCCTTATTGGAGGCGTTTGCGGCGCGATTGGCCGTCATCGTTTCCGATTTGCCCGCCAATCATGAATGGATCGAAGAAGGCCGAAACGGGTTGTTTTCGGCGCCCGGCGATGAAGATCGTCTAGCAGCGGCCATGATAGAAATCGCTCGCGACTCGGCGCGCATCGCCGAGTGGGGGCGCATCAATCGCCGCATTGCGGAGGAGCGGGGCGACCGCGAAAAAGAAATGCAGAAGTTGGAGGCATGGTACTTTAAAACAGTGAGTAGTGGGTAGTGAATAGTGTTTAGTTGATCATGGTAGTTTTTGAAGATTATTTAGACTGATAGGAAAGAAATGATGGTTATTTGGAAAATTCCTCTTTTTACGCCTGATTTTACGGAAGAAGATGTTCAAAGCGCCATGGCGCCCATACGGGATGGCTGGTTGACAATGGGCGAACGGTCGCTGAATTTTGAAAAAACATTCGCCGAGCAACTTGGCGTTCGACACGCATTCGCTGTTTCCAGCGGGACGGCCGCTATTCATTTGGCTTTGGCTTGCGCCGGTGTGGCCCCAGGCGATGAAGTGCTGGTTCCCTCGTTGACCTTCGTCGCCTGCGCTAACACCATTGTTTCCCTGGGCGCTAAACCGGTCTTTGTGGATTGCGCCGGCGAGAACGATTGGACTTTTTCGCCCCGGGATTTCAAGAAAAAAATCACAGAGAAAACGCGGGCGATCATGGTGGTTCATTACGCCGGCTTCCCCTGCCGCATGGAGGAAATTTCGCCGGTCGCCAGGGAGCATGGATTGGCGGTTGTCGAAGACTGCGCGCATGCGATTTTCTCTTCGCGCAATGGACAAAAATGCGGGACTTTCGGCGATGCGGCCGCGTTCAGTTTTTTCAGCAATAAGAACATGACGACGGGCGAGGGAGGCATGGTTGCCGTCGAGCAAGATTCCTATGCCGATCGACTTCGAAAATTGCGCTCGCATGGCATGACTACGTTAACGCTGGATCGGCACAAAGGCCGCGCCATTTCGTATGATGTCGTCGAACCGGGGTATAATTACCGCATCGATGAAATTCGCAGCGCGCTTGGATTGAGCCAGTTGAAGCGGCTGCCCGATAATCTCCAAAGAAGAGCGGAAATTTATCGATGTTACAATGAATTGCTCGGCGATGTCGATGAGATCATGATTCCTTTTCTCGATCGAAAGGAAGACGAGGTTGGATATCATATCTATCCGATTTTGCTGCGCGATCCCGCCGCACGCGAAGCGCTGATTCAAAACATGAAAGAAAGCGGCGTCCAGACTTCCATTCATTATCCCGCCATTCATCGTTTTTCCGCCTATCGCGATTATGCCGAGCAAGCGGATTGTCCTTTGACGGAAAAAATTTCCGACGGAGAATTGACCCTGCCTTTTTATCCTCAAATGACAGAGGATGACGTCAAACTGGTCTGCGAATCTCTGAAAAAGGCGTTTAAGGCAGTGGGTAATGGATAGTTGATAGTGGGTAGTGGGCGGCTACAGTTCTTAGGAAACGCTCTGTGGAAAGGATTTGGAGGCAATGAAAAAGAGTTTTTGTAGATGCGCTTTTAACTTTTTGACGTTTGGCATGTTCTTTATTCTGGCATGGCGGCCGTGCTGCCTGGCGGCGCCGGCGTCCAATCCCGGTTCGCGAGGCGTCGATTGGGCGCAGGTGAATGAAAAAATCGCCGCGCATGAATGGGCGAAGCAAATTGTCAAACAAATGAAGAGCAGCGTCCGCCGCACTATGTCGCGCTATGAACATCCGCCGTTGGGGGTGACCGGCTGGCTGCATGAATATTATTGCGACGACGACGCCCGGCGCCTGCGATTCGATCCCCAAAAACCTCATGAGCATGTTTGTACGGGATGCGGGCGCGTTTATTCCGGCCCGCCGTATGACGATTGCTGGCGATCCATCGTTCATTCCGAGATCTCGTCCGCCGCCGCTCAGTCGGCTGTGCTGTTTCGCATAACCGGCGATCGAGAATGGTTGGAGTATACAAAAAAAGTTCTGCTTTGGTACGCCGATCATTTCGATCAATTCGAACCGCATGGCAGTCATGCCGGGAAGGGAATGATTCGCGAGCAATCGCTTGACGAAGCCACTCAATTGGTGCGTTTGGCGGAAGCGTATTGGGATGTATGCACTTCACTGAGCGAGTCGGAGACGCGGATTATCGCGGATCAATTTTTGCGGCCTGATGCGGAATTTATCCATAAACAAACCAGATCGATTCACAATATTCCCAGTTGGCATAACGCCGCCGTCGGTTTGGTCGGATTCGCTCTAGGCGACAAAAAACTGATCCAGGAGGCCATTGACGGCGAATATGGGCTTCGAAGCCAGATTCAGAAGGGCGTCAGAGGAGACGGCTTCTGGTTTGAAGGTTCGATCAGTTACCACTTCTATACGATTTCGTCGCTGCAGCCGCTTTATATCGCCGCCCGAGCGCAAGGATGCGATCTTACGGGAGCGGAAAAGTTCCGGTTGATGTATACGTCTCCCATCCGTTTCGCTTTTCCGAATGACGAATTCCCCGCCGCCAATGACGGATGGCCGGGGCAGTCGCTCAACAGTTATGATTCCTTGTACGAAGCGGCGGCGTCATTGTGGGACGATCCTGTCTTGCGCAGCGCTTTGTCTTCTTTCTATCGAAATAAAAATCGAACATCCATCAACGCATTGTTGTATGGCCCGGTCGATCTTCCTGAATCTGAAACATTGGCCTCTCCAAGCGTCCTGTTTAAGGATTCCGGCGTCGCCATTCTGCGAAACAAAAATGTGAATGCGTATCTGAAATTCAGCCCATACGGCGGCGGGCACGATCATCTCGATCGTTTGAATCTCATTCTTTTCGGAAAAGGAAATGTTTTGATTCCCGATTTGGGAACGTCCGGCTATGGCATTCCTTTGAACGCCTGGTACCGGTCGTCCGCCGCGCATAATCTTTTAGTCGTCGACGGCCAACGGCAAAAACGCTGCGGGGGATATTTAATTTCCTATAAAGAAGGTAAAGTCGTCGCGGGGGTGAAGGATGCGTATGACGGGGTGGATATTCAGCGAAGCGTTGGTTTGGCGGGCGACGGCATTGAGGATTTCATCCAAGCCAAATCCGATCAATCGCATCGATACGATCTTTTCTATCATATTCGCGGAGAGTTGGAATCGTGCGATGTCTCGCTCGAAGACGCCGAACATTTTAACGATTCGAACGGGTATGATTTTCTTCGAGACATTCGATCGGGAAAATGTGAAGGAGCATTGAATATTTCATGGAAACTGCGCGATTCGCCGGGCAAGATCGTTATGCAATGTCAATCTTCCAACGATTTTGAGGTATTTACCGGCGTGTGCTCGGATAATCCGGCGGATGAGACGATGAGTTTTCTCATGCTGCGCGTCCATGGAAACAATGCCGAATGGCGGGCGCATGTCCAAATTCAATAAAATGGTCGTTTCTTGAGCCGGAATTGATTCATATAAAGCAACGCGGATTCATGGTATGATTTTGACGATTTAGAACCAATGCTTCAGGCGAGAAGGGGAGGGAAGATGAATAAGACCAGACGGGATTTCTTAAAGACCATCGGCGCCGGCGCCGCTTCCAGTCTTTTGTCATCCAAGTCGTCTATCCAAGCGGAAGCCGCATCGATCCGGCCTGTCAGTCAGCCGAATATCCTTTTATTGCTGCCCGATCAACACCGATTCGATTGGATATCCACTACGAGGGAGATACCCGTTCGCACGCCGGCTCTCGAATCGCTGTCGAAACGAGGCGTGCGTTTTACGCGAGCGTTTTGCCCGTCTCCCTTGTGCGCTCCTTCGCGGGCTTCGCTGGCTTCGGGGAAGGAATATTCACGCTGCCGCGTCAAGAACAACGGCGTCGATTATCCGCTCGATCAGACTACTTTTTATACCTTGCTCCGAAATGCGGGCTATCGAGTGTTGGGATGCGGCAAATTCGATCTGCATAAAGCCTCGAAAACCTGGGGCTTGGAAGGAAAGCATCTTCTTCCCGAATGGGGATTTTCAGACGGCATCGATAACGCGGGGAAATGGGACGCCATTAACAGCGGGAAGGATGTTCCCAAAGATCCCTACATGTTTTATCTGGAGCAAAGAAAACTGCGCGAGACGCATATTCAGGATTTTATGCAGCGGCGTAAAACTGGAAAAAGCGCAACATTCCCAACGCTGCTTCCCGATGAAGCGTACTGCGACAATTGGATCGGTCAGAACGGATTGGATTTGATTCGGGGCGTTCCCCGAGGCGAGCCTTGGTTTCTTCAAGTCAACTTTACCGGCCCGCACGATCCTTGGGACGTAACTCGACGCATGCACGCCCTGTATGACGGCGTTGATTTTCCTCCGCCAAACAGCAATACCCAATTCGATGCGGAGACTCATACGAAAATACGCCGCAACTATTCCGAAATGGTGGAAAACATTGATCGCTGGACGTCGCTTTATATCGAGGAATTAAAAAAGCGCGGTGAACTTGAAAATACATTGATTGTGTACAGCAGCGATCACGGCGAGATGCTGGGCGATCATGACCGCTGGGGGAAGTCGGTTCCTTATCAGCCGTCGGTTGGGATTCCTCTAGTCGCGGCGGGGCCGGGAGTGAAGCACAGGGTTGTCAGCGATGCGCTGGTGAGTCTCATGGATTTAGCCGCCACATTTCTAGACTATGCCGATTTACCTATTCCCGGCGATATGGACAGCCTTTCTTTGATGCCTCTAATGAGAGGGGAGAAGAACGATCATCGCGAGTATGTTCTCTCCGGATTAAATGACTGGAAATTGGTTTTTGACGGACAATATAAGTTAGTAGAAGGATTTGGAGAAGGCGCTCTCCTCTTTGATTTAAAGAACGATCCGCTTGAAAATAATAACATGGCCGGAAAAGCGCAGGATATCCAATCAAGGATGCATAGAATTATAGGATGAATAAATATCTGTATTTTATGATCTTATATGGTATAGACTTATAATTGATCTCAAGTTTGACTGCCCTTTCATTCCGCCTATAGAATGAGGTATATCGCGACTTGACTCAATAGGCGGTTAATTGAGGAACAAGTTGGCGGGCTGTGATTCTATTTGCGGCCATCCTACCTTCTATCTATTGTAAAATTAATAACAGGTTAAAGTTTTTGTTTTGGCAGAGTGTCTTATACACGTACCTTTTCAATGCTTGCAGCGAACAATGGTTGGATGCCCTGACTTTTGTTCGCTTTTTTTATGTTAATTTTTTAAAATTTTTCTGATTTTTTCTTTTTGGCTGAAGCTTTTGATGAGCAGGCGGTGTCTTTTATACAAATGCGTGCAAGAATTTATTAGCGAACAAGAGCGGAATTCCACTTATGTTCGCTCTTTTTTTTAATCATTGCTTGCTTCTCATATCTTGCTTCCCTGGTACTTTCCAGCAAATAAATGACTCAAAAATTAAAATTGCGATAGAATAGTCTACGATCTTTCAAGCGATTATCTTAATTTCTCGCCGATCAGGATCATTCGAATAACCGGATCTCATTAAAGAGGTGAGCGTAATGTTCAAAAAGGCGAAAATGAAAGATAAGGTTCGCATGCTGGCATTGGGGCTCAATCAATCCGAAAAAGACATCTTGGTAGACCTGAATGCAGATAATTCCCGAGAACTCATTTTTTCAAACACCGATATGGACATGTGGGATCATGCGGATCATGAGAAATACGATCTTTGCATCATTGGTCAAAACGAGGGAAATCAGGATTTGGATTATGCAGCATGGCTCTTAAAGGGAATTATCAAGCCTTCCCAGATCATCGTTATTTCCGATCAATATTCCTGGCAGGAGCGAAGCCATTTGCGTAAACACCGGATTCGTTTTTATCTCGGCCGACCGTTGGATCCTGAACTATTATCGCATGCGGTTGAGAAAGTCATTCTCTATAACAAGCCATGGTATAAGCGGCTCATTTCGGCGATGAAACTATTTGTATAGTGAATGCTTGCCGATCGTGCTGATCCGTCTCAGGGAAGTCGTTTTTTTTCTTCCGCGAGAGTCAGGGAGACAAATACATCTTCGAGGGTCGGGGGGATTTCGCGGAGGAGAAGATCCTCCCATCCGTGATCCGTTCCATAGCGGCGTATTTCGTCGTTGGGCCAATCCTGTTTGACGAGCAAGTGGGCCGCCTCTCCGAAGATCGTCGCGGATCGTACGGAGGGGTGGCGGCGGTAATGGTCGAGCAGTTGTGTAAGCGGCTGGGCGGACAGTTCGAGGCGCCGATAGCCTTTGGGCGTGACGTCAGGCAGATTTTTTAAGGAGGAGGGATCGCCGAAGGCTATGAGTTTGGACAGGTAGATGTAAGCGACCAGCGTGCAGCGCTCCGCTTCATCCATGTAGTGCGTCGTCACAAACAGGGTGATTCCACGGGCGGAAAGATCGAAGAGGAGGTTCCAGAGTTCGCGCCGGGCGACGGGATCAATGCCGGCGGTCGGCTCGTCCAGGAAGACGATGTCCGGTTCATGCATCAGAGCGGAGGCGAGAGCCAGGCGTTGTCTCCATCCTCCGGAAAGCAATCCGGCTTGACGGTTTTTGTAAGGATTGAGGCCAAGGTAATCGGAGAGTATTTGGGTTCGTTCTTCGATGCGTGATCGGGGAAGACCGTATAGTTGTCCAAAGAAAAACATGTTTTCTCGGACAGTCAGATCGCGATACAGACTGAATTGTTGAGACATGTAGCCGATGCGCCGCTTGATGGCGGGCGCATCGCTGCAAATATTCATCCCCAGCAGCCATGCATCGCCTTCGGTGGGAGTCAAGAGTCCGCAGAGCATTCGGATGACGGTTGATTTGCCGGATCCGTTTGGGCCGAGGAAGCCGAAGATTTCGCCTTTCGAGATGGAAAAGTTGACATTATCCACCGCCGTAAAGCGTCCGAACCGTTTCGTCAATCCTTCGGCGCGAATGGTTGGCTCCATGGATCAATCCTCGCTGTCGGGCGCTGGAAGGGGGATGTCGACATCGGCGACCATGCCGGGGCGCAGGAGTTGTTCGGGGTCGTCCAGTTCGATTTTGACGCCAAAGACGAGGTCGTCGCGCGTTTCCGGCGTTTGCACGTTGCGAGGGGTGAATTCCGCCTGGCGATTGATTTGAACGATGCGTCCCGAGAAGGTCTTGCCGGGGTAGGCCGCGACAGTCGCAGGAAGTTCTGTTCCGATGGAGACGCTTCCCAGGCGGCTCTCGGGGATGTAGATGCGCACCCAGAGGGGGTGGAGGAGGATCAGGTTGACGGCGGTTTGGCGGGCGGGAAGCAGGTCGCCCGGCTGGAGGCGGCTCACTTCCACGACGGCGTCGGAGGGAGCGGCGATTGTGGTTTCATCCAAGTCGATTTGGGCCTGCTTCAGGAGCGCCTTGGCCCGTTCGACTTCGGCGCGCGCCCGGTCGATTTCTTCTTGTCGAGGGCCTTCGAGGGTGAGTGAGAGAGAAGCCGAAGCGGCGGCTGTTTTGGCTTCAGCGGCTTGAATTTCTTCGATGCGGAAGCCGGCTCGCAATTTATCGAGTTCGGCCAGGGAGGCGTTGAGCCGGTTTTGGGCGACGGAAAGTTCCTGCACGGCGCGGTCGAGATTTTCGGCGGTTGTATCTTTTTTGGCAAAAAGTTCACGCCGCCTTTTTTCGGTGATCGAAGCCAGCGCTAAATCGGCGGATGCAGACGCCACATTGGCCTCCGCGGCGCGGATGTCTTCAACTCGGGGGCCGTTTTGCAGGAGGATCCATTCCTGGCGCGCCTGTTCATGAAGCGCCTGCATCTGTTCGATTTCCTGGGGGCGGGATCCGTTTCGTAATTCTTCCAGACGCTTCTCGGCGATTTTTAATCCTGCTTCGGCTTCCTTCAGCCGGGCCGAGAGGGAGTCGCTGTCTAATGTGACCAGGAGATCGCCTTGTTTGACGCGGTCTCCTTCCTGCACGGCTACATGCACTACCCGACCGCTAATTTTCGAACCGACCGACGCATCCTCCGCTTCGATAAAGCCGGAATATTGGGCTTGATTCTGTTGGTTGATCCAGAACAGCCAATAGCCGCCGACCGACAGGAGCACAAAAAATAGAGGAATAATGCTCTTCATGGTTTTTTCGATAAAAACCTGCAGCGTTTTTGCATGCCGGCGCGCATTCGTGATGGCGGTACAAAGCGTCAAAAGATGTGCTGCCAGTCCTGGCGCCGCTTTTTATTGTACAGAGCGTTGATCGATCAGCAAGCGTTTTTATCGATTCCGCGCTTATTCCTCGAATTTCTTTCGGGATTCAAGCGGGCGCATAAGGGGGAAGTAAACCGTGTTTTTGATGTTTTCCTCATTGGTCAGCAGCGCCGTCAGCCGGTCGATCCCCATTCCCCAGCCGGAGATGGGCGGCATGCCGTATTCCATGCAGTGGATGTAATCTTCATCGAATTCCATGGCTTCGTCGTCGCCGGCGTCGCGCAGTTGTTGTTGTTTCTGCAGGCGTTCGCGCTGATCGATGGGATCGACCAATTCGGAATAGGCGTTGACGATCTCCATCCCCATGACCACGACTTGGAAGCGGTCGGTGATGGAAGGATCCTCGTCGTTGGCTCTCGCCAGAGGCGAGAGTTCTTTGGGGTGGGATGTTAAGAATAGAGGCGAAAGAATGTTGGGGCGGCAGGCTTTTTTGTAAATGGCATCGACCAGAGAGCCCCAGCCCAAAGCATCTACATTTACATCCGAAAGATCGATCGATTTATCCTCGGCTTGCTTCAAGAGAGCGTCTCGCTCCTTGACTTGATTGATGTCGATTCCCGTTCCTTCCAGAACGACGTCGCGCAGGCTTTTGCGCGGCCAGGGCGTGGAAAAATCAATTGAATTTCCTTTGTATTCGATCGTGAGATTTCCGAGAACCTTTTGAAGGACGGCGGTCAGCATGCGTTCGGTGAAATCCATATTGTCTTCATAATTCCAAAACGCGGCATAGTATTCCAGCATAAGGAATTCCTGCAAATGGGCGGTGGAGATTCCTTCGTTGCGGAAGCAATGGGCAAATTCGAACACACGAGTGTACCCGCCTACGATGAGGCGCTTCAGATAGGTCTCGGGCGCAATGCGCATGTAGACGTCTAAATCCAGGGAATTGTGGTGCGTGATGAAGGGCTTCGCCAGAGCGCCGGAAGGTTTGGATTGCAAAATAGGCGTTTCGACTTCCATGAAATCATGGTCTTCCAGGTAATGGCGGATTTTGCGAATTAAATCGCGCCGGATTTGAAAACGGCGCCGCGATTCTTCATTTACGATTAAATCGAGATAGCGTTGCCGGTAGCAGGCTTCCAGATCACTGAGGCCGTGCCATTTCTCCGGCAAGGTCAAAATGGCTTTGGATAAGAGTTGAAATTCGGTTACGCGTAGGGTTTTCTCGCCGGTCTTTGTAACAAAAATCGATCCTTTGACTCCAATAAAATCACCGATGTCGATGGATTTTTTGAAGAAGGTGTAATTTTCTTTTCCCAAATCGTCTTGGGTAAGACACAATTGGATTTTGCCATCGGCGTCTTGAATATGAGAGAAGCTGAGTTTCCCCATTTTTCGAATGGCGATAATGCGCCCCGCCAGGCGGATATTATCCGCGTTTTCAGGCAGTTCCAGCGCTTCGTGAAGGCGGTGGGTGCATTCGCAGCGGTCCGGAAACGGATTGACGCCGTTTTCTCTCAAATTCCGGATCATATCAATTCGTTCGTCGCGAACCGTTTTTTTGTTGTCTGTCATAATGGAAATTCCTTTTGAATAAATAAACCCCGCCTTATTAAGGCGGGGCCGGCATTTTCTGAAAAAACCAAATCAAAGAGAGCATAATGATGCAGGAACGTCTATCGCTCTTTTTAGAATCTGATTCGGTATTCGATCAATCCCATTGTTGAATTATGCGCCGGGCCAGCCGCCGTAGGCTCGATCAAGATTCCCCGGTCCAAAGCGGTTAACGTCTCCATTGCTGACCAAACCATTGGATGAATCATAGCGCATGCCATATTCATTATAGCGATTGGGGCCGACGCTGCGGATTTGGTAGCGTACGACTCCCGCCATGGATCGATCGTTGGCGCCGCCTGTCCATTGATTGGGGTATCCGGTCCAAATATTAAAATCGGCTAATAGACTTTCATTTATGCTCGTTGGATCCGGTTGGGTGGTGATAAAATAAAAGGGATCGTATGCATGGACAAAATTAAAACGTCCGGGAACGGCCGGCGCAAAGGGATCGGGGTTTAAACTGGCAATGTACGAGACGGGAGTCGTGATGCGCCATATTTGATCTTGAAGAGGAAAATGTCCACCTTGATCCAGTTGATACATATCCATTGCCGTGGAATATGCATTTTGATCGGATTGAACACGGGCAATTTTGGCTCGAATTTGAGCATTAAGAAAATTAGGAACAGCTATTGCTGCGAGGATGCCTATAATTGCAACAACAATTAACAATTCAATCAAAGTGAACGCCTTTTTTTCCATTACTACATTCCTTTCAAGCAAGAAGTTACGAAATCGCTAGTTGAATTTTTTTCAAAAAATTGATAAAAAGTGAAAAAAGATTGATAGTTTTATTTTTCGGATGAAATATTATCACTTTTCTCGATAAAATAAATTGCTGCATCCGGTTTTTCTTGAAATCATGTCAGTAGAACGAAAAAAAGTACGGGGACTATTTGAATGAAAGAGATGAAATATCGATTTGATCTATTAATCGCATGTTTTGCGCTGCTTGTGATTGCATCCGATTGTATAGCGGAAGCGGATGAAAGCGTTTCTTCAGCTACGCCGTCATTGTCGAAGGCGGATGCGACGTTTTATTTGAAAGTGCGCGTCATCTATGCAGGAACAACGGGAATTTACGGCAGCGCGCCATCCGATCTGGCTGATATGACTGAGATTTTAACCAGAAATTTCAAATATCCTTCCTATGAACTTTCTAATACGATTCGTTTTAGTTTTTTCGGAGATGAAGAAGCTACCGCCCTTGTGTTTCCCGAACATTTTTTGCGCATCCTTTCGAAAGGGGCAACGAAAGACAACCGCCTGCGAGTTAAAGCGGAACTTTATCATGTTCCAGAAATCCATGACCTTCGAACGCGCGCGTGGGCGGGCGAACCGTCTTTAGGCGTCCAATTTCAGGAAAAAATCCAGGAGGGTCGCCATTCCCCAGTCTTCCCGATTATCAGCTCCGCCATGATTCTGCATCCCCGGCAATGGGATGCGTTCGGGGGAATCCCGATTCGAGTCAATGCGCAGGGAGGCGTCCGTTCGAATTCCCTGTCGAGTCGTCCGATTACGCAGGCGCAAGCCGGTTCGTCAAGCGGCGTTCTGCGCTATTTAATCCTCGGCATTCAGCTGGCAGAAATACGCAAGTAATACATGCAGAAATTTACATGAATTACTTGCGTCGCAGGCGGAGGCCGGCCGCCGTTTTCATTCAGTGGAGCGGCGTTAAATGATCCTGGCCGTCCGTCAGCCAGCTCAATGTCATTCGTGCAAACGTGATGGTTTCGTATGGATTCTTTTCGCCTCGTTCGTAGAGCAGGGCGACCTGATAATCGGGTAAGACCGCTAAATCGGAATATGCAGACGGCCCCTCATAGATGCGTCGTGCGACATCCCAGGTTTTTGCTTCATCGTAACTGATGCGGATGGTCATTCTTTCGCGTTTTTCGCTGGCGGGATTCGAGAATAGAATGCGGTTTTTCTTGAATGCAGGCGCAAACGTATAGCGAATCGCCGAACCCTGACAACGCGGTTCGATCAGCGTTGGATCCGATTCCGCCTTCGTCCAAGTCATTCCCTCATCATGGCTGATTGAAAACGGCCGCCGGTGATCTCCCTTATAACTGCGCATATTTAAATAGAGAGAGCCGTCCGCCAACTGGACGACGGAGCTTTCATTGGTGAATGCGCCCGGCTCTTCGCCTCCCATGCGCCAGGTCTTTCCATGGTCGTCGCTGTAAATGACGTGGGAACGCCATTGATTAAATTCAGGGCCGGTGGAATGATCGCAGGGGATCACTAAGCGGCCGCTTTGCAGTTGGATGCCATGACAGGGGCCGGTGGCGTACCAGCGCCAATTCGATTTCTTGGCGGTTGCGTTGATTTTGACTGGAGGCGCCCAGGTTAAACCGTCGTCGTCGCTGTGGGTCGCCCAGACGTCGCGAGAGCCGCCGCCTTTGTTGATTTGCGATTCACTGATTTTACCGTCATTATAAGTCATGAGCAGCCAGATCACGCCTGTGTCGCCGTCGACGACCGGCGCGGGATTTCCGCAGGTGTTTTCTCCTTGATCCCATACAACCTGCAATTTCCCCCAAGATTCTCCGCCGTCCGTGCTGCGCCGCAGCACCAAGTCGATGTCGCCGGAGTCTCCCCGTCCGCCTTTGCGACCTTCGCAGAACGCCAAAATCGTACCTCGTTGAGTCACTGTCAAAGCGGGAATGCGGAACGTGTGATAGCCGTTAGTTCCCGAAGCGAAAATGGTTTGTTGATGGAATAATCGCTGATTGTTGAGCCATGCCGCATCCGGGATATTTGGGGAGATTTTGGAGGAGGTCGTGCAGGAAGTCGTCAAAGAGAGAAGAATGAACAAGGGAATCATCCAGAAAAGACGGAGCGTAAAATTCATGATTATAAATCCCTTTCCTCGTTTTCTGTCTATCGTGCTCCCTTATGTTACGAAAAAATATCCTCGCCGTTTAGTGCGCTGACCACTGGAGGGCGATGCAAGCATCCACAATATAAATCACCGGTTTCGATCCTTCCGAATGAGATCAATACAACTGGTCTTCTGCAAATGTGAGTAAAGAAGATGCTAATCTTACAAAAAGGCTTTATTTGTAAAAGTGCTTTATAGGACTCCCGCGAGCGGTGATAATACATCCTCTAAGATCGAACAAAATTCGACGGCTTCGTCGGCGGCGCGAAGTTTGGATATGATAAGAGGATCTTTGGCGGCGGCGGCCATCGTAGACAATAATTTCAGATGCAGGCGGTTTCGAGGGGCGCAAAGAAGAAACACTAAATCGACCGGTTCTCCGTCGACGGATTGAAAATCAAGCGCATCTTTTAAACGGGCGCAAACCACAAGGGGCACGTGAAACAGGTCGTTGACAGGATGCCAGGCATGCGGCAGAGCCACGCCATTTCCTATTCCGGTCGATAGATGATCCTCTCGTTTGATCACTTCCTGCAAGAAAATAGTCTTCTGCAGCAAATGACCTGTGGCGACAAGCGTGTCTATCATAAGTTCAAAGACTTGTCGGCGGTTTGAGGCTTCCAGAGCTAGGAGAGTTCGATCAGGGGAGACAATGCGAAATTCATCATCCTGCCGCCAAGGAGCGTCGCCGCCGCCATCCGATAGTTCTTGCTCTCCCCCATTCAGAAACCATTCCTCCAATAGAGCGGGATGGAAGCGCCATTGACTTCCTATTTTTGTGGCGTGAATTTTTTTGGCTTGGATCAATCGGTGAATCGTTCTTTCGTTCACCTGCAAAAGTTCGCTCACATCTTTGATGGTCAGAAATCGCTCTAACATGAATTCCCTTTCTAATCCAATCATAACCACGTTTTATAAGTTGACCGGATCAATCGCGCGACCGATCCGGATAAAAATCAAAGGTTCTAATGACAAAACGCGCCCGCCTTTCTTTCTAGCGCGCGTTTTTCTTTTTCTTGGATGCAAATTAGAGAATTACGCTCTTGATTGTTTTCCTTGATTGTGTATTATTTTACATAGATGTCATGTATTGTCAATGTTGATTTGCGGTAGAGAGCGGGCATGTCAAAACGAAATTTACATCATTAAAAAAGGAGTTGACAGTGATTGATATCAACAAAGAAGTGAAGATGCATGTGGGGGATCGAGTCAGTATTGAGCAGCAAAGACGCCGGGAAGGCTCCATTGAAGCGATTCGTGTTATTTCAGATGGGAAATTAGTAGAAAATTTCTGCGGTTTACCGGATCGAATTGTTGTTACCGTCAATTTTGAGGACTCGATTGTGAATAAGAGAGGTTTTGAAATTATTCCTCTCTCCTAATCGAATAAAAACCAGATCCAAACGCCTCTTCCGGCCAATAGGGAGGGGCGTTTTTATTTTTATAGGGGATTTTATTGAGAACTGAAAACTTCAGATGAAAGAAGGGGAGGGAAGTATAAAAAAACTCCCCCGGTAGGACTCGAACCTACAACACTTCGGTTAACAGCCGAATGCTCTACCGATTGAGCTACAGGGGAATGTTCTTTTCTTGACTATGGCTATTTGCTAGGAGATTAAACGTTAATTGTCTCTCAGCGTGATTAAGATTATCCCTTTCTTTTTTTCAGTCAAGCCTCTTTTATGTCTGATCAATAATTTTTATATTTTTTTTGAAGTTATGTACGATGAGGCCTTAAACAATCGTATTAATTTACCAGGGCCAAGGCGGAATAGGCGCATTTTGCTTGTAAGGATTGCTGCGTTTTCGAATCCCAATCGTATCTTTTCCAATCCAGCGCACTAATCGCTGGCCATTCGTATAACCTCGTGCATCGATATGAACATACGGAGATTGCACGTACTCGCCCCGCTCCCAGAAATCGTGATGAGGATACCAGCCGGCGCCTCCAACCAACTCGCTGTCTTGTTGGAGCAGAAGGCGATCTAATTTGTTGACATGATTCAGAAGGATTTTGGCGTCTTCTTCCGTTGTTCTTCCGTCTCCATCCAAGTCATCCATAACAAGGTCGTCGTCTTCGTCAATAAGAATATCTACAGCCAGGCCGTACATGTGGGTGGAAAATCCACTTTTCAAAGTAATGCCGCCGTCTTCTTCGCGCGAACCCAAGTTATAGGCGGGGGATCGATAGCCATAAAAAATCTTGAATTTGGATAAGGTTATGCCAGCGTTGCGCACCTGAGTTTCCAAGAGATCCAGTTTTCGCAATATTCTGGGATGGATAACAACGTAGCGTGGGTATTTTAAGGGCAAAAAACGAGGATCAAGATCAAAATCTCCCAATGTATATTCTTTGAAGATTTTTAAATTGTAGGTTTCTGGGATTACGCAGTAAAACAATTTGGGCGGTTGATAAATATCGGCGTTCGCTTTAACCATGGCGGAGTTGGAAGCGTTTTTCAGGTCGTCCCAATCGTTTGGATCAGGATAATCGCCCACGACGAATCCATTGACCTTCCCGTTTTTTATGACATCGACTTGTAAGGGAATCAAGCACTTAAGAGAAGATCGGAAAGGAACTTCAATATCGGGGAGTTTGCGGCTGAAAAAACCAGTGGGATTCGGCGCCAGGTATTTCATGATTCCAGACACCTGAATTTCCTGCAAACCGGATTCCGGCTGACTCCAGCGGCATTCGTCCTGATTCGCTTCGATTTTTCCCGAACTGGCGCTCCAACGGTACGAAGTCGGGGCTGGAAGATATCCTTTCGGGGGGGCGGGGAGGAGTTCGGTAATGCATTGCAGCAAATAGGTCGATTTGAGATCGGTTACAAACAAGACATCGGATTGGAAAGGGCTGTCAGAGCATCGGATTGCGCTTTTCGCTTCATAGGAAGTTACGTTTTGTGCGACAGCGACTTTCAGGATCGGAGTGAGGATGATGATATATAAAAGTAATGTTTTCAGGGCATTATGTGCGATATTCAATTTTGACCTCCTTGTACAATCAATCGTTATTTCTTGACTTTCTATTCACTGATAGTATTCTTTTATTTTCTCTTCATTTTTAGAGAATAGCCATAAGTATTAGAATGAAGAAGCCTTTTTGGCCGATCATTGCACCAGACAGGAAATCATGCCCTGGGATAATGTTCCCTGCCATCCACATGTCAGCAAGATTATAACTCGAGCGATTCAGCGCGGTCATTTCGGCCGAACCTCGCTTGTTTTCGGACCGCCGGGGGCCGGGCAGGGCGGCGTAGCGCTCGCTATAACAATGACGTTTGTATGTAAAAAGGCCGAAAACGATTTTTGCGGGACATGTCCCGAATGCAAACGGATTCAGGATGGCGTTTATCCCGACGTTATTGAAATGCATCCCTGGGAGGATTGGAGCAAGGGGAAGAGTAATGAGAAAGATAAAGAGGCTCCGGGCAAGCGGCAGCCGCGCAAGAAAAAACAATACAGCGTCGATCATATGCGCGCCGTGATGGAGCATGCCTTGCATCTTCCGTATGAAGGCGATCTGAAATTTTATATCATTCATGACGCACATAGTATGAATGTTCATTCGTCCAACAGTCTTCTCAAAATTCTCGAGGAGCCGCATCCACACACTCGATTTATTCTTTTGACGGATCAAGCGGCCGGCATATTGCCCACGATTCGATCTCGCTGTTGGGGAATCCGACTCCTTCCACTTGAAATTTCCAATCTTGCCCGTTCGCTTCAGCCAGGCTTGTCTGAGGAAAAAGCGGCTACTATCGCCCGGGCCGCCGGAGGCTTGCCCGATCAGGCAAGCCAATTGATGGAAAAGGATTATTTGGATCGGCGGGATCAGGTATTCGATTTGCTGCTGGAAATCAAAAAGAGAGAATCAGCTGTCATTGAGTCGGCGGAATCCATCGCTAAACATGCGAACGATCTTGAGGAGAGCCTTCCGATTCTTCTTCGAATTGTTCGGGATGGAGTTGTAGTCGCTTCGCAGGGGGATCCTTCGCATTATGAAAATCAGGATCGAAAAGAAGATCTTTCCATTCTTTGGAAAGACGCTTCGATGGAGAAATTAATCGGCAGCACAAAAAGCATTCTGGCCGCTTTGGAAGATCGAGAGCGATTCGTCAATCCATCGATTCTCATGATGGACTTGTTTCTTCAATTGCGAGAATCCATGAGAGGCTGATGGATCTATTGGTTAAGTGCGGCTAGCGGGATTCCGGGAAATCGTTATATAATAACTTTTTCAAGTTTACAAAAAGATTGAGGAAAATGCCGTTATGTGGGATTTGGTGAAAGAATTCTGGTGGTTTTTACGCGAGCGGAAAAAATATTGGCTGCTTCCGATCATTCTAGTGATTCTTCTATTGAGCGCATTGATCTTGATGACGTCCAATCCCGTCATTGCCCCATTTATATATACGATCTTTTAGTCGCGGGATTGCATGAAAGCGCATTCTTGATTTTATAATTGTGGTCATCGTATTATGGTTCAATTGATTTGGACTCGATAATCTTTGATAAAAGCAGCATTTCAAAACAAAGTTGGAGGTTCTCTTCATGTCTAAAAGTCTACGCTGGCGTTTCGGAATCATGATGTTTTTTGAATTCCTGGTATGGGCGGCATGGTTTATCAACCTGGGTCCGTATATGCAGCATATGGGATTCAGCAGTTCTCTCGTGAGCGCCTTTTTCCTCGCGTCGCTCATCTCGCCGTTTATTGGCGGACAAATCGCAGACCGATACATTCCCACCCAAATCTATATGGCCATTTCTCATATTGTGGGAGGGATACTTTTGATTGTTCTGGCGAAGGTCAGCAGTTTCATGCTGGTATGGTGGATATTGTTTATCTATTCGATGATCTATGCGCCCACGTTAGGATTGTCGAATTCGATCTGCTTCCACCATCTTAAAGATAAAAGCACGGAATTCGGCGCAATCCGAGTTTGGGGGTCCATTGGTTGGGTCGTCGCCGGTCTTGCCATGACTTTCTGGTGGAAATATGTCCATACTTATCCCATGCAGTGGAGTGAGATCGCTCAGTTGGCGGAGCCCATGCAATCCGCTCAGCGAGCCGCCTATTTGAATGTGGAAAGCTGGTTGTTTATAATGCCCGGCATTGCTTCCATTATTTTTGGGTTTTACTGCTTTCTGCTGCCTCATACGCCGCCGTCCAAAGAGAGTTCGAATCCGTGGGCTTTTCTGGAAGCCTTCAAGTTAATGAAAGATAAGAATTTCTCGATGTTCATGGTCATTTCTCTTGTCGTTTCCACGCAATTGATGTTTTTCTTTATTTCTATTCCAGTTTTGATGGAATCCTTGGGGATGAATCGTGAAAACATTCCCACGGCGCAAGTGACAGCCCAAATCACGGAAATACTGACTCTCTATTTCTTCTTGAAATGGTGGCTTCCAAAACTCGGCATTCGTATGTGCATGGCGTTGGCCTCTCTGGCATGGGGCTTGTTGTATGCCGCGGCCGCTTTTGGAAGCGTTTGGTGGCTGGTCGTTATAACCCAGCCGTTTCATGGATTCGCGTATGTATTCTTCTTTGTCGTCGGGCAGATGTACGTTGATACGGTCGCGCCAGTGCAGATTCGCGCTTCGGCTCAGAGTCTAATCACCGTTGTAACCATCGGTTTGGGGATGTTTTTAAGCACTCATTGGGCTACATGGATTACCGGCTTGTTTACTTCGGCTGATGGAGTCGTAAATTATACCGGTGTATTCGGAGTTCCTTTCGCTCTGTTGATGGTTTGTATGCTCGCCTTTTTGCTTTTCTTTAAGGAACCGGAGCAAAAAGAGGAAGAACTTGAGCAAAAAGTGCAGGCGGCTTAACTTAAATCTATAATCATGAGTGGGAAAGGGGCGTCTATTTATTATTCCTCTTTCCCACTCATGGGATAAATGTCCGTGAAAGAGAGTACTAGGTAATCTAAATGAAAGGAAAATTTGGATTTTTCCCTACTTTGTGGGAATCTATTTTTGAGTCATGAGAAAGTACTTAAATATTTTTCGGAATTTTGATACAGTAGTCGATATTGGGAGTTTTTTTGTTGTATAGTATTACTTTTATTTGATAGAGCATAGCAATATACTTAATGATAAACAGGATTGATAGTAGTAATAAATCATCTATTTTTGTTTTAATCTCATCGGAATAGATGAGGAATGCATCACGCGTCAACTCTTCTTGGATTTCTAAATCTTTATCTTTTTCACTTGTTGGCGGGATAAGATGGAGTTGATAATGTGGTTCTGTATGATTGAGGGAAAGAAAAGAATGTTTTGCATCTTGAAATTTTTTAGGAAAGTCCCGTTCTGGGGGATAGGCGCTGTTTTATCTCTCCTGGGCGTTTTTTTTTCCGGATGTCAGGAAAATATCGGCGGCTTTTTGGGCCCCAAGGATTTTCTTAAAACACCCAGCATTATCGATCCCGCTAAAGAATACGGTCATTTGAAGACCGATACAGTTGTCGTTCCGGCGACGTCGGATATTTTTTTAGCCGAGGCAAAATCGGACGTAGTGCTTGAATATCCGGAAGGCGGTTTAAGCGATTGGGCGCCGGATAATTCCCCTGTTTCGGTTTTAGACGGCGTGATTGTCGGCGGCGAGACGCTCGATATTTATGCAACGGGGAAAGCTCGGCATATTCCCATTACTTCGCTCAGTTACGGCCCAAGGGGGTGGATTGATTCCGGCATCATAGTGAAAACAGACGCTGTTCTTGAAATTAAGCCGTTTGAAGGACCGATTGGATCCCTGGTCGGTTTGTTCGACAATCAAAGAATCCCCTTTATCATTGGGCGGCATAAGCAGATTGTGGTTCCTCGCGGAGCGCGTAAACTCTATCTGGCGATGCTCGATTATCCCGGCGCATCCTCCGATAACGCCGGATCGTTTACGGTGACTATTGAGGTGATCCGCCGTTGATTGGGATCCATGATACAACTTGAAAGTTTGTGTTCATTTATCTAGCGATTTCTCTTCGAATTGACCTCTTTTTCTCTCCATTTCTCTCGAATCGGCGCCTTTGATTCATACCATTGTTGGCATACAATGAAAAAATTGTTTTGAGTCGGAATCTTGTCTTGTAAATTCTTTAAAACAAAAATATTTGATGCTTATTTACTATTTAAAAATAGAAGGAGATGGGTTAATGAAGCGCATGAAGACGTTTTCACTCTT
Organism: Candidatus Omnitrophota bacterium; assembly: GCA_016934335.1. Lineage (GTDB taxonomy): Bacteria > Hinthialibacterota > Hinthialibacteria > Hinthialibacterales > Hinthialibacteraceae > JAFGTC01. The sequence continues at coordinate 29,149 of JAFGTC010000035.1, read as the reverse complement.
ATGTGCGGCTGTTGCCGGCATGGCTTTAACGATATTTGTTATTGGCTGCGCAAAGCATGATGCTGATGAATCGGCAAAAACAGACAAACGAGTAATCGCCGTGATCCCCAAAGGAACAGCGCATGTTTTTTGGCAATCTGTTCATGCAGGCGCACTGACGGCGGGAAAAGAACTCGGCGTTGAAATCGCATGGAACGGTCCTCAAACCGAGACCATGAAAGATCAGCAGATCGCCATCACCCAGGATTTTGTTGTTCGCAAAGTGGATGGGATCGTACTCGCGCCCCAAGACCAAAACGCTCTCGTGAAAGTGGTAGAGCAGATCGCAGATGCGCGCATCCCCTGCGTGATTTTTGATTCCGGCATCAACAGCGATAAATATGTGAGTTTTGTCGCCACTGACAATAATCAAGGCGGCGTGAAAGCGAGCAAAGAATTGGGGCGGCTGTTGAATGGAAAAGGCACGTGCATTATCACGCGATGCGATCCCGGCAGCGATTCGACCAATCAACGGGAAAAAGGCTTTGAAGATACTCTTGCCAAGGAATTTCCCGATATTCAAATTATCGATTCGCAGTACGGATACAGCGATAAGGATAAATCTCGATCGGTTACGGAAGATATGTTGACGGCTCATCCCAACGTAGATGCCATCTTCGCTTCCAATGAGAGCAGCGCTCACGGCGCCTTAATGGCGTTGCGCGGATTAAATCTCGCCGGCAAGAAGATTTTCGTCGGATTTGATTCCTCCGTCGATTTGCTGGAGGGATTGAATAACAAAGAAATTCATGCGCTGGTGATCCAAAATCCTTTCAATATGGGATACCAGAGTGTGAAATCGATTGTGAGTTATCTCGACGGTCTGGATGTGGAGCGCCGAATTGATACAGGCGTCTATCTGATCACTCCGGGAAATATAAATGATCCGGAGATGCAGAAAGTGTTGAATCCTGATCTTTCTATATTGAATGAAGAGTAAATGGAAAGAGGGAGAGAAATTGTCTGAACCGCTGCTTAAAATGAGCAATATCCACAAGGCCTTCGGCGCTACGAAGGCCTTGTCCGGCGTGAATTTGACGGTTGAGCCCGGACAAGTGCATATTTTAGTAGGGGAAAATGGGGCCGGCAAAAGCACGTTGATGAAAATTCTTACTGGTGTTCATCCCGCCGATCAAGGAGAGATTTACTATCGAGGAAAGCGTTTCGCCGCTTCCCATCCTAAAGAAGCGTTAATGGCCGGCATTGCCATGATCTATCAGGAATTGAACTTGGCGACGCACTTGCCGGTTTATTCTAACATTTTTCTCGGTCATGAAATCCTTCGCCGTGGATTGGTGCAGAAGAGAGAACAGCGCGAACGCACCCGTCAAATTTTTCAGCAGTTAGATGCGGATATCAATCCCAATATTCCCGTCAGCCAATTGGGCGTCGCTCAGCGCCAGTTGGTGGAAATTGCGCGAGCGCTCAGCGTTGATGCGCGCCTCATTATTATGGATGAGCCGACCGCCGCTCTATCGGAGAAAGAGACTCTCAAACTGTTCGAATTGATACGGAAACTCCGTGAAAAAGGAGTGGGTATTATTTATATCTCCCATAATCTGGAGGAATTCGGGGAAATTGGGGATGTATATACTGTTCTTCGCGACGGCGAGGGCGTCAGTCACGGCGAGATGAATTCCGTCTCTCCCGAGAATTTGATACAGATGATGGTCGGGCGGACGATCGAAGATCTGTATCCAAAAACGGATCATGCGATCGGCGAGATTTTGTTTACTGTGAAGAATCTTTCCAGCCCTAACGGGACGCATGACGTCTGCTTCGAAGTAAATAAGGGAGAAATAACAGGAATCGCCGGTTTGGTGGGTACGGGCCGCACGGAGATGCTGCGCGCGCTTTTTGGCCTCGAGCCGGGGCAAGTGGAAGAACTCTCGATGCAGGGAGTCACGATTCTTTCTCCGACCCCCCGCAAATTAACTCGAAAGAAAGTAGGGCTTCTTAGCGAGGATCGTGCGGGAGAAGGATTGGCGCAAAATCTCTCCGTCGCCATAAACATGACTCTGACCATTCCCGATAAAATTAGTCGAAGGGGCGTTGTTTCCTATAAAAGACTTAAAGATCTATCTTGGGATTTGATCCATCAAGTCGGAGTAAAAACTGAATCGCCCGATCAAAAGGTCAATCAGCTGTCAGGAGGGAATCAGCAGAAAGTCGCGCTGGCCCGGCTCTTAGGCGCAGACACGAAAGTGCTGCTTCTCGATGAACCTACAAGAGGCATCGACGTCGGTTCGAAAGTGGAGATTTATAAATTAATGGATCAACTCGCCGTAGAAGGATGCGGGATTGTTATGGTTTCCAGTTACTTGCCCGAACTGTTTGGCATGTGCGATTCGCTTTATGTCATGCACCATGGCGGCATCAGTCGGAAATACGCCATCGATGAAATCAACGAAGACGGCGTCATGACGCTGGCTACCGGCTTGTCGGATGAGATAGCGGCGAGCGCTTAGCCTGAAGAAGAGCAAGGATGCCTGCGGCATTATATTGTTTTATGATTGTCTTTGAAATTTGGTTATGAGGAAGGTTATGTGGCAAAGCACAAGTAGGAAGTTATGGCAGCTTTTCGGGAAGCTCGGTCCGGTTTTCGCCCTTGTTTTAGTGATAGTGATTTTTGGATGGGAAAAGCCGGAATTGTTCTTTAGTTTTCAGAATGTAAGCAATGTAATCGGGCAAACGACAGTCATCGCCATTGCGGCCATCGGCATGACTTTTGTCATAGTCAGCGCGGGCATAGATCTTTCGGTTGGATCGGTCGTCGCCTTAGCCGGCGTGTACGCCACTATGGTCATGTCCGCCGATTATCTTGGATGGGGATTGTGGTACGGTCTTCTGGCGGGTCTTTTAACCGGCGCCGTTTGCGGCTGGATCAATGGCGTCGTCATCACGAAAGGAAAACTGGCGCCGTTTATCGTAACGCTGGGAATGATGGAAATCGTGCGCGGATTGGCTCTTCATTCCGTCGGCGGACTTCCTGTCACCAACATTCCTTCGCAATTCGGCAACATCGCCAATTCCGTGATGGAGATTCCTCTGAAAGTGAGCGTTGAATTTTCTGAAGAGGAATTAAATATGAAGGCGTTGAGCAACCGCATTAAATCCGGACATGATCCTCTGGCCGTTCACTTGCGAAATTCTCTATCGCCGGAAACTCTTCAACAAATCGAAGCGTGGAATTCCACCGCCGAGGTTCCGGAGAAGATTCAAACTGGCTTGACGGACGACTTCAACAAGATCATTCGTCAGGATTTACTGTATACGCCGGAGCGGTTTGAGGGAATTGTTTTATCGAGCGGCGTCCAGGACAGCGTTGTACAAAATTTACAGGGAAGCGATTTAATCCATCTGAATCGGTTGTTGTTGGAAGAGGCTTATCCCAATTTCATTGCCAAAGGCGATAAAATTCTTTTGCTACCGTATTCTTTGTTCATCCTGATTCCCTTGGCCCTGGTTTCCGCTTTTATCTTACGCTATACCGTTTTTGGAGTGCAGGTGTACGCCGTCGGCTCCAATGAACGCACGGCTCGCTTGTGCGGCGTGAATGTGGAGCGTGTAAAAGTATTTGTTTATATGATTGGAGGATTCACGGCGGGGCTGGCGGGCATTCTCCACGCATCGCGATTGAACACCGGGCAGCCGGCGGAAGCGATTGGCATGGAATTGGAGGTCATCGCGGCGGTGGTCATCGGAGGCGGAAGTTTCATGGGCGGCGAGGGAACCATTTTCGGCTCCGTCATCGGCGCGTTTATTATCAAATTTCTGCGCAACGGATGCAATATTCTTGGCATTTCCTCCTTCGTTCAACGAATCGTTATCGGCCTGATCATCATTGCGGCGGTTTATGTAGATCAACTGCGCAGGAGATCGCTGGAAGGATCAAAGGGGCAATAAACCAATCAACTTGAATAGTGCAGACAATGGGGGGCGGCATAGAGGCCGTCCCCCCGCTGATTTAAATCCGGCGAGATAATCTAAGCAGGATCGCAATGAATAGCATCATTTCATTCGTCAATATTGATTTCCTCCGCCGGAGCGAAAGACGATGTCGCCTATGGTCGTCAAACCGTTGGAAGCGTTGTAGGGAATGCCGCGCTGAGGATCGCTCGCTCCCGCACCGATGCCGAATTCTCGATCGGGGCCGCTTCCGATCAGGGCGAATTCACCGAGCCCCAAAGGCCGCAGACTCACTGTTTCGGCGATGCCGGGCTTCAGGGCGTTGAAGTTGTGGTTGTAATCATTGGTTCCGGACTGCCCTTTGTAGGCGGCTTCGTAATCGCCGTAGCGATAGGAGGATTGTTCGCCTCCCGGACCTTCAAAGAAAGGATCCAGCGGAATCGACGACATATAAGCGACCGGGCTGGTCAGAGGCCCCAGCACGGCGAACATATTGCGCCCATTCGGTTGGGGGCAGCCGGTTCCTGCGCCGACATTGTTGAATAATTTTTCCAAGCGTTCGCAGCCCAATTGAGTGTCGTCATCCCACCAGTCGACCGGGTAAGCCCCTTTATCAACCTGAAGCGACATGACCGCTGTGGACAGGCTTTTCATGTCAGACAAATTACGGGCGATTTTGGCGCGGGTTTGCGCATTGAGAAAATTGGGGACGGCAATGGCGGCTAAGATTCCAATGATGGCGACCACAATAAGCAGTTCGATCAGGGTGAATGCTTTCCGGCGCATGGTTTTTCCTCTCTTCAGGGATTGAAAAGGCGGCGGTTCGCAGGTTCGCGTTTTTCATGCAATCGATGATTATCGTAACATAAGATCCGATTGAATGGCAATGATGGTGATAAAAGGGAATTGGTGCAAGAACAACAGCATGCAAATCATGTGAAACGGTTTTTTAGGATTCGCACCGTATGCGCCGGGGGTCGCGAACGAAGAAGATTGCGCAAAGCAGCGTAAAAGAGGCAAAACTCGCCGCCATTATAAAGAGCCCTCGATATCCGATGAAGGGAATCAGGAATCCCCCCAACAGGGCCGATAGATAAAACGGAGCGAGCAGCGTATTGCTCAGCGCATAATAGGTGGGGCGATCGCGCGAATCGGCGTATTCCATGGGCATCGCAACAAAGGTGATAATCTGAATGCTGCGGTTCGCTCCCAGGAATAAGAAGATGACTTTGAACAAGGCGGCGGACGGCGTCAAAAGCGCCGCCATGCTTTGGAATATCACCATAACGCAGAACAGGATGATATTGATTCGATGCCCGAAGCGGTCGGCTAGGTATCCGAACAAAAAAGACCATCCGATCATCCCCAGCATGTAATATCGGACGAAAGCGCCCGCTTCGCTGGCGGGAAGATCAAAGCGTTTAATCGCATAGACGGAATAGAAGCCAAACGAAATCAGCGATAGCAGCATGCCGGCCTTTACGACCAGAAACCAACGATAATCGCCGTCGTTTTTGAGTATGTCGGGGACGTGTTTGAACAGGTAATGCCGCAGACTTTCATGATTTCGAACCGGCTGCGCGGTTTCGCGTACAAACGCTAAGCAGGTGAGGGATGCGATCCAGAACAGGAAGGTCGTCAGGAACAAATAGGAAAAATTGCGGGGGAAATCTGCTGTTTCCAAAATATATGTGACGGCGAATCCCGCTCCGATTCCTATAATCCCCGAAATAGCCTGTCGCAATGCAAAAAGGCGGCCGCGAAAGGTTCGGGGGACGGTCGATGCGACGAATTCATTCCAGGCCGGCCCCATGAATCCTGTGATCAGAAATGTGGTCGTAATGAATCCCAATACGAGCGGGACGTCGCGCCCGTCTTGATTGAATGGAGTGAAAAACAAAAGAAACGCCAGGATCAGCCAGGGAATTCGCTGCGCCAGACCGCTGAATAAAACTAGAATTTTCTTGCGCGGCAGTCCGTCGATGAACGGGGCCGTGAGCAGCTGGGGGAGCGCAACGCCTAATTCGGTTAGAGCGAATACGCAGCCAATGGCCGCTTCGCTCCCGCCCAGACGGTAAATCAACACCGATAAAACGATTTCTGTGGATGTGAACGCCAAACCGCCCATAAAAAGAATGCCGTCCACCATGTGCATCAAGAAATTACGGCGGTGATATTGGGCGGAAATTTGATGATTTGTTGGATCGAACATAAACAAAGAAACGCCGGCATGCAAAGCCGACGGCGTGAATCATGAATGGATCGGCGCGCTCAAGCGAACCGGAGGGAATTATAATGCGCGGGGGGCGCAAAACGGAGGGACGCCGCATAAGATTCTTTTACAGGCGATTTGTCGAATGTTTATACACAGCGTCTCATTGCTTCACATCTTCCAGCCATCGGTTGAGTGAATTTAATAGAGTCTTCATCAAATCCGGATGTTGGGAAGAAACATCATTCTTCTCGGCTAAGTCATGTTGAAGATTGAATAACCTAACTGTTTCGGCATTGCCGTTCTCTTGGACAAGCAGTTTCCAATCTCCCTGGCGAACCGCTTTTTGGCGTTTGTACCACCAATACAAAGTTCGATTCGGAATTTTTTCAGTGAAGCATAGGAAAGGCAGCAAATCGATTCCATCCGGATTGAATCCAGCCGGTCTTTTGATCTCAGCCGCGGAGAGCAATGTTGGAAAAATGTCCAAACTGATGGCGGGATCGCGAATGATTCGCGCTGGCGGCACGATTCCCGGCCAATAGGCAAACGCAGGGACGCGGTGGCCGCCTTCCCACAAGCTGCCTTTGAATCCGCGCAAAGGGCCGTTCGAACCGGCTTGCGTCGCTCCATTATCTGAGAAGAAGAAAACGAAGGTATCGCGTTCGAGATGCAGCCGCCGAATTTTTTCCATCACCTCGCCGACGCTGTCATCCAGTTCTTCGATCATGATTTTGTAGGCGCCTTTGACGTCCTGGCGGCTGCCGTGATTATCAAATTTACCGCCTACGGTCCGATCCGCATTATCATTCGGTCCTTGATAGGGATAATGAGGCGCTTCGTGGGGCAGGTAAAGCAGAAAAGGATTGTCTTGATTTTCTTCGATGAAGCGCAGCGCGTGTTTCGTAATCAGTCGGGTGACATATCCTTCTTCGTGAATCTGTGCCGCGCCGTCCCACCAATCGTATACGCCGGCTTGATCGATATGCGAAATATAATCGACATTGCCGCTGAGATAGCCGCGGAATTGGCCGAATCCATGATGGATTGGATTGAATTCAGGCCGATAGCCTAAATGCCATTTACCAAAACAAGCCGTTTTGTATCCGGCTTCTTGGAACAATTTCGAGAATGTGACTTCCTCGGGCGACAGCCCTTGGTCCCGGCGTCCTGCAACGGTAAGCACCTCAGGAATCCCGCAGCGCTGCTGATAGCGTCCGGTTAACAATCCAGCGCGCGTCGGGCTGCAAACAGGGCCACTGGAATGGAAATCGGAAAATCTCGCCCCGCCCGCGGCTAATGCATCTAAGTGAGGCGTTTGAATGGTTTCGCCGCCGTAACAGGAAAGGTCGCCATATCCCATATCATCAGCAAGGATGATAATAATGTTGGGGCGGCGTTTTTGCGGCGAATTTGTTTTACCCCAGCCATATTGCGATAAAAACGAAGACGATCCGAAAATGGAAAGCGCCTGCAAGCATTTTCGGCGATCCATCTTCCCCGCTTCCATCGTTGAAGCGCGTTTATCCTTCAAGCGACCAGCCCTTTCTGTAAGTCGGTATTAATTTCTCATTGGCTGATGCATTTTCTTTGAATTGCATGGCTTTTGCATCCCATTGAAGTTCATGTTCGTTATGCTGTGTTGCAATCACCCCTAAAAGAGCAATTTCAGAGAGGGGGCCGCCGTAGGAAAAATCGCTTACGGCGGGACGCCCTTCCTTGCAGGCTCGAATCCACTCTTGATGATGACCTTCCTGGCTTCCTTCGACGCGGGGAATGATTTCCTGCAGATTTCCTACTTCTTCCGCGAGGCTTTTCGGGAGCAGGCGGGCGCCGCCTCCGCCGTGCGAGCCATGAACGATGCAGCCTTTCTCTCCAATGAAAATCGCGCCTGCCTGGCGGTTCCAATCGTTTAATTCCACGTCCTGTAATTGAGGAATCTCAATTTTTTTACCGTAGGTCCATGTAACTTTGACGGGCGGCATATCCGATCGCTTCGGGAAATAAAAATCGATGTCCGATTGAAGCGGGAAGCGTTCCGGCGAATAGTCCAAATCGCCGTTATGGGCGATAATCCGTTCCGGCGCGTGCAATTTTAACGCCCAGAACGCCGGATCGAGAATATGGCAAACCCAATCGCCTAAAACGCCCGTTCCAAAATCGGCCCAGCTGCGCCATTTGCCCGGCGCATACACAGGATGATAAGGCCGATGCGCCGCGGGGCCGAGCCAAAGATCCCATTCCATGGTTTCGGGTACAGGCGGCTGATCGTCCGGACGCGGCTTCCCGTCGCCGTAAGGCCGCTCGTACCAGGCATGGACTTGTTTAACCGGCCCGATCGCGTCTCCCCAGATCCATTCGCAAATTTTTCGGATGTCATTGTGGGAATGGCCTTGATTGCCGAGTTGAGTAATTACGTTATTCTGTTCAGCCGCTTTCATTAATTGGCGGACTTCGTAGATCGTATGGGCGAGCGGCTTCTCGACGTAAACATGCTTTCCGCGTTGAATCGCATTCATGGCAGCGACTGTGTGAGTATGATCGGGCGTACTGATCAGGACGGCGTCAACCTGGGAATGCTTGTCGAGCATTATGCGAAAATCTTTGTACTTGGGGATGGATTCGTATCGATTGAAGGCTTTCGCTGCGCGCTCATCGTCGACGTCGGCGAGCGCAATGACGGCTTCGTTCTCGCATTTCTTTAAATTATGATCGCCGCGCCCCCCGCATCCGATGACGGCGATCGACAAGCGGTCGCTGGGCGGGGCTGCGCCTTCTTTTCCCAGAACTTGCGGAGAAAGAAAAAGGATGGAGGATGCGCCTGCAAGCAGTTTATTGAAATCGCGGCGGGGCATGTTTGACTTTTTCATGGTGGAAGGCTCCTATATCCAAAATAGTGTAAGCATTGCTGATTGAGTTTTCTCAGGTAATGGCATAATTCCAGACGAATATCTAATTTTTTCATAACCGTCTTCGTTCTGTCAAGCATTCGCTCTGTTATCCATTTTATTCATAAGGATTCGGGCGACTCTGAAAAGAGATTTTGAAATAGCTCCGCCCCATTAAAATTAACGCCTCCGCCTATTATGATTGAACAGATGCAGAAATAATGAACATATTTGAAAGGGCGAACCATGACGCATATAAACGATCGCGGGAGAAGCATCCGTAAGAAAACAACAGCCGAAACGACGCGACGCCGGTTTCTTAAAAAGACGATAGCCGCATCAACACTCACCATTATGCCTTCTCATGTTCTCAGTGGATTTGGGCGGACGGCGCCCAACGATAAAACCACTTTGGCCTGCATCGGCGTAGGGGGGCGCGGTTATCAGAATTTGCGTACTTTCCTGCGTTTTGATGAAATTCAAATTGTATCGGTATGCGATGTGAATCGTGAGAGCGACGGTTATATATCATGGGATTGGGAGCAGGGGAGAGAGACAAAAATCTCAGGACGCGAGCCCTCCCGGCGCACCGTCGATGAATTCTATGCCGAACAGAATAATCTCGGACAATACAAAGCCTGCAGCGCTTACAGCGACTATCGCGAACTTTTGGAAAAAGAAGACGTCGATGCGGTTATGGTAGCCGCGCCGGATCATGCTCACGCCGTGATTACGATGGCGGCGTTGAAGAAGCGAAAACATGTCTATTGTGAGAAGCCGCTGACATGGTCTGTGAAAGAAGCGCGTTTGATCGCAGAAGAAGCGAAGCGCGCAGGCGTCGCTACGCAGTTGGGCAATCAGGGGCAGGCGACGGAAGAAGATCGTCTCACGAGAGAAATCATCGCCAGCGGCGTCATCGGGCATGTGCATGAGGTGCATGTTGCGATTTCCCCGCGCTTCTGGCATTGGCCGGCTATGCTTGGCCGGCCCGAAGAGACTCCCACTGTTCCTGAAGGTCTCGATTGGGATTTATGGCTGGGGCCGGCGCCTTTTCGTCCTTATCATCCTGAATATCATCCTTGGACTTGGCGAAATTGGTGGGATTTTGGGACAGGGCAACTCGGCGATTTAGGCTGCCACCGGCTTTCGACTGTTTTTAAGGCGTTGCATTTGAAGCACCCAATCAGCGTCGAGGCCAGTTCGACAAAACGTTTTCCTGACGTTTACCCGCTGGGCGTGATTGCGCGATTTGAATTTCCCGCTCGCGGCGATATGCCTCCGGTGATATTGAATTGGTACGACGGAGGCTTGAAGCCTCCTCATCCCAAAGATTTAGAAGCCAATCGCGGGATTTCCAACAATCTTTACATCGGCGAGAAGGGAACTGTGATGGGACATCAGTTGATTCCCGAATCCAAAATGAAAACCTACGGCCAGGCGCCGAAGACGCTTCCTCGTTCGCCGGGACATTTTGACGAGTGGGTAAATGCATGCCGGGGAGGCGATGCGCCGGGCTCCAATTTTGTCGATCACGCAGGATTTCTGACTGAGACCTGCATGCTGGGAAACGCCGCCTTGCAAGCCGGACGCAAACTGTATTGGGACGGCCCCAACATGAAATTTACCAATGATGATAACGCCAACCAATTTCTACATCGAGAATATCGGGATGGATGGACGTAGTAATCCATGATTTCGCCGCGTACATTTGCTGAGTATCAAGAGATAACCTTCTGATAATGCTAAAGATGAAGGTTGGTTATTCAGAAACTGCTGTATATAGCGTCGAGGTGTTAAGATGATTCAAATCCAATTAATCGCACGAATTTCACTGATCGGATTGATGGTTGCGCTGCTGGGGGCGCCGGTGCAGTCGAATCCCGATCAAATCAATCTCTATGTATCCAAATCAGGGAGCGATTCGTGGGGAGGGCGTTTGCTAGAGCCGAACGCCTCTAAAACGGACGGGCCATTCCGCACATTGGAGCGTGCTCGTGATGAAATACGTACGATGAAAGAAGAAGATTCGTTTCCTGGAAACGGCGTCCAAGTAATCGTTCGCGAAGGCATTTATTATCTAGACAAGCCGTTTGAGTTGAAAAAGGTCGATTCTGGAACGGAAACGGGGCCGATTGTGTATACATCATTTTCGGGGGAGGATGTGCGCCTGGTCGGCGGAGCGCCGATTTCCGGCTTCAAACCGGTTGAGGAAGAGGCGATATTGAAGCGGCTGGATGAAAAAGCGCGCGAGCATATCGTCCAGGCGGATTTGAAATCGCAAGGCATAACCGATTTGGGGCGAGCGGATCAGGGCGGAGCGGAACTGTTTTTCAATGACATACCCATGACCTTGTCGCGCTGGCCGAATGAAGGCTTCGTCCGCATCGAAGACATCGTCGTTAAGGACGGTCATGAGATTCACGGTCATAAGGGCAGCAAAATCGGGAAATTCAAATACAGCGGAAGCCGCCCGGCGCGCTGGATTGGCGAACAAGATCCCTGGCTGCATGGCTATTGGTTTTGGGATTGGTCCGATCAACGCCAGCCAATCGAATCCATCAACACGGCGGATTCCATCATCTCTCTGGCGACTCCTTATCATCACTACGGGTATCGCGAAGGTCAATGGTATTACGCCTTTAACATGATTAGTGAATTGGATTCGCCCGGAGAATGGTACATAGATCGTGAACGAGGGATTCTTTATTTCTGGCCGCCGGATTCTATGGATCGCGGGAATGCCGTTATTTCAATTTTGCCCAATATCATTACGTTGAACGATGCCTCCTATGTTGTGTTTCGCGATTTTACATTGGAGGCGTCACGCGGCGCGGCCTTGGTTGCGTCGGGCGGAAAAGGGGATTGTCTTTCTCAGTGCGCCATTCGAAATACCGGCGGGTGGGGCGCTTCATTATCGGGCGCCGAACACAGCGTAGTCGGATGTGATATTTACCGCACTGGAGGAGGCGGCGTTTCCCTGTCCGGGGGGGATCGCCCATCCTTGACGCCGGGCGGTCTTTACGCAGAGAATAACCAGATTCACCATTATGGGCGGATTAACCGCATGTACACTCCCGGCATATCGATTTCCGGTGTGGGAAACCGCGCATCTCATAACTTGATCCATACTGCGCCTCATATAGGGATCATGTTCAGCGGCAACGACCATCTGTTCGAATTCAATGAGATTCATCATGTTTGTATGGAATCCAACGACGCCGGCGCCATGTATGCGGGCCGCAATTGGACCATGCGCGGCCATAAGATCCAATACAATTATCTTCATGACATCACCGGATTCGAAAACCGCGGCTGCGTGGGCGTCTATCTCGACGATATGTTCGCTTCCGCCTCCATCTTCGGCAATGTATTTTATAAGGTGACGCGGGCGGCTTTCATCGGCGGCGGCAGAGACTGCTCGGTGGAAAATAATATTTTTGTCGATTGCGATCCAGCGCTGCATGTAGACGCGAGAGCTTTGGGGTGGGCGGGCTACCATTCCGACGAATGGATCAAGGAAGCCAAGGAAAAAGGAACCTTGCAGGGCATCGCGTATAACAAGCCGCCCTACAGCGAACGATATCCGAAGTTAGTCAATATTCTCGAGGAAAATCCCAAGGCGCCCGTCGGCAATACGATAGCGCGTAATATCTGCTGGGGAGGCGAGTGGGATGATGTTGAAGAAAAAGCGCGCCCTTTTCTTGCGTTTGAAAAGAACCTGATCGATGTGGATCCGCTTTTCGAGGATGCCGAGAATCAGAATTTCAACCTGAAATCCGATTCGCCGGCATTCAAAATCGGCTTCCAGAAGATTCCTTTTGATCAAATAGGTTTGCGAACAAAGCCGGCGAAATAGCATTGAATCTGAAATAGGCTTAGCTTGAAAGACGCAATGCGGCAATGGAAGATCGAAAGATAAAACGAGTCTAGCGGTAAGGAGGCCTCTCATGAAGCGGCGACATTTTCTTTTCAATACGTCGGTTATGGCCGCAGGATCATCCTTGATTGGAAACTCAGCGAGTTGGGCGCAGGCAAATGAGCGACTGCGGATTGCCATCATCGGGACAGGGTGGCGAGGAGGGCAGTTATTGCCAGTAGCCGCCAAAACGCCCAACGTTGAGATCTCTACGTTATGCGATCCTGATGAGCGCAGAATGAACGAATGGAACGGCAAACTGAAAAATCTCACGGGCAAGGAAGCCAGACTTACGCCTGATTTACGCGATGTTGTTCACGACGACTCCATTGATGCGGTTGTAATATCTTCGCCCAATCATTGGCATGCATTGACGGCGATCTGGGCGTCTCAACAGGGGAAGCATACTTATGTTGAAAAGCCGGTCTGTTATGCGATCCATGAAGGCCGGATGATGGTGGAAGCCGTGCGTAAATACAATCGAATTTCGCAGGGCGGCCCGCAGCGCCGCTCCAGCGATCTGTTTCGCAAAGCGATTGATCGCCTGCGAGACGGCGCAATCGGCGACTTGTACATGGCCAAAGCGCTGGTTCTCAAAGAGCGCGAATCGCTGGGATTCAAGCCGGTCAAAGAACCCCCTTCCTGGCTGCATTGGGATTTATGGAAAGGGCCGGGGCCGGATGTTGGATACCACGAAAACCTGGTGCATTATAATTGGCATTGGTTCTGGGATTTTGGCAACGGTGAGATGGCCAACAACGGCATCCATCTTATTGACGTATGCCGCTGGGGATTGAACAAAAAACTGCCGATTCGCATTCATTCGAGCGGCGGCCGGTTCGGCTACATAGATCAGGGCGAAACACCCAATGTGCAGCAGGCGACGTTCGAGTACGAAGATGGAACTATTCTGAAAGCCGAAACGCGAGGGCTTCCGACCAATACCGAAGGAGATATTCAAACTTCCGGCGCCATTTTTTATGGATCGAAAGGCTATATGGTAATAGACAACAGGAATGCGCGCATTTATCGCGGCTCGAACGATGAACCGGAAATCGTAGAGGGAAAAGGGAATGACGCCATGCATTTCCGGAATTTCGTCGATGGAGTGCGGAGTCAAAAGAGGGAAGCGCTCAACGCGGAAATCGAAGAAATCTTTTTGTCTTCCTGCCTACCTCTTTTAGCCAACATTTCCTATCGTTTGAAGCGGGAAATGAGATTCGATCCGGTTCGAATGAATTTCATCGAAGACAGAGACGCCGATGCTATGTTGACGCGGATCTACCGGGAGCCCTATGTGCTGCCGGAAAGCGTATAATAATTGGATCAGTTATTGCTTGCATAATAAATATAGCGATGAGAGAGAATCCGCGAAGATGAATGTCCAATCGGAAACGCATTTTTTATGCGTGGCAGCGTAGTTAAGATTTATTGATAAAAATATAGATATAAATATATTATAATCAATATGTTGCATAATCTAAGTCTCGTGGAGATATCTTCATGATTCTTTTGTTATGAAATGTTTATAATGGCATCTTCTTCCTGTTCCTGATTGTCTTCATCTGATCAAAATCCATAGTGTTCCAGTTTGATAGTTAAAATTCTAAGAATGTTCGTGAAAAGATGAACATTTCCATTCATAAAGCAGACAAACATATAGAATTGTTGACTCATGCATAGAACATGTCATTGCGCAATATTGAGTCTCAAAAGTATAGAGTTACGAATTTATAAGCCTGGAGCGTCTCGGAGGAGAAATAGTTTAGTGTCTAGAAATTATAATTGTTTGATTGTTATTGCAACCGGGTTCATTTTTTTATTGGGTTGCTCGACGGCGGGTCAACATCGGGAAAAAATCGATCAAACCGCTTATAAGATTATCGAGCAGAAGCAGATGGAGGCGATTGGAAAGACCGAGCCTTTTTCGATAGAATCGCCGCAGGATACTTTGCGACGGCGGTTGATGCTGGAGCAGAATCTTCCTTACTCCAATCCGGCGTCGTTGAATACGAAAGATCTTGAACCGATCGATCATTGGCCGAAAGACGATTATTTAGATCGAGACAAAACCGCTTTAACCGAAGAGGTTTTCTCAGGAACCGGCCCTATTCAATTGTCGCTTATCGATGCTCTACAGATTGCCGCGAAGAACAACCGCCAGTACCAGTCCATGAAAGAAAATGTGTTTGTGGCGGCGCTGGGATTGGATCTTGAGCGAGACGAATTTCGAAATACCTTCGCCGGAGCGTTCAGCAGCGACATCAGCGCCAATCTAGGCGGAGATGAAACGACAAGCGGCATCCAAAATTCCGGAGCAGTCGGTCTCTCGCGGCGGTTTCTGAATGGAATCTCGTTAACCACTCAAATAGGCATGGATCTTGTCAAACTGCTGAATCCTTTCAGTTCTTCGTCGTATAGTCTGTTCGGCGACGCTTCCATCTCGATTCCTTTAATGCGGGGATCGGGCAAGCACATCGTGGCGGAGCCATTGATCCAAGCGGAGCGAGACGCTCTTTACGCCATTTATGATTTCGAACAATATAAACGGCAATTCGCTGTAAATATTACCGAAGAATATCTTGTTACTTTGCAGGCCATTGACCGAATTGAAAATGATAAAGCGAGTTATGAAAGTTCAGTGACGTCGACTCGTCTTTCCCGCCGAAAAGCGGATGCCGGGCTTGAGAAAGTCTCGGATGTAGATTTGGCCATCCAGCGGGAGTTCTCTTCGCGAACCTCGTGGATCCGATCGCAATTTCAGTATCAAGATCGATTGGATTCCCTGAAGATCCAATTGGGGCTTCCTCCCGACGTCCAGATCGAGTTGGATCGAGACGAATTGATGAGGTTGACGGCCTCTGCGCAGAGCATCATTGAAAGCGCTACGACCAGCGTCATCGAAGAGGAAGTCCCGCCGGCGGATGCGCCTGCGAACTTGAAGCCGATCAGTCGGGAAAACGCCGGTCCCATGGAACTGGAGGAAGATATCGCCATTCAACTCGCTCTGGATAATCGACTGGATTTGCGAATAGCGCTCGGGAATCTCTACGACGCCCGGCGACGAGTCGTCATAGCGGCGGACGCATTGCGTGCGGAGTTCACGCTGCTGGGCAACGCTTCGTTCGGTGAAACGCGCAGCCTTGGCTCTGCAGACAACCCGAGTACGATCGATCCTAATTTCGAAAAAGGGCGCTACAATGCTCTCTTAAATTTGGATCTGCCTCTTGAACGTACAAGAGAGATAATCAGTTACAGGCAAAGCATAATTAATCTGGAAAGAGCGGTTCGCGATTATCAGGAATTAGAAGATTCCATCAAAATGGATATACGATCTCGGCTTCGTAATTTGCATCAAAATCGAGAACAATTGATCATTGAGGCGCAGTCTGTTGCGTTTAATGAACGTCGCGAAAAAAATCAAATCCTGGCTCTGCAGGCTGGGCGAGTTACTATTCGAGATGTGGTAGATTCACAAGACTCTTTAGTCTCGGCTCAGAACAGTTTGACGGACGCTCTTGTCAGTTATCGCCTTTCCGAATTGCGTTTGCAGCAAGAGTTGGATTTATTGCAAATAGATCCCGATGGTTTATGGAAAGAAATATCCCCCGAGGAGTTGAAAAATGAACGCCAGTCCGAATAAAGCCCAAGTAAGTCTATTGAATCGAAGATCGATATGGTTGGCTGCCGCGGCGATCGTCGTGATCGTCGGCATCAGTTACGCAACGATCAATACGCGACTTCAAACTGAATCTTCCCAAGATCAACCGATCTTCGAAGTGCAGAAAGGATCTCTCACGGTCAGCATCCCGGTTTCCGGCACGATCCAAGCGCGCAACAAGGAAATCATTAAAAACGAATTAGAAGGATCGAGCACAATCATCTATCTCATTCCCGAGGGAACCCGGGTGAAAGAGGGCGAACTGCTGATTGAGTTGGACGCCAGTCAACTCATCGATGATCGAGTCGAACAGAATATCAAAGTGCAAAACGCCGAAGCGGCCTACATTCAAGCGAGGGAAAATCTGGCCATCGAAACCAATCAAGCGCAAAGCGATATCGAATTGGCGCAACTGACCTACGATTTCGCCGTTCAGGATTTAGTCAAATATGAAGAAGGCACCTATCCCACGGATCTGAAGGATATGCAATCCAATGTATCGACTATTCAAGAGGAATTGGAATTAGCGAGGCAGGATTTAGGATGGTCGAAAACTCTGTATGAAGAAAAATATTTGTCGCTGAGTGAATATCAGAGCGACCAATTGAAAGTTTATAAAAGCGAGCAAAGTCTGGAAGTGGCGAAAGCCAAACTGGAACTGCTGAAAACGTACGATTACAAGCGTCAAATTGCGCAGTTGGAAAGCGATATCTCTCAAGCGGAAATGGCTTTGGATCGCACGAAGCGACAGGCCAACGCCAACATTGTACAGGCTTCGGCCGATTTGCAGGCCAAACTGGCGGAGTATGAACAGCAGCAGAGTAAATTATCCAAACTGGACGACCAAATTTCCAAAGCCAAAATTTACGCTCCCATGGACGGTCTGGTCGTTTACGCCACCAGCGTGCGCATGAGTTTTCGTGGAAACGAGGAGCCCTTGGATGAAGGGCAGCAGGTGCGCGAACGGCAGGAGTTAATCCACCTGCCGACGACTTCGTCTTTTGTCGTGGACGCCAAAGTGCCTGAATCGAGTTTGGAGAAGATTCGCCTTGGGCTGCCCGTTCGAATCACGGTCGATGCGGTTCCCGGAAAAGTGTTCACCGGCAAAGTGTCTACGATAGCTCCTTTGCCCAATGCGCAAAGCATCTTTATGAATCCCGATTTGAAAGTGTATGACACCCAGATTCTCATTGACGGCAATGGCGACGATTTGCGCAGCGGCATGGGCTGCCAGGCGGAAATCATCGTCGATTATTTCGAAGATACAATGTATGTTCCCGTTCAAGCCGTTTTGCGCATCGGCGGCAAGCCGACCGTGTTTGTGGCCAAAGGCGATGAATGGGAGCAGCGAGAAGTCGATTTAGGTCCGGATAACAATCGTTTGGCGCAAATCAAAAGCGGCTTGAAGGAAGGAGAGGTCGTGTGGCTTACGCCGCCTCTGGCCGCTGCGGAAATATCCGATGATGAGCGCTTCCGAGAGAGCAACGATATTACCAAAATCATTGAGGATGCGAATAACAATCAGAATTTGAATCTTCCGGTTCAGACTCCGAGAAGAAGCGAGACTGCGCCTCAAAATATGGATGGCGCCCGCCGAGGCGGCCGCACTGGCGAAGGCCGGTCAAACCGACCGAATATGGATCAGCAAGGTTCGATGGGGCAAGGCGGTCCGGGAGGAGGACGCCCGGGAGGCAATCGGCCTGATTTTCAAAATATGACGCCCGAACAGCGGCAGCAAATGCAGCAGCGCTTCCAAAACATGTCTCAGGAAGAACGAGACTCCATGCGGCGTCGCTTCCAACAAGACCGAAATCAATCTCAGCAAGACGGCGGACAATAAAAATGATGCAATCACCATCCAGCAACGGCGTAGCCGCCTATTTGAATGACGTTCATAAAATCTATCAAATGGGGATGCAGGAAGTCAAAGCGTTGGCCGGCGTCAGCATCTCATTTGAGACGGGAAGTTTCTGGGCGATTCTTGGACCCAGCGGTTCAGGGAAAAGCACTCTGCTCAATCTTCTCGGCTGTCTGGATCGTCCGACGAAAGGAACCTATGTATTGAACGGCCATGATGTCAGCACCTTGGACGACGATGATTTAAGCGATATGCGTCTTCGCCATTTAGGCTTTATTTTCCAGAGTTTCAACTTGATCCCTCAGTCGACGGTGGAAGAAAATATACAGCTGCCATTGTATTATCAAGGATGGGATCCGGAAGAAAGCGCGGAGCGCGCCCGCGTTCTGGCGCGCATGGTTGGTCTGGAAGACAGGCTCAGCCATCGGCCCATGGAACTCTCCGGGGGCCAGCAGCAGCGCGTCGCCATCGCCCGCGCTCTCGCCAATGATCCGGCGATCTTATTGGCGGACGAACCAACCGGCAACCTGGATTCCCATACGACCATCGAGATTATGAACCTGCTCCGCGCTCTCAATCAACAAGGAAAAACAATCATCATGGTCACTCATGAACGGGACATCGCTGAATACGCCAAACATCGACTTTACATGCGAGACGGTCTTATTGAAACTATCGAAAGTTAAAAATTATGTTAATTCAGAAATATGCGCGTGAAATCAATCTAGGCGTGAAGAATCTCTTGCTGCACAAATTACGTTCGTTTCTCACCATGCTTGGCGTTGTGTTCGGCGTCGGGAGCGTGATCGCCATGTTGGCCGTTGGTGAAGGAGCGAGCAAAGAAGCGTTGGATCGGATCCGGAAATTAGGAAGCCAGAACATCCTGATATCCTCCGCCAAATCCATCGAAGAAGAGACCCAGACCAACACGCGAATCTTAATGAGCATTTACGGGCTTTTGTATGAAGACGAGCGGAGGATCGCGGAGAGTTTTCCAAGCGTGAATAGGACTGTCCCTGTGAAAGAAATACGCAAACAGGCCCGTTTGGGAGAGCGATCCATGGAATTGCGCGTTGTGGGAACGACTCCCAACTGGTTTGAACTTATCCAGCGTCCGATTATCAGCGGTCGCGTATTGATGCAGCGCGACTTGGATGAACGCGGAAATGTAGTGGTTTTGACTGAACACGGCGTTCGAAAACTCTTGGCGACCAAAAACACCATCGGTCAAACCCTGCGTCTGGGGAGCGAATATTTTGAAGTAATCGGCATCGTTCAAAGCGCCAGCGTGATCGGCGGAGACATTCAAACGCCCGATCAGGAGATCGACGCTTACATCCCTGTTACCGTCGCCCGAGAGCGCTACGGCGATATCTTTATGAAGCGCGTCGCCGGCTCGGAAACTCGCGAGAAAGTCGAACTCCATCAAATCATCGTCCAAGTCGACTCTACCCAAAATGTAGAGATGACCGCCAAGGGCATCGAGGCGATGTTAAAGCGTTTCCATAAAAAGACGGATTACAAAATCAGCGTACCGCTGACTCTATTGCGCCAAGCCGAAGCGACAAAAAGAACATTCAACGTTGTGCTGGGTTCCATCGCCGGCATCAGTCTTCTCGTCGGCGGCATCGGCATTATGAATATCATGCTGGCGTCCGTGACCGAGCGAACGCGGGAAATCGGCATACGCCGCGCCATCGGCGCAAAAAAGAAGCAGATCGTGCTTCAATTTCTGATAGAAACAGTAGTCCTCTCTACAACCGGCGGACTTATCGGCATGGGGATTGGATTGTTAATTCCTTGGATGATTACTCTTCTGGCGGGAATGCCGACCGTCGTCAGCGCATACAGTCTGGTGCTGTCTCTGGGAATCAGTATGGGCGTGGGGATTCTCTTTGGCATTTATCCGGCCTTTCGCGCATCCAATCTCGATCCGATCGTCGCTCTGCGCCATGAATAAAATTCAGAAATTCTTTAGGGCGACTAAAGGGGAGCATAATGGGGCAAAGTTCAATATGGGGATTTTTTGCAATTTATTGTGTCTTGAATTTAATGTTTGCATCTCCCGGTTTGGCGCAGCGCCAGATGGAAAATCTAGGTCGGGGAATGGCGGCGATTCCTCTGGAGAGCAAACAGGTTTATTTGGGATGGCGTCTGCTGGGATCGGATCCAGATAATATCGCATTTAATCTGTATCGATCTACGAACGATGGCATTCCAATAAAACTGAATGTGCGGCCGATAACCGAATCGACCAATTTTATAGACGCAGCAGTCGATTTATCCCAAAAAAACAGTTGGCACGTTGTAGAGGTTCTGGATGGGAAGGAATGCCGGGCGGGAAAGCTATTTGCCATCCCCGCTAATGCGGCGATTCTTCCTTATCTCTCCATTCCGCTAAAAACTCCGGAAGACTACAGTCCCAACGATGCATCGGTTGGGGATCTGGACGGAGACGGCGAATATGAAATCGTATTGCATCAAACTTCCAGAGGGCGTGATAATTCGCAGCGGGGAATAACGGGCCGACCGATCCTTGAAGCTTACAAACTCGATGGTTCTTTTTTATGGCGGATCGATCTGGGAAAGAATATCCGGGAAGGCGCTCATTATACGCAATTTATTGTATACGATCTTGATGGAGACGGAAAAGCGGAGATAGCGTGTAAAACAGCGGATGGAGCCGTCGATGGAGTCGGCGCCGTCATCGGCGATCCCGAGGCGGATTATCGTAATTCGAGCGGATATATATTAGACGGCCCGGAATTTCTCACTGTTTTCGATGGAGAAACCGGCGCCGCTCTGGCTGTCGCCGATTACATTCCTCCGCGAGGAAAGGTTTCGAGTTGGGGCGACGACTATGGAAATCGAGTTGATCGTTTTTTAGCGGGCGTCGCTTATCTGGACGGACGCAGGCCGAGCCTGGTCATGTGTCGCGGCTATTATACAAGAACGGTTCTCGCGGCCTGGGATTGGAGAGAGGGGCGTTTAAGCCATCGATGGACGTTCGACAGCGACGACGGAACTCCGGGAAATATTGATTATCGGGGGCAGGGCAATCACAACCTCAGCATCGGCGACGTCGACGGCGATGGGAAGGATGAAATCATCTATGGAGCCTGCGCCATCGATGATGACGGAAAAGGGCTTTATGCGACGGGCTTGGGGCATGGCGACGCCATGCACTTGTCCGATATGGATCCTGATCGACCGGGATTGGAAGTCTTCGCCATCCATGAACGACCGAATCATCCTTACGGCGCCAATCTCCGCGATGCAGGCGACGGTTCAGTGATCTGGGGCGTTGAATCTCCCGATGTTGGAAGAGGAATCGCCATGGACATCGATCCAAGATATCGAGGATATGAATGCTGGGCGTCCGGAAAGGGATTGAACGGCTTGTACAGTTGCAAGGGCGAAAAAATATCGGAATCGAAGCCCCGCTCCTGCAACATGGGAATCTGGTGGGACGGCGATTGGCTGCGAGAAATTCTCGATGGGGTTGTCATCGACAAATGGAATTATCAGGATGCTTCTTCCTCGCGCTTATTATCGGGGAGAGATTATGACTGCGCCAGCAACAATGGCAGCAAAGCGAATCCCTGTCTTTGCGCCGACATCGTAGGCGATTGGCGGGAAGAAGTGATTTGGCGAACAAGCGACAATCAAGAATTGCGCATCTTCATGAGCACCGTTCTTACGAACCATCGGCTTTATACGCTCATGCACGATCCCGCTTACCGGCTGAGCGCAGCATGCCAAAACGTCGGATACAACCAACCTGCGCACCCCGGCTTCTACATGGGAGAGGGAATGAATCTCCCCTCTCGACCCGCCATTCAATTTCCAAGTACGGCTTCTAATTAGCTGAATAGAGGAGGGAAGCGCAGCCCGCCAAAATCCATCTAGTCCAAATGGAACAATTCCTTCAACGGTTTGGAGACGGGGCTGTTGTCTGGATTGCTCGGCATCACTTCCCGCATATACGCCCACCATTTTTTGCATACGTCCGTCTGCGCAATCGCATCCCAGCGGGCTTCGTCTTCCACTTCGACATACGCGAATAATAGATGGGCTTCGGGATCGAGGAATATCGAGTAATTATGCGCGCCGTGCGCCTTCAGCGCTTCTTTTAATTCCGGCCATATTGGATTATGGCGCTTTTCATATTCCGCATGTTGATCGGGATTGACTTGCATCACAAAAGATTTTCGCATCATGATTTTTCTTTCCTTATTGCAAATGCGACGATGAATTTTCAGAATGAACCGCATCGGCTAAATCGGGTATCCGCCCGCGGCTCCATTTTTGAAGACGATTCAGCCGCATGGCGCCTTTTTCATAATAAGCTTCGCTCAGAGAGGATAAGTGATTGCGCCAGAATTGAAAACGGTTTTGCCGCCATTCGCTGGGCGTGGAAATCAATCCCATCTCTTGAATAGCGCCATAAAGAGCATCGGCGATCAATTGATGGCCTTTGATCGTCGGGTGGACATGATCCATCAGCCATTCGTTTCCCGGAATGCCGCCGTCGGTGTTATCCTCAATCAGTTTCTTGATATCAACCAACTTGATTTGATGTAGGGCGGCGATGCGCTGGATGGATTCAAGCATGGGCGCCAGAATTCTCAATGGGCAGACATCCGCTTCTTTGGCTCGGGAAAGCCATTTTTTGGCTTCAGCCAGACGGCCCATCGTTTCAAAGCATTTTCCCATGAGATACAAAACGCCGGCGTGCTGCGGATCGATTTCCTGCGCCTTCTTCAACCATCGCAACTTTTCTTCCGAAGCGCTCCATTCAATCTGTACGGCTTGATCCCAATATGTTTGAAAACGCTTCTTTTTTTCATCGGAAAGGTTCGGGTCTAATTCCGATTTGATGGGAGGGCAGTCTTTTAGATTGAATGCAGGATTCATGAGAATAACCGGGACGCCGGCTTCCTCGGCTATTGAAATCATGACTTCCAAATTCTGTTGAAAGTGATTCATGATGTCTTGACTCCATGCATCATCTCTGTGGTAGGCGTCCAATCCATCGTGCAAATCGAGTTTGGCATGGACTTCTGTGGGCAGCATAGTCTTCGAAGCCGATTCAACATTCGCTGCGCGCAAACTTGAAATGGATCGGTGCAGCCATGAATAAGTGCGCAAATCCATCATTCGATGATGAATGCGAGTTAAAAAGCGAGGCGTTTGCTTAATAGCGCTATACGTTCGATCCTCCAGAAATTCATTATGCCCCGTATAGAGGATGAAGAGATCGGGAGAGTAATGAAGCAGCTCTTCCAGAATGGGAATGAGGCGATAACTGGCGTAGGAAACGCCTCCGCAGTTGATTACTTCGAAGCGCCTCTGCGGTTGAGCCGCTTGCAGATTGAGTTGCAGCCAGGCTGGAAAAGCGGTTTCGACCGAGTACGGGCGCCCTTGCACGGTTGATCCTCCCAAACAGAATATCCGGAAGGATTCTTTTTCTTTTTGAGCGGGGAAGGATTGTTTACGGAAAAATTCCAAACGGTTCTCTGCCGTCTCATAATGCTTTCCCGATGAATCGAGCGCGAAGAGCGGCTGAAGGCCTTCGAATGTAATATACGGATCGCTCCAAGAATCCGCTGGAGCGCTTACGCTTATCCTCAATGCGATTTCAATCAAGACCAATGGCAGCAAACTGACAAAGACGGCCGCCCAGCCAAACAGGGTTTTTCTCTTAAAAATGATTCTTTCATCCTTCTTTTGAATATGATGAGATTGTATCTCAATTCTCTCATGAGTATATCTCTATCTTTTCCTATTGAAGAAAAAGAAATAAATTTCATTGACATGAGAAGATTGATTATGCAAGAATAAGTTAAACAGGTGAATCGCGCCGCTTTTATGACGGCTTCGTTCTAAAAATCAGTAAACAAAAAGGGGATACGATGATTTCACGAAAAGTTGTTTACATGTTGGGATTCATCGCGCTGCTTATTTTGGTCGGAATCGACATCGCTTTAACTTTGCAAAATTCCTCTCCGATTATCGCTATTCCTGCATCGCAGTTGAAAATGGACGGCGTACCTTCCGATTATCAAACCAATGTGGCTCTGGTTCGGTCGGATGAATCGTTTATGAATTCGCCCCAATCTCTCAGCGCCGTCTTGTCGAATGATGAAATTATCGAGATGACGCGCCAGGTTTTGGATCTCTCCGGCGATTTGGAGCCTCTCTTGTTTGCGGGCGCCAAGGTGACCATCAAGCCGAATATCGTGGAATTGGCGGATGTCGGAAACGGCGTCAATACGGATCCCCGCGTTGTGGAAGGGCTGATCCGATGGATGGAGGAGCGCGGGCCGGGCGATTTGCATTATACCATTGCGGAAGGCGGCGGCGGGTGGCTTTCTTCCGATTGGGCTGGTACGAAATATAATTCCGGCGGCGCACCGGTCGGAGACGGCTTCGACCGGGCGGGATATAAAGACGCTCAAATGCGGCTGGCGGAGGATGGGATTCAAGTGGATCTCGTCGACGCTGATTTTGGAACCATGGAGGATCCCTTACAAGGAATACGCCTTGTTCAGACGCCCGATTTCATCGATTTTATCGAGTATGGAGAGTATTGGATTCATGAAGCCTTCCTGGATATGGATGTGCTGATCAATGTTCCGGTCATGAAAATCCATACGCCTCAAATCACCGTATGTTTGAAAAACTACATAGGCGTCGCCGCCGGGGCCAAATATGGAACTTACAAAGGGCAGGGAGGGCCGAATCCGGGCGATCCGTTCGGATTGCATCAAGATTGGCCGGGGCGCAATTCGATCGAGCGTGAAATTATCGAACTGGCTTCCATCGCTCCGTCGGATTATTGTCTCGTGGACGCCATCGTCTGCAAAGAGAGAGCCAAGACGGCCAGTTCTCCGGCTGTTCGCAGGAACATGTTGATTGCGGGCGCGGATATGGCGGCGGTCGACTCTGTCTGCACTCGATTGATGGGATTGAATCCAGATGACGTCCCGCATCTATGCGAAGCTTCTCGGGAAGGGTTGGGGACGATGAATCCCGATCAGATCGAGATTATCGGCGAGCATTCCATTGAAGATTCCATGTATTACTTTGAGCGCACTCCTCAGGGATCGCAGGGCAACCGGGGGCATTTTGGCATGAACAACCGGTTATGGCTGCTCAATTCTTCCCCCGGCGCCGATCTCGATGCGGATCATTTGGGCGCGCCCGATGAAGAGATCGTGGGAAAGCCCGGACAAAATGGATGGACCGAACCGATATTCTTTTCCGATGACATCATCGATTTTGAAGCGTATTACGAAAGTTCCGCCGACGTCTCATATTACGCGTTCAGTTGGATCGAGGTTCCCGAAGAGCAGGATGCGGAATTGTGGATCTCGCATGACGAGAATTGCGCCGTCTGGATCGGCGGCGAGCAGGTTTATCGCAAAAACGTCCGCTATCAAGAGGCGGCCCTGCCGGATCACTCCTCGCAAACCATTCATTTAAAGAAGGGCCGATTTCCCTTGCTGGTTAAATTATTGGATGCGGTTGGAAATGCGCCTTTTATTATGAACATATGCCGGATTCTCCCGACCCGCCTGCCTGCTGGAAAGGCGACATACCCCAATTTAACCACATCCACCAACTACCGCCGCTATGAAGGAACCCGCGTAGTAGGATTAACCTTCGACCTGGGAGAAAGTTCGGGTGTAGAGACCTGGCCGAATTATTGATAGGGGAGGGGAGTAAAATAACAAAAGGGGATAGGTGTAAAAATACACCTATCCCCCATATATTGAATCAATTCATTGTTGTTATTAAGGATATTTAATTTCTTCTGTCTCTCCGCTAAAAGAAGTATCATCATTAATCGTTTTTATTGTGAAATAAACAGTATTTGTTGTTTTAATGGGATCTGATACAAATGTTACATTTCCATTAGAATCTGTTGTACCAGATGTCGTTCCAAATACATCATTTCCACTTATATCATAAGACCATTTACCATCTACAAAAGCGCCTGAAACAGGAATTTTAGGATTACTACCTAGTATATAGACATTTACATAGACTATAGCTTTCCAATTTCTGCCGGCTTTTTGAAAATCTGATGTAATGTCTACTGTGAGATCTCCTGTCGATTGATCACTCACTATAACATTTTGACTTGTTTCACCCGTCGCACCATCATCATCAGTGACAGTCAGCGTAACGGTGTAAGTTCCTGCTGCTGCATAAGTGTAGATTGGATTTTGTTCTTCACTTGTACCTGATTCATCACCAAAATCCCAACTCCAACCGACGACAGAACCGTCGTTATCTGTGGATTTATCGGTGAAATTTGCAATTAAGTCTGTGGTGGTATATGTGAAATCAGCGGTTGGGGGATTGTTTTCTCCGCTTGTTGGTTTGTTGTTAAGAGCATCATACGCATTCAGCGTACCGCCAGTTAATGTTTTACCATCAAGCGATGCTAAATAACGAGTGTTATTAAGAATTCTAGATTTCACATCAGACCAGGATAATGAAGGATTTTCTGCCAAAATCAGAGCAGCAACTCCTGATACATGAGGAGCCGCCATGGAGGTGCCGTCCATGTAAGCATATCTGTCTTCTGGATATGTACTTATTATATAAACTCCAGGTGCAGCAAGATCTACAGTTGAACTTCCATAGTTCGAAAATCTGGCTAAGTTATCATTGCTATCAATCGCCGCTACAGATATAATATTATCCAAATCATAGCAAGAAGGGTAGTGGGTAAAAGGTCTTCTATCAGTATCTCGACCGCTATTTCCAGCTGCGGCTACAAACAAATGGTCTAAACCATCACTAGAGTTGTCAATTGCATCATACAATGCTTGGGAATAGCTGCCGCCTCCCCAACTATTATTTGATATTATTGCACCATTTTCTTTAGCGTATTGAAGAGCCGACACGGCACCACTTGTATAGCCACTGCCGGATGCATCCAGAAATTTCAGTGCCATAAGTTGGGCTTTCCAGACAACACCAACAACACCAATACTGTTATTTCCGACAGCGGCAACGGTGCCGGCTGTATGCGTTCCATGTCCATTATCGTCTATAGGGTTATTGTTATCACTTACAAAATTCCATCCATTTATATCATCGATATAACCATTATCATCATCATCTTTTCCACTTTCTCCCATATACTCACTTTCATTAATCCACATGTTAACACTTAAGTCTTTGTGAATATAATCTATGCCTGAGTCTATGATTGCAACAATAGGTGGATTATCTGCACCAGTTTCTATATCCCAAGCTAAATCCGCTTTTATATTATCCATTCCCCACATATAACCATTTGTATATCCTGGATCGTTAGGCGTTTCTATTGCCATTAAAACATAATCAGGTTCAGCATATTCAACAAACGGAAGTTTGTTTAAGATATTGATGGCTTTTTCGACGCTAATTCCGTTGAGTTTGATATGCTCAAGACCTTCAACGATGTGGTATTTCTTGTTCAATTGCCCCATGACATTTGCTCGGGCGGATGCTTTGGCGTTTTCAGGCGTATTTGACTTGAAACGAACCAGAATCGAATCAGGAGCGTAGTCTTGCGAATCCTCCGTAGGTCCAATTACCCGAATGTTTTGTCCCTGCGCATCAAAAACGAAAATCCCTGATGAAATGCATAAAATAAAGATACTTAATACTGCGCTACTGCAACCCATTTTTTTAATTACGGCGCTTTCCATCATTGTGCCTCCAATTTTTATTCTAGATGTAATTAAAGTAGTAAAATTCCACAACAATCCAAGAATTAATTTATATTATGTCACAAAAAAACAAAAAAACAATCGAATTTATAGTGGAATTTTGGAAAATTTTATGAAATGAGGTGAAAATGTAACGAAACGTTATGCAAAAAAGCGAGGCGCTTTGGCCTCGCTTTGGGGGGGATTCCTGGTTGGATTGTTGCGTTACTTTACCATTCTCCGGTGGTGAGGTACTCGTGCATGGCTTTGGCGGCGACGCGGCCCTGGCCCATGGCGAGGATGACGGTGGAGCCGCCGGTGATGGAGTCGCCGCCGGCGAAAACCCCTTTGCGGCTGGTCTTGCCGGTTTCAGGCTCGGCAAGGATGACGCCCCACTTATTGAGTTCCAAGCCCTTGGTAGTGCGCGGAACCAGAGGATTGACGCCAAAGCCCAGAGCGGTGATGACCGTTTCGGTGGGGATGATATACTCGGAGCCTTTGATGGGAACCGGGCGGCGGCGTCCGGAGTCGTCCGGTTCGCCTAGTTCCATCTGGATGCATTTCATCTCTTTCACCCATCCGTCGTCGGTCCCGATCAGTTCGACCGGGGCGGTCAGAAATTTGAATTCGACTCCCTCTTCTTTGGCGTGTTCAATTTCCTCGTCGCGGGCGGGCGCTTCCTGGAGAGTGCGGCGATAGACGATGCTGACTTGCTCGGCGCCCATGCGGACGCTGACGCGCGCGGCGTCCATGGCCGTGTTGCCCGCCCCGATGATGGCGGCCGTCTCGCCGAGAGTGACGGGCGTGCTGTATTCGGGGAAGCGGTCGGCGTGCATGAGGTTGATGCGGGTTAAGAACTCGTTGGCGGTGTAGACGCCTTTGAGGTTTTCGCCAGGGATATTCATCATGCGCGGAAGACCGGCGCCGGTTCCCAGGAAGACGGCGTCGAAGCC
>JAFGTC010000295.1 GCA_016934335.1 Candidatus Omnitrophota bacterium | reverse complement strand
TAGACTTTGTCGGCGCCGTAATGCGCCAGTTCATCCGCCAAACGGCCGATATTCGAACCGACCAGAACCGCTCCGATTTTCACTTCGTCGCTGTATTCGCCCAGTTCACGCGCCTTGCCCAACAATTCCAGGGCGACCGGCTTCAACTCGCCGTCTTCTTGTTCTGCAAAAACCCAAATTTCGTGTGATGATGCCATAACCGTGATATCCTGCGTCGATTAACCGAGTACGTGATCTTCAACCAATTCACGCATCAGAGAATGAATTCCTGTTTCCGAAGCATCTATACTTTTATGCTCGCCCGATTGAAGCGTGACTTTTTGCACCTTGAACACCCATGTGGGAGATCCGCCGTATCCAATGCGATCGGCCTCCACATCGATGTCGTCCGCGCTCCACACATCGATCAACAACCCTTTTTCCTTCAAGCGGGCGGCTTCTTCCTCCGCCTGCCGCTTGATCGCCTCTTCCGATTGATCGGGGAATTTCATTTTCATTTGCGTCGTTATGTTCGGAAGGATGTTAGCGTTACGGAACTGGATCGTGCGCTTGGCGCTTCGCGGGCGGGGAACGACATAACCGCCCGTGACGGTGATCAAGGCGGGCGGGATCAGAGCGAGAATTTCATAGCCGCCTTCGACTTCGCGGCGCACATGAATTTTCCCGTCTTTTTCATGAATCTCCTGCGCGTAAGTCACCTGGGGCAATCCCAGTTTTTCGGCCGTTTGGGGGCCGACCTGGGCGGTGTCGCCGTCGATAGCCTGCCGGCCGCAAAAGATCAGATCGACATCGCCCATCTTCCGAATCGCCTGGCAGAGCGTGTAGGACGTGGCCAGGGTGTCGGCGGCGGCGAAGCGCCGGTCGGTCAGCAGAATCGCCTTATCCGCGCCGCGGCTCAATGCATCCCGGAGAATATCGACCGCTCGCGGAGGCCCCATGGTCAGCACTTCAACCGTCCCTCCGCAGCGATCGCGCACTTGAAGAGCCAACTCCAACGCGCAGAGATCATCGGGATTGAATACCGCCGGAAGGGCGGCGCGGTTGACCGTACCGTCTTCCTTCATGGTTTCGGCGGTGATGTTTTTTGTGTCGGGCACCTGTTTAACCAAGACAATGCAACGCACTGTTCGTCTCCAATGTTGCAGCAAGAATCCTAAAATATAAATGATGGATCAAGCCGGATTTTTAGAAAGAATTATGTTGATAAATTCGGTATTATCAGGGTGTTTCCAGTAGAAATTGTGATTCTAAAAGCAAAGAGGCAAAATTCAAGCCCCTCAATCCTTGCCATGGGATGAATTAGAAAATTGATCGATTAAGTAAAATATGATTCTGGAATCCCAAATTATCATCGTATGGTCTTTCCAAAGAGTTCCATGATACTATCTTCCATTACAATCACAAGATAAATCGTTCTCGCTTTTACTAGAGTCTGCTCATTCGAAATTGATGTACACCGGTGTTTGGTTGGCTTCGTTCTTGTAAAGAGAACCTCATGCATAACGGACGCATTAGCACGGATGACGAATTGGCGGCAGCCGCTTCGGGACGCGACGAACGCGCCGCCAGGCAGCTGTATGACCGTTATGCCGACCGGGTTTTTCGAATTGTTTACCGGGTTGTTTTGGATGAAAGTCTGGCGAAAGACGCGGCCCAAGAATCCTGGATCAAAATCTTCCGCAGCCTGAAGCGCCGGCGCCCGACCGGTTCGTTCGCCGCCTGGATCTCCATCATTTCCGTACGGACGGCGATCGATCTGGCGCGAAAAAGAGCGCGATCGTCCGGCGCCATGACGGTGGAAGAGATGGAGGCGCATCTCGCCTCCGACGATCCATCGGCGCGCCAGCAGTCGGCCGAACGAGAAATCGAAGCGAAAGTGATGCGCGTATTGGATGCGCTTCCCGAGAACCAAAAGGCGGCCTTCATTCTGCGGCATTTTGAAAACATGCCGCTGCGCGAAATCGGTCGGGCGCTGGGGTGTTCGGAGGGAACCGTCAAAGCGCATATCTACCGGGCGGCGACTGCCGTCCGCCGACGGCTGGCCAAATTTCTTGGCGTGGAAATGAAAAAATCATGAGCGAGAAACAAACAGGCGAGAAACACACGAGCGAGAAACATTTGAGCGACGAGCAATTGGCGCAGTTGATTTATGACTGCGAAGACAATGGAGAGCGAGATCATCTGCAAACATGCCGTTCGTGCAGAAAGCGCTATGGCGAACTGAGCGCGGCGCTGGATTCCGCCAGACGCCTGCCGGTTCCGGAATTATCCGCTCAAGAACGTGCGCGCATGTTCGAAGCGGCCTGGCAAGCGTCGGAGCTCAACCAGCCGGAGCGTTCGTCCGGATTGGCCTGGCCGATTCTGCGGCATGCTGTTTCATTCTGCGCCGGTCTGGCCTGCGGAGCGGCGCTGCTGCTGGCGATCGTCTCTCAATCCGGGGCTCATGGATTCCTATCGGCGCCTCAGGGCGAAATCACCAGGCCCAAAAATCCCATCCCGGCGATGCTCAGCGGAACGCCCGCCGCCAAGATCTATTCGGAATTGGAAGATCCCGTCATTCTGATTCAAGAATCCAAGGAGGAAGACGATTCAATCCAGCATCGACGCGTTATCGAAGGCACGACGGAAAACGGCGCCATCCAGATTGTCTGGAATTTATAACGCGCATCCATTCAGTCTATCCACAAAAAAACTGAAATCACGAAAGGAAAAAAAGACGATGATTCGAATCTTGATCGTAATCGCCATAGCATTGCTAAGTTTCAATCCATCCACCGTTATCGCGCAGGAATCCGCTCCGCCGACTCTGAGTGAAGCGCCGCCGATGCAATCGGCCTTCGGAGAGCAGGTGGACGCGAATCCTGCAGAGCCGTTTTTCCCCATCGCGCAGGCGTCTGTTTCGGCGCCTCAGAAAGACCAAGCAACTCGAATATTTAAAGTGAAATCCGACAACTTGAATGCCATGGTTCAAATTTTGCAGCAGGTGTTTCCTTCCGCGAAAGTGATCGCCGACGAGCGAAGCAACTCGTTGATCGTAGTGAGCGCACTCGATGAATTGAATAAAATCAATGATATTATTCGCACATTAGACGGCGACTCTCCCGAAGCGCCCACTCCTCTCCCCAACAACATCGCCTATCGCGTTTATGCGATCGAAGCGCCGGTGGAGATTCAGGCAAAAAATATGTTGCAGCAAGATTTTTTTGCGAGATTGAGCATCCCCGGCGAGAATGTTATTACGAATCTTCCCCAACTCGAGCAATCGCTTAAAGGCGACTTTATGATCGAGAAATTGGAATGCAACTTTTCCGGGAAAACCGAATCTCGCTCCCCCTCTTCTCCGGGCGCCGGTTTAGTAGACGTCGATAAAAAGGAGGAGCCGCGCGTTTATTCGGAAATCATGATTCAAGGCCAGGCATCGTCGCCTGCCATCCTGCAAGAGCTCATCGAAACGATCGAACAATCCGTCGGAGCGAAAGTCGATGTCAAAAGCATGCAATTTATTGCGCGCCATGCCGACGAAATGGAGCAATCGTCCAGAGCGGACAACCTTTTTTACGAAAGATTAGAAGAGATGTTGGAAGGAACAGAAAGCGATTCCGCTTCGTCATCGCTGAAATCGCTTAAAAAAACATTGAACATTGTATTAGGCGATGAATTACAGGTACGGGGATATTGGTTTGGAGCTTCATCGCTGCCGGGCGTCTGCAAAGTTCCCATCGGACCGTGGGTATTGGAAATTCAATCCCAAAAGTCAGATGACCATGTCATGTATGGAATGGGCATGATGGGGGGCATGGGCGGATACGGCGGTAGGGCCGAATATGGCGGTAGGGGCGAATACGGCGGCATGGGGGGATATGGCATGGGTAGTTCCAACGATATGGGTAAAAACTCGAGCAAAGGCGCGAGCGGCGGCATGGGGGGATCAAGCTCAAGCAGAGGCGCGGGCGGCGGCATGATGGGGGGCATGGGCATGATGGGGAATATGGGCGGCGGGGGCGTCATGATGGGAGGCATGGGCGGTATGGGCGGCATGGGAATAGGAATGAAACCCTCTTCCCATTCAAACGAATTTAAGTTGGAAATTAATTTAACCGAAAACGACAAAATAATCCTGGCTAATTCAGTAAACGCTCGCCTCGGACGCCCGGTAATTGTAGGATATACGCGGCAAGTTTCCGGTCATGATGCAACCGGCGCATTGGTGATTATTCCGGAGGCGGAATTGCCAGCGAATTAGAAGTATTACTCAGCGTATTTGATATTATGGAAATGGCGAACAGGCGTGGGCGCGGCAATGCGCCTCCGCTTTTTTTTTCACAAGAATGGCATTCCCGCTCTTGCGCGTCTCCCTTCATTATCGTTAACGCAATGATTGACCTCCGCAAGACAGCGGCTTATTATCGAGAAGTAGGGAACAAAGTTACGATCCGTTATGACTAAACGGATAACCAAACTATAAAAATGGGGAACGGATTATGAGCCAAAAAAATCGAAGACATTTCTTGAAAACCACGGCGGGCGCCGCGGCGGCCATGAACCTGGTCATTCGCAGCAAAGCTTACAGCGCCAACGATGTTGTCAATGTGGCGGTCATCGGCGTCAACGGACGGGGCAAAGACCATATTGCGGGACACATGAACGCCCAGGG
The DNA here is from genome assembly GCA_016934335.1 of Candidatus Omnitrophota bacterium. GTDB lineage: Bacteria > Hinthialibacterota > Hinthialibacteria > Hinthialibacterales > Hinthialibacteraceae > JAFGTC01. The sequence continues at coordinate 10,028 of JAFGTC010000295.1, read as the reverse complement.
CGCTCAAGTGGTCGCCCTATGCGACATCGACGAGCGAGTGCTCACCAAGCGAGCCGCTGAATTCAAAGAGAAATACGGCCAAGAAGTCAAAACCTTCGTAGATTATCGCGACCTGTTGAAGGAAAAAGACATCGACGCCGTCTCGATCGCCACGCCCAACCACTGGCATTCCCTGCAGGCGATTTGGGCCTGCCAGGCGGGCAAGGACGTTTACGTCGAAAAGCCGCTTTCTCACAACATCCATGAAGGCCGCCTGCTGGTCGAAGCGGCCCGCAAACACAAACGCATCGTTCAGCACGGAACTCAGATCCGAAGCAGCAAGGCCATTCAAGAAGCGATGCAGATGCTGAACGAAGGCGTGATCGGCGATGTTTACTACGCCAAAGGAACCTGCTACAAATGGCGTGACACCATCGGCGTAGCCGACCGCGGCGAAAAGGTTCCGCGAGGCGTCAACTACGATTTGTGGCTTGGACCCGCGCCGGAGCGCGAATACACCGAAAACCGGCTGCATTACAAATGGCACTGGCATTGGGATTACGGCAACGGCGACATCGGCAACCAAGGCGTGCATCAGTTCGACGTGGCGCGCTGGGGATTGGGCGTCGGCCTGCCGAAACTGATTACCTGCGTGGGCGGCCATTTCATGTTTGAGGACGATCAGGAAACGCCCAACTCCATGGTGGCGACTTACAAATATCCCGATGAAGAAAAAATGATGGTGTTCGAAGTGCGCCATTGGATGACCAACCCGGAATTAGGGGGCAGACCGGGCGGCAACGTCGTAGGCAATCTATTCCTGGGCTCCAAGGGTTGGATGATCTGCCCCAGTTATACGAGTTATCAAGTGTATTTGGGCAAGAAAGGCGAAGAGGGGCCGGGTCGCAATGAAGGCGGCGATCATTATCAGAACTTCATCGACTGCGTGAAGAGCCGCAAAGAAGTGAACGCTCCCGTCGAAGAGGGGCACTTGTCCTCAGCGCTCTGCCATCTGGCCAATGCCGCGTATCGCACTCAGCGCGCTTTGAATTTCGACCCCAAAACTGAAAAAGTCATCGGCGATCAGGAAGCCAACGACATCCTCGCCGACCAGGACCGAAAATACCGCAAACCTTTCGAATTGCCGACTATTTAATAGAGAGAAGGTTTGCAGCCAATTTTAAAAGAAAGGGCGTCCAAGCGGGCGCCCTTTCTTCTTGTTTAGATTTTTTAGATTTTTCAAATTAATCAAACGATTCCTGCGAGATCAATCCTCGCGATACTTATGAAACAAAGCGTCGCATTTTCCGCAGACCGGCGATTGATCGGAGAAAAAGGTTCGCTCCCGATCCGAGTTCCATGCATCCGCAATGGATATATTTTGAGATGATAAGGCGCCGATGCGATAGTCTCGCAAGTTGCAGCAGGGGGTGACGCCGCCGTCAACGGTGATGTAAAGGCTGTCGTCGGTTCGCAGGCAGATGCGGTCGAAATGAGTGGCGAATTGCAGGGCCGGAGGCTGCCGGTTCACGCTGCGCACGGATACGCCCAGCTTCCGGCCGAATTGAATGAGGGAGGAAATCATTCGCTGCTCGTCCGGCCAATCGGGCCGCCTCGCAGAATTTTGAGGATAGGACTGCATGCGCACGAGGTTGACGGCGGCCAGGGATCGCTGAGCGGCAAACCGGATGTATTGCCGAACGTCTTCCTCGTTCTCACCAACCAAGAGGCATTGCAGCATCAGCGGCGTCCGGCGCTGCAAATCTTGATCTTCCGAGTAATCAACCAGATTGCGAAAAGTCTTGGGCGAGGGCGGATGCAGAATCGTTCGCCACTCGGGCGAAATCGAATCCCGCTCCGGCCACAAATCGACCGAGGCGGTTATGCCTGAAATCTGATATTGGGCGATGCGCCGGCGATTTTCCTCATGCAGCAATATCCCGTTGGTGGTAAATCGCACTTTCGCGCTCGGCCAGGATCGATTGGTCATTTCGATCAATTCGAAAAAATGGCGATGCAGCAGCGGTTCGCCCCAGCCGGTCAACACAAGGCGCTTGGGCGCGGGATTATGCTGAACCAGATCTCGAAACAACTCCACCGAAAAATCTTCCTGGGGAATCGCTCCATGCGTATGCGGGCACATGGCGCATTTCATATTGCAGGCGTTGGTGACTTCGATCTGAATTTCGTGCGGGTAAGCGCTGCGGCGTCGCGCCAACAGGCGTAAAAATTTGGAGGCGTTATCCAAGGTTGTTCGCATGCCGAGAATCCTATTGTATCAATCTTTCGCTTCGCTCATCGCCGAACGCCTCGTTTGATCCCGAAAAAAGAGATTAGAAATAACCCGCCAATCGTTTTTGATGGAAGACAGCGACCGATACGATTTGAAGCGGCGCCACATCTGCGAAGGACGCAAATAAAAGCGCCGGTAAGCGTAGCGGCAAAGTTCCTGCAGCCGCTCCTGCGATAAATGCGGGTAGGAAATCATGCTTTTTCCAAAGGGATTGATAGCATCGGAGTCGTTGATCAGAGATCCATTGCGGAGCGACTGCTCATAGAACGGCGTCCCTTTGAACGGCGTAGCCACGGCGAACATGACATGATGCACCTTCAAGCGCTCCAACTCGCGGATGGTGTGCATGATATCGTCCTCGGTCTCATCGGCGGACGATCCGAACATGATGTTGATCTTGGGTTCGATGCGATGCTTCTGCAGCAAGGGAACCGCTTTGTAGAAGGTTTGCACATCCAGGCGCTTGTCGATCAAATCCAAAAGATGCTGCGACAGCGTTTCGACGCCGATGTCGATGCTGATGCAGCCCGCGCGGGCGAGCGCCTGCACGACCTCTTCGTCATCCAAAAAATCGGGGCGCGACAGGCAGCCCCACTGCAGCCCGAAATCTTTCACTCCGTCGCAGATGGCCAGGGTGCGCTTTTTCTGCGCCAAAAACTGATCGTCCATCACCATCAGCGAGGGATAGCCCGCCTCCTTCACCGCCTTGAATTCGGCGGCGACGCGCTCCGGCGAAGCGTAGACCGCGCGCGGCTTGGGGCCGAAATTTTCGCCGCGGAATTCCAACTCGCGCGCGAAGCTGACCGAATTGGGCACGCAGTATGAACAGGGAAACGGACACCCGCGCGACGCCAGCATGGTCGCGACCGGCTGCCTGGGAAATTTGGCGTTTAGAAAATGCTGCGACAGGCGCTTGACGGTCGGGTGATTGTGAAAATCGAAGGGCAGTTCTTCGATGGAAATGAATTGATGATCGTGGGGAACGGTCACGATTTGGCGGCCGTCATGATACGCCGCGCCGGTTTTAACGCCGTCCTGAAGATAGCGCAAAATCGATTTTTCCGGCTCGCCTATAAACACCAGCAGCCGTTCGTTTTTGGCCGAATCCCCCGCACCTTCGATGTATTCGCGGGGGACGCGCGACGGCTCCGGACCGTGGATGAAGATCGGCGCATCCACGGCGGCGAGAATTTTTGGAAGGATGGCGAGATCGAGCGGTTTGGCGAGAATCACCGAATGCAGGATCAACGCCCTGGGATTGAGCGATTGAATCGCTTCGATGAATTGATCTTCGGAGAGATCGTCGAGCGCCGCATTCACGATTTCCGTCCGGAAGCCGTGCTTTTCCAAATACGAAAGCATATAGAAATTGGCCAGATCGGGCAGCGGATAGAGCATGTAGGTGCATCCCGCAAACCGCTCGGGGATATGGCGGCGGTCGCGGACGGGCGGTTCGATGAATACAATTCGATTGTCGGCTTCGATCATTGTTGCGCTCCCGCGGCATTCAAACCGGCGTCGTCTTTGCCGGACTTTTTTCGAGAAAAGACGGTTCTTGCCAGGGCCGCCGCCGAACTCGCCAATCCCTTGACGTATCGCGGCGAGGGATTCCGGAGGACGCGGCCGGTATAATCCATCAGCGTACGCGGGCGAAAATAAAAGGCCCGCAGGATTTTTTTCTGCCAGTACACTAACTCATCGGCCGTCAGACCATGCGGAACGAATACCGGCGTCAGCAGGTTCATCTTAGTCCAATCGTCGTCAAACTGCCCATACTCGTGCGCCGTCTTGCTGAGCGGCGATCCCGGGAAGGGAGTCATGCACGTGACGCTGATATCCGAAAAGGGGACGTCCTGCGTCAGGCGGTAGGTCGCCTGCAGAGTTTCCCGCGTCTCGCGCGGGTGCCCCACGATGAAAAATCCTTTGGCGGCGATGCCCGCCGCGCGCGTGCTGCGGACGCCTTCGTGAACCTGCTCCAGTTTCAGTTTTTTATCTTCGTGATCCAGAATTTCCTGCGAACCGCTCTCGACGCCGTAACTGATGTGCCAGCAGCCCGCCTGCTTCATGGTCTTGAGCAGATCCGGTTTGGCGAGGTTGACGCGGCTGTTGCAGGCCCAGGTCATGCGCAGATTTTTTTGGCTGAGCCGCTCGCAGAATTCTTCGACATTTTTGCGGTATACCATGAAGGTGTCGTCTTCAAAGGTGACGTCGCGAATGCCGAAGCGCTTGTTGACGTATTCGAACAATTCGGCCATATACTCGGCGGAATGGGAGCGGATTTTCTGGCCGAAAACGCTGGTATCGCAAAAGCTGCACTCGAACGGGCAGCCGCGCGAACTGACAAACGAAACCGAGGGAACCTGCCCCACCTTGAAGAAGCCGGGATTGTATTTTTCGGGAAAGCCGTCCAGCAATTCCCAGGCGGGGAAATCCAGAGAATCGAGATCGAGAAAGGGGGGGCGGGGGGGAGTTTTGACGATTTCCCCGTTCTCATTGCGGCACACGAGCCCCGCGATGGAGGAAAAATCCTTCTCGCCGTTTTCAACGGCCTGCAGAATTTCCAAGATGGTCTGATCACCCTCATGCACGGCGGCCATGTCGAAAGCCGTACAGCGCCGCAGGGTTTCTTCAGGAATGGCGGTGGCGTGCGGCCCGCCGACGGCGATCACCGCATCCGGCCGGCGCTGTTTGATGATTTGGGCGATGCGCTCGGCGGGAAGCATGGTCAGGGTGGTCGTCGTCAATCCGACGAAGCGCGGCTGGATGGATTGCAGGCGAGCCAGCGCGTCTTCAAACGACAGACCTTCGGCGGCGGCGTCGACAACGGCGACGGGGTATCCCGCCCGGCGTGCGATCGACGCCAGAATCGTCGACGCCAGGCAGGGCGAACAATTGCCCGACGAAGCCAGAGGGCCGTAGCGCTCCTCCAAAGAGACGGGAGGCGTCATAAAAACCGCCATGGGTTTCGGAGTCGATGTCATAGTAAAGACATTATCACAGAAAAAATATATAAATCAATACTTTACAATCTTGATGCGTTTGATCATGTTTGGGGAGAGGGGAGATAGAGGGAATGATCACGCCTTGCGCGAATCATTCGAATAATCCAACCAATTAAATTTATAAAATTTTTATCTATGCATATTTACTTATAAAACAAACTACGTTAGTTTGAATGATGGTCGGTTTGATGTTCGGAATGGGAATTAGATTGTTCTTGGATATTGGAGGGAAACACATGAGAAGCGTCCGCTGCATGATCATCTCGCTGTTTGTCATTTTTCAAGCGAATTTAGGGGAATCACAGGAGTTTCATTACGATACCAATATCGCAAGACTGGGCCAAGCGACGGCGGAGAGTTATCGCGGCGACCGGGATCCCGAATTTGCCATCGACGGCGATATATCGACGCCTGATAACGGCTGGTCGCCGATAGGAGACAGCGGTTGGTGGCAGGTTGAACTGCCGAACATTTTTTCCATTTATAAAATTGTCGTATATCCGAGCACGGTGAATTATTCGGATATGTATAATCAATTCGACATTGCGTTTTCGACCACCGGTGAATTCAAGGGGGAGGAAGAGATCGTAGTCTCAGAAACCAATTTTCCCTTTCAAGCGAGAGTCGAATACGAAATCCCTCCAACAGACGCGAAGTATGTGAGATTGATTTCACGAAGTGCGCATTTTTGGGCGCTGCTGCAGGAGTTTGAATTGTATCCGGCGGTTGAACCGACGCCGACGCCTACGTTTACACCGACGCCTACTTTTACACTAACCCCGACTTTTACATTAACACCAACTCCATATTTATCAGGAGCCATTGATGAAAATTCTGGTTTAATTCCAATTATAAACCATCCTTCAAGTCAGGATTTTCCTGATGTTGATGAAGATAGAATTGTCTGGCAGGATGGACGTTACGGCCCCGCTGATATTTATATGTATGATCTAAATACAGGCATGACAACTAATATTACAAACACATTGCGTCAATGGGAGGCAGAGCCGGATCTTGATGGTGATATTATTGTATGGAGAGATGGATATAATAAATTAGGAATTCATGGCATGTATTTAAGTACAGGTGAAATATTCACTGTAACTGAAGGGCATTCATATATTACAAGACCGCAATTGTCAGGAAATATAGTGATTTGGGGTGATAAACGCATTGCCGGAGAAGAATGGAATCTTTATGGTTATGATATTGAAAAAGGATATGAATTTATAATTACAGAAGATGAAGGATGGCAATTAGAAGCAGAAATTGATGGGGATTGGGTGGTTTGGTGGGATTATAAGGATCATATATGGGCTTACAATGTTGCAACACAAGAGAGAATCCATGTTATAAGCACTGGCGGAGGCAGATATCCGGATGTTTCAGAAAAAGATAACCTTATAATTTGGCAAGATCATCGAAATGGCAACTGGGATATTTATGGTTATGATTTGATAACAAGATCAATAAAGAAACTAATCTACCCACCTGGTGATCAAGCAAAACCATCAATTGCAGATGGATTAATAGTTTATCAAAGTCAAGTTTTTGGATCATCATGGGATATTCATATATATGAAATCGCAACTGGCAAAAATTTTTGTATAACGAACTGTTCGCTCCCTCAAATAAATCCGGTAGTTGATGGAAAAGTAATTGCATGGCAAGACAGCCGAAATCATCAGTATGATATTTATGCCACAAAATGGCCACTTAATTTAATCCCATTGCCCAATTATGAACTAAATGCGCCATCTGACCTCCAAGCAGGCGCATTTCCATCTAATCGTATATATCTTCAATGGCATGATAATTCTGATAATGAGAAAGGTTTTTTGATTGAACGGGCTAGAGGAATATATGGATCTGACTGGGAAGAAATAAAAGATCTTCCCGCAAACACTACTGAATATATGGATTTTTTGGATCATACTGGAGAAAGTTATTGGTACAGAATCCGTGCATATAATGAGAATAGCATGTCAACTTATAGCAACGAATCATTTAATTCTACATTCGATGACACGCCTAATTTGGATGAACAATATTTGATGGTGCTCATTAACGAAACTCGCGCTGACCCGGCCGCATTTGGTCATCCTTCTTGCAGCCCAGTTCCCCCTTTGGTTTATAATCCTCCACTCTCTTATTCAGCCAGATCGCATAGCCAATCTATATTAAATTCCAACTTGCAGATTGGTCATGTCGATATAATCGGACGAGGTCCGGGAGAAAGAGCTAAAGCAGTAGGTTATATGAAAGGCTGTGGTGAGAATCTTACAAGTGGAGGTAATGGCTTCAAGGCAATGGAGGATACCAATCAGGGATTCATCGATAGCGCAGGACATCGCGATAATATGATGAATCCCGACTTCAATGAAATCGGCGTCGGACATACCTACAATGATAAACTAGGACAAACCACTGAAGTTTTTAGTGGTACAAAAGATTTAATCATACCTGCATTGCCTATAGGTGCAGTAATTCCATATGCATGCGATTTACAAACAGAATTTGAAAAAACACAAGAGTTTACATTTGTCACTAATTACTATTCACCAAATGAATATACTCCAACAAGCGCCCAGGTTTTCATAGATAATATGCCATATAATATGCACTTGTCTTCCGGTAAAGCGTCGCATGGTACTTATAGATATACAACCATATTGAGTCCCGGATCACATCAATATTATTTTTATTTCCAGTATGGTCCTGGTTTATCTGATAGATGGCCGAAAGAAGGAACTATGAATCTTCCATATATTCTTCCTAATACTCCTACTCCGACAAATACTCCTACTCCTACTAGTCCTTTTTCAGGAAATGAATGTGATCATTTAACAAATGACATGAATATTGCTGAGTATGGATATGCTACTGCAAGCAGCATACGCGACGATAGATATCCTTCCAATGCAATCGATGGAAATATTGAGACACACGAAAATGGTTGGTCGCCAATTGAAGATTCAGGTTGGTGGCAAGTATGGTTACCTTGTGAGTTATCAATAAATAAAATAGAAATATTCCCTAGTAGTAAAAATTTATCTGATATGTTTCCATCTTTTTTAATCGCAAGTTCATTAACAGGGCTATTTAAAGGAGAAGAAAAAATTTTAGTTTTTGAGAAATCTTTCCCTCAAAAAAAATCTGTACTTTATGAATTTGAACCGACATTGTGTAGATATTTAAGATTTATTTCAATATCTCCCCATCCATGGGCAATTTTACAGGAATTCAGGGCATATCCGTATATAGATCCAGTAATGACGCCAACACCAAATAATACATTAATAAGGAACTGGTCTATGGTAAAATGAGGATCATCTAATCCCACCCCTCCCCCTCCGGTTTTGGGGGAGGGCTTTGAATTCTTATTAAAGCCTGGTCCTATCCGGGCTACTTGTAATTGGTGAACTGTTTTAGGATGACCTCTGTGGTCCAGGCGGCGGCGTCGGCTACGACTTGCGGGCAGTCCTTCGTTTTCTCTCGCACTTCTTTGCACAAGACGCCCCCGTAGGCCTCGTCGAAACGCTCAAACACCTGGCGAATCAGTTTGTGCGCCAGTTTCGTGTCGCCAAAGGGTTCGCTCCCGCAGAGATAGCCAATGATGATTCCCGAGCCGGTGAAGCCGCCGCAGTTGGCGCCGCCCTTCGGAGTCGCCCCTCCATCCAGAGCGCAAGATGTACGAAACACGTGGGGGTCATTCGGAATGAAGTCCATCGCTTCCTGGAGAGCGGCCACGGTGCAGCGCGCGCAACCGCCGTGCGCTTTTTCATACTTGCGGCCCAGCTGGCTCGCCTTCTTGATGATGTCTTCGCCTTTGGATCCGATATCGATGCTCGTTTTTTCATCAAAAGGCTGAAATTCTTTTTGAAGCTGCTCCGCGGTTTGCTCCGCTCCATAGTCGGCGGGGGCGATGTCGAGAATGCCGGCCGCAGCGGCCAGTTGCAGGAAGCCGCGCCGGGTTTGAGCCGCGATTCCCTGCCGGGCTGCTCCCCGCGTGCATCCATCCTCATCCGGTACATAAATTTTGTTGTCCTTCAGGGCGATTTCTTGGATATTACTCTCGTGATCCATGGTCGTACTCCTCCGGTTTTTGGGAGATGACTTTGAATTCTTGAGGGTCGAAGAGTTTTACGATGTCCATCTGCTCGGCGGCTTTTTGGAGCCATTGGGCGTACTGGTTGGCCTTTTTGCGCTGGACGGCCATCTGCTTGATCGCCTCAAAAGCTTCGTCGAGCGACTGCTCATAATCGGTCGCCCAGATGATGTGATAGCCCGCCTCCGTCTCGACCACGTCGCTGACCTGCCCCTCGCTCAGCGCGAAGGCGGCGGTTTTGAAGCCTTTCAGCAGGTTGGCTTCCTGGGTGATGAAGCCTAAATCGCCGCCCCGCACGGCCGAGGCTTGATCCTCCGAATGTTCGCGGGCGAGCGCGGCGAAGGTCTTGGCCGGTTCGTCGCCGATCATCCGGCGGATCTGCTCGATGCGGGCGCGCGCCTGGCTGCGTTTTTCCGCCGGATCGGTTTTGGGGGCCGCGATGAAGATATGGCTGACCCGCACGCGGCTGGGGTGGCGGAACATCTTGCGATTCTGATAGTAGAAGTCGCGGGCGTCCTGATCCGTGATCTCCACCTGCATGTTCACCAATTTTTCCTTCTGCAGTTTTTGGATGGACAGGCGGTCGTAGAGGGTTTCGCGCAGCTGCTCTTCGGTGATCTTCAGCCGTGAGAGAAATTCATCATAG
>JAFGTC010000294.1 GCA_016934335.1 Candidatus Omnitrophota bacterium | reverse complement strand
GAACCTGCATCCCACCTGCCTGACCGACGAGCGCGACAAAGACGAGATGGAGCGCGTAGAGCAGGCTTTCGATGAAATCTTCAAAAAGGCCATTGCACTCGGCGGAACCGTCACCGGCGAACACGGCGTCGGATGCATGAAAGCCAAATACCTGCCTCTGCTGGTCGGCGAATCGGGCATCCAGGTCATGAAGCGCATCAAGCAGGCCTTCGATCCGGACGGCGTTTTGAATCCCGGCAAGATTTTTGTCGATTCCAACGGCAAATAAAAACAAAAATGGATCCATGAATAAACGCCGTTTCCTTGTCAATCCTCGGAAACGGCGTTTTGATATCTCTACATGATTTCATCAAAACGCATCGACGGCAGAGAAAACCGGATGAAAATCTTATCCACATTACGCACCTTCAACCAGCAGCATCCCCGAATCGTTAATTCTGTTTTAACGGTTGGGTCCCTGTTCGTTTTTTTGATGCTGCTGGAATGGGGATTCCGTTCTTTTCTGTTGATGTTTCAGCCCGAAGCCGCCGGCGTCATTCGCCAATTCAGCCAAAGCGCCGCGAAAGACGACACCCTGCGACGTTTTGAGCCTCATCCTTACCTATCCTATGCGCCGGCAAAAATCCGTTTTGAAAATGAAGGCATCCGGATTGGAAAAGCTTTTTACCCTCGCCGCAAGAATCCCAACGTCATCCGGATCGCCTGCCTGGGCGGATCGACCACGATGAATCAATTCCCCGATCCCCTGGCCAGACTGCTGATGCAGCAGCCCGACCCCCGGCGATTCGAGGTCATGGACTTCGGCTGCGACGCCTGGACGCTGATGGAGTCAACCATCAATTACTTGATTCGCGTCTCCGCTTTCAAGCCCGACATCGCGATCGTTCATCATGGATGCAACGATGTTCCGCCGCGATACTGGCCCGATTATCTGCCCGATTATTCGCACTTTCGAAAGACGTGGCAGGAAGCCCGGATCCCCAGTTCGATCAAATACCTCCTGACTCGCTCATGGATGGGGTGTTTTCTCATGCAGAGGCTGGGATTGACTTATTACGACATCACCAACTTAACCGTTCATCGCATCCCCCCCTCTCAGATGAAAACCCAGTTTGTAGACGAAGCGTTGGAATCGTACGAGAGAAATCTGCGCACGCTCGCCGCCTTGATGAAAGCTCACGGGGGAACGCTGGTTATAGCGCCCATGGCTTACAGCCGGACAAAAGCCGGCGAAAAATTCGCTCAGGGGATTGAAGACTACAACCGCATCGCGCGGGTGACGGCGGCCGACCTCCATGTACCCATCGCCGAAACCGACGCGATCCTTAAAAATCATGACGAGTGGTTCATCGATCAAGTGCACTTAAATTCCAATGGCAACGCCCTGAAAGCCCAAATTTACTCCAACGTCATTCGAGAGATCGTCGGCGATGGTACAAAAGAAGGTTCGGCCAACATCCTTTCGAAAGAAAACAAAACCTTCTCGGAAAAACGAGATTTGGAACTGCGCTGGGAATACGATCCTCGTAACATCCGCGAATATCACGTCTACGTGCGAATCGATCGAGATCCCATTCTCAAATACCTGGGCAGAACATTTCCCGGAACAAGTCGAAGTTATCGATGGAAAGCCGATGCGCCGGAATTGGCGCCCATCATGAAGGAAGAGTTTCACGGCGGCCCCCGGATGGGGCATACCTATTATTTTCAAGTCTACCCCATCACCCAGGACGATCCACCCAAGGTTCTCAAACCGATGAGATCCGGCCAGGAAGTAAAAATAATCGAAAGACCCTGGGAATAAGGGAGTCATGATGCAAACGCGGCGGCCTTGCGTAGAACTTTCTCCCGGCGGCGATTGTCAGTATGATAAGAGCGTCAGACAATGACGAACATCCAACTCGGAGGGCGGCCAACTGAAAGCGATTTGCGTAATTCCCAGTCGATTTGCATCCACTCGATTGCCGGGGAAGCCGCTGGTGGAAATCAACGGAAAGCCCCTGATTCAATGGGTTTATGAGCGAGCCTCGCAGGCGAAGCGGTTTGAGCGCGTCATCGTAGCCACGGACGACGAACGGATTCGCGAAGCGGTAAAAGGGTTCGGGGGGGAGGCGATCATGTCGCCGCCTTCGCTGCCGACGGGCAGCGATCGGGTGGCGCGAGTCATGCAGGACATGAATCTCGATCACGACGTCATCATGAATCTGCAGGGCGACGAACCATTGATCGATCCAACCGACCTGGACCGGTTGGTGGAGTGTTTTGAAGATGAGCCGGAAACGCAAATGGCCAGTCTGATGGCGCCGCTCGAAAACGAAGAAGACATTCTGGATGAGAACCAGGTCAAGTGCGTTGTCGATCGAAGCCATTTCGCACTGTACTTTTCCCGACACGCCATCCCCTTTTGGCGGGGGCGGAAAGAGGCCGGATGGGCGAATTGTCCGGCTCGCTATTGGATGCATTTGGGAGTTTACGCGTTTTCTCGCTCTACTTTAGCACAATACGCAGGATGGCCGCGCAGCATGCTGGAACAATCCGAAAGTCTGGAGCAGCTGCGCGCTTTGGAAAACGGCGTACGCATCAAGATGATTACAACGCCCCATCCCTGGCCGGGCGTCAACACGCCGGACGATGTTGAGCGCGTTCGAAAAGCCCTAAAAGAATCGATGCGGAAATTGTAAAGGATAAGCGCTATGACTCACGATCCCTCCACCGGCCGGCGCAGCGACGCCATGAGAGCGGCTTTGCTTTCGGCTTTTGTCGTTCCAGGCGCCGGGCAGTTGTACAACGGCCAATGGCTCAAAGGATTCGGGATTCTCGCGCTTACTCTCATCTGTTTTCTGGCTTTGTTGATACCGATCACGCTGGCGATTGTAGGCTATTATCTCAGCATTAGCGCCGGAAGCGTCGAAAACGCCGGGCAGGCCCTCCAGCCGCTTGTAGATAATTGGATTCACCTGGTCGTGCTGGTCGCCGCCTGCCTTGGAATCTACGTTTATTCCATCGTCGACGCCTACCGGAGTCGGATGCAAAAACAGAATCCCGCCCCCGGCGATGCGGAGTCAAACCATGCATCCGATAGGCCGGCGGATTGAATCCATAGGAAGGAAGCGGGAGACGGCTCTGGAAGCCTCGCGATTTTTGAAGCAAAATCTCATCCGCCTCATCTAATTTATGATCCGAACGCTTTGCCGGGCGCTCTCTTTTATCAACAAACCGCGCCGGGACGATTCAAAAGAATTTTATGATCTTGAACCATACAGGAGATTGAACCATGAGCGACGTCAAAAAGGTTGTGCTAGCGTATTCAGGCGGATTGGATACGTCCGTCATCATCCCTTGGCTGATTGAAAATTACAATTGCGAAGTCATCGCTTTCGCCGCCGATATCGGTCAAGGCGAGGAACTGGAACCGGTGCGCGAAAAAGCCCTTAAATCGGGGGCATCGAAAATCTTCATCGAAGATCTGCGCGAAGAATTTCTGCGCGACTACTGCTACCCCATGCTGCGGGCCGGGGCGATTTATGAGCGTCAATATCTGATGGGAACCTCCATCGCCCGGCCGTTGATCGCCAAAAAACAGGTGGACATCGCCCGCCTGGAAGGGGCCGACGCCGTCTCCCACGGCGCCACGGGAAAAGGGAACGACCAGGTGCGCTTTGAACTGACTTACCAAGCCTTGGCGCCGGATCTGAAGATCATCGCCCCCTGGCGCGAATGGGACATCCGATCGCGCGAAGATGCAGTCGAGTATGCCAGGAAGCATAATATTCCCGTGCCGGTGACTGTAGAAAAGCCCTACTCGATGGATCGCAACTTCTGGCATTTATCCTTTGAAGGCGGCGTACTGGAGGATCCGTGGAACGAACCTCCCAAAGACATGTTCCTTCTCAGCGCCAATCCCGAAGACGCGCCGGACGAACCGGAATATGTGGAAATCGAGTTCGACAAGGGCCTGCCGGTTGCAGTGAACGGCAAAGCGATGGGGCCGGTCGAGATGCAGGAGACGCTCAATCGCCTGGCCGGCAAACACGGCGTGGGTCGCGTCGATCTAGTGGAGAACCGATTGGTGGGCATGAAATCGCGGGGCGTCTACGAAACTCCCGGCGGAACCCTCCTGACCTGCGCTCACCGCGATTTGTTGACGCTGACCTGCGACCGCGACACGCTTCATTATCGCAATACTCTGGCCGAACGTTACGCGGAGCTGGTTTATAACGGTCAATGGTTCACGACCCTGCGCCATTCGCTGGATGCGTTCTTCAACGAAACAGAGCAGTACGTCACGGGAACCGCGCGCTTGAAACTCTATAAAGGCAATTGCACGACGGCGGGCCGAAAATCTCCAAATTCCTTATACCGCCTCGAATACGCCACATTCGGCGAAGACGAAGTGTACAACCAGAAAGACGCAGAAGGATTCATCCGCCTGTTTTCCCTGCCGACCAAGATCGAAAGCCTTGTTCGAAAAGAAGCCAAATAAGCGCCGGCGGCCGCCTTCGTAAGGCGGCTCGCTTGGAAGAACCACTTAGAAGAATCAAGAGAAAGGGTGAGCGCATCAGGCTCACCCTTTCTCATTATGATCGTTTTTTAGATTGTCTTTTAAATGGATTGAACCATTCCCTTGCGATGATTTCAAGATTATCGCAGTTTATAAATCACCGCCATGCCGTCGCCTTTTTCCATGGAACTGCGGATGATCTGCATATCGTAATCCGGGCTGGCTTCCATAAAATCGAGAAAGTCTTTCATGGCGTTTGCATGAAGGATCACGTTATCGGCGACAATCACCGAGCCGACTTTCAACTTGGGCAGCGCCAGTTGGAAGTATTTCATGTAATCCTGCTTCAAGGCGTCGATGAACATAAAATCGAATTCGCCTTCCAACTCGGGGATCGTCTTCAGCGCATCGCCTTCCACGACTTTGACCGTCTTTTCCAGTCCCATGTTTTTGATGTGCTCTTCCGCCGCGACAACCATTCGATGATCGATGTCGAGGGAGATCAACTCGCCGCCGTTGCGTTCGAAGGCCATCCCCATATTGATCGCGCCGAAGCCGGTGGCGGTTCCCACTTCGATGCCCCGCTTGCTGCCTGCGCTGGCGACCATGATGCGCAGAAAACGCGCATCGCCGGGCGCGGTGTTCAAACCGGTGCGCCTGAAGTTCTTGATGTATTCTTCCCGAAATTTCTGGATTTCTTCGGGCGTCTTCAAGGTTTCGATTCCTTCCTTTTCCGAAGCGTATGTCTTTTCCGCCGAAACAAAGCCCATCAAACCTAGAATGCCGATCACAAACAGAATAATGGAAAAACGGCCGAATTTCATAAGGATCTCCTCCTGAAACGATTGACTCCCCATAAACAGGGGCTTTCACTATAAAGCAGACCAGGTATTCCGGCAATCCACGCCGCCTGCATGATCGTCCGCCCATAGTTCAATTTTATATTTTTAGTAACAATAATTGCTTGATGGGATGGTTCGCTTCTCGCAGCGATTCCCAAAACTTCGAATTCATGGAATAATAAACGACTTGAATCAACAAAATGTCAATCCAACAAGGAGCCGACGCCATGCGCAGGTATTCGATCGCTGCATTTCTTCTTTTTTCTCTCTTTACGCTCGTTTTCCCGACCGGGCCCGCCGTCGCCCAAAATCCGGAGACAACCTGCTTCCAGACGGCCAGCCCTTGGAGGCCCGAATTGGATATTCGATCGGATGCGGCCATTGTATACGGCGTAAACCGCTCCTTTCCGGAGCGCGTAAGAGGTTGGCGCGACCGGGGCTATATCATTCATCTCATGACCGGCGTCGCCTGGGGCGGCTATCACGATTACCTGGAAGGGCGCTTCGACGGCAAGAATCACATGGACGAAGGCCAGGTGCAGCGCAACGGCGAGATGATCATGCACGGGCCGGGCGTTCCCTATATGGTTCCGACGACCAGTTACGTCGAATACCTCAAAAGCCTGGTGAAAATCGCCATTGACGAAGGCGTGGAGGCGATTCATCTGGAAGAGCCGGAATTTTGGAACCGGGGCGGCTACAGCGAAGGCTTCAAACGCGAATGGCAGGCCTATTATCACGAACCCTGGCAGGGGCAGCATGAATCGCCGGAAGCGACCTACCGGTCCGCCAAGTTGAAATATCATCTCTACTTTCGCGCCCTGAAGGAGATCTTTTTGTTCGCCAAAGAATACAGCGAGAGCCAAGGCCGGCCGGTGCGCTGCTACGTGCCCACCCACACCCTGATCAATTACTCCGCCTGGCAGATCGTCAGCCCCGAATCCAGCCTGGCCGACCTGCCCGGCATGGACGGCTATATCGCCCAGGTGTGGACCGGCACGGCTCGCAGCCCGTTGTTTTACCAGGGAGTCGAGAAAGAGCGCACCTTCGAGAATGCGTTTTTGGAATACGGATCCATGGTCGCCATGACGAAGCCCACGGGCCGGCGCGTCTATTTTCTCACGGACCCGATTGAAGACCGTCCCAATTACACCTGGGAGGATTACCGCAAAAATTACGAAGCGACGTTCACGGCGCAGCTGATGCATCCCAGCGTCGCTCATTACGAAGTCATGCCCTGGCCCCACCGCATTTTCCTGGGCAAATATAAAACCGAAGATTCCGAGCAGCGGCAGCCCATTCCCGCCGATTACGCCGCAGAAATTCTTGTCCTCATCAACGCCCTCAACGACATGAAAGCCAGCGACGCTCACATTCCCGGAACGCAGCGCATCGGCGTCCTGCTTTCCGACACCATGATGTTTCAACGCTTCCCCACGCACGAAGGCTACGAAGATCCCCGCTTGTCCAACTTTTACGGCATGGCGCTGCCCCTGCTGAAGCGCGGCGTCCCCGTGCAGTTGGTGCAGATGGAAAACCTCCTGCAGCCCGATGCGCTGAAAGACATCCGCCTGCTCATCATGAGTTATGCGAACATGAAGCCTCTGAAGGAGGAATATCACGACGTTTTGGCGCAATGGGTTAAAGACGGCGGCTCTTTGATTTATTGCGGCCGCGACAACGATCCCTTTCAATCCATCCGCGAATGGTGGAACGGCCAAGGTCGCTTCACGCAGTCGCCCGCCCAACACCTTATCTACAAAGCGCTCGGCTGCGATCCCTCTACACACGGCTGCGACCCTACTAATTCGCGCTTGGATTCAGGAGATTTCAGAAATCGCATCGACTGGATTTGTCAGGATCCCAAAGAATTCATTATGCAAAAAAACGGCGACGAAGCGCTTCTTTCCTCCATCCAACGAATGGGAATCGAGTTGGAGGGAAAAAACCGGCTCCATCTTCAGCGCGGAGCGTTCGACATCGCGGCGGTCTTCGACGAAAGCGTTTCGGACGAGCCCTATACGATCGCCGGCCCGGTCATCGATCTCTTCGATCCCGCTCTGCCGGTCTTGAAGGAAAAAGTCGTCCATCCCGATCAGCGCGTCTTCCTTTACAACCTGAAGCGAAACGACAAGCCCGCTCCCAGCGTGCTGGCGGCTTCGTCGCGCGCCTATGAAGAGAAGCGCGGCGAGCATCAATACTCGTTCGTTATGAAATCGCCGGTCGCTACAGACGGCGTTGCGCGCATCCTGCTTCCCTCGAAACCCACATCCAGCCGGGCCGTTGGACCGGACGGCCAATCCATGGATCTACAACCGCAATGGGACGCCGAAACCAAAACCCTTTTGGTGCGCTACCCCAATCAACCGGATGGAGTGAGAATCGAAGTGGAATTTTAAGCCCGGGGCGCGGCAGATTTTACTTCCTGCAATGATTGATTTCAGGAGAACGTGATTTGGGATCGAATCGCGTCCGGCTGAACGCCGTGCAGCAAAATACGCTTCGACCGTGAAGATTCTCCCGAAAGGATTTCAACACAGTTTTTGGGAATGGAGAACGTTTTGGCAAGCAGTTTCACGAGTTCTTTATTGGCCTTGCCGTCCACAGGAGGCGCATTGAGCGAGACTTTCAACTCATCCCCTATCACGCCCGCAATTTGAGAGCGAGAGGATTTCGGCGAGACGCGGATGCAGAGAATGACGCCGCTATCGTGTTCCTGCAAGAAAACTGGATTCGTGGATGTTTTCAATGATATCGCTCTCTCCGTTGGGGAACAGTTTAGGCAGCATGTCTAAAACGCGTTCGCGAATTTGGTTGGTATTGGGCATCTGCAAAAGTTCGTACCCCATATCGCGAACCTGCACGAGGGTTAAAGCGCGCACCAGCTGCTTAATAACGGGAATGGCCGGAGGCGCCATAGAGAATTTCTCGATTCCCAACGCTAAAAGCACCAGCGCGCAGAGCGGATCGCTGCCCATTTCGCCGCAGATGCTGACCGGAATGCGATGTTCGCGCCCCACGTGAACAACCTGCGCGATCATGCGCAGAACCGAGGGATGCAGCGGTTGATACAGATGAGCGATTTTTTCATTTCCCCGATCCACTGCAAGGGTATATTGAATCAGATCGTTGGTGCCGATGCTGAAAAAGTGGATGCACGGCGCTAAATCCTTCGATACCATGACGGCGGAGGGCACTTCGATCATCGCGCCGACCTGGATTTCTTCGTCAAACGGAACGCCCTCCGAGCGAAGATCCTCTTTGACGGATTCCAGCAGCCGGTTGGCTTCCAATAGTTCGGTCTGACCGGAAATCAAAGGATACATCACCCGAAGATTGCCCTCCGTACTGGCTCGGAGGATCGCGCGCAGCTGCGTGCGGAAAATCGTTTGATTGACCAGCGAGAAGCGAATCGCGCGGCACCCAAGATACGGATTCAGTTCATGAGGCGATTCCAGCGCATGGGCGAATTTATCGCCGCCGATGTCCAAGGTGCGGATGATGACGGGATCGGGCGCCAGTTTTTCGGCTACTTCCCGATAGTGTTTGTATTGCTCCTCTTCCGACGGAATGGTCAACCGATCGAGAAAAAGATACTCGGTGCGATATAAACCGACGCCGCGCGCCCGGTATTTCGTAATCGCCTCCAGTTCCGAAGCGAATTCAATATTGGCCGCCAATTCGATGTAATAACCGTCCAGCGTGACCGCCTCCAATTCGCTCATTTCGATCAAACGAGACTGGCGGATCTTAAAAAGATGCTGCCGGTTGCGAAACTCTTTCAAATCCAGCGAGGTGGGACTCAGAATGACTTTTCCCGAATCGCCGTCAAGGATAATCGAGCAGTTTTCCTGGGCGAAGCGCGAAACGGCGGAGACGCCGACCACGGCGGGGATTTCCAGCGCCCTCGCCAGAATTGCCGTGTGAGAAGTCTTGCCGCCGGCTTCGGTGACGAATCCCAACACCTTATCTTTGCGCATGGAGGCGGTGTCGGAGGGAGAAAGATCGCGCGCGACGATCACCACTTCCTCATCCATGTCTTCCAGAGAATACGTCTGTACGCCGCGAAGGTTGTTCATGATGCGGCGGCAGATGTCTTCGACGTCTTTGATCCGCTCACGGAAAAGATCCGGCAGGTTGGAATACTTTTCCCGCGCCTCCCTCAAGACGCAGGACAAAGCGTATTCCGCTCCATAGTTTTCTTCTCGAATCAGTTGAATGGTGCGGTCGTAAATCATCTTGTCTTCGAGAAGAAGAAGATGGAGCGTCAAGACTTCGATCAAGGCCTTGTCTTCGCCGCGCTCGGTGACTCGCTTGCCCAGTTCTTCGATCTGTTTGCCGGTGAGATTGACGGCGTCCTGAAACCGCTGCACCTCCGATTCGATGTTCTGTTTAAGAACGACCGATTCCCCCACTTCCAAATTCGATACATGAAGCAGTCGCACGTGGCCGATCGCCACGCCGGAAGACACCCCCAACCCTCGGAGTTTAATCTTCTCCGAACTTATCTTCGATGAGCTTCTCGATGGCATCGATGGCCTTCTCCGAATCGGGGCCTTCGGCCCGCACCAGGATTTGACTGCCCTGCTCCGCCGCCAGCGTCAACACGCCCATGATGCTTTTGGCGTCGGCTTCCAGTCCCTCTTTTTCGATCTGCACGGAGCAATTCAACCGGGAAATGGCTTGAACAAGAAGCATGGCAGGACGGGCATGAAGACCCAGTTCATTCAAAATCGTAAATGTTTTTGTATACAGCTCGCCATCTGACATCTAGGTTAACGCCCCTCATGCTTTCGCATGGCCTTTATCAGTTTATCGTCAAATTCCTTGGCCATCCGAACACCCGATTCTTTCAATTTTTGATCCAACACAGCCACTTCGACAATTGTGCTGATGTTGCGCCCCGGCTTCACCGGAATGGTATAGCAGGGCAAATCAATTCCCAGAATGCGAGTGGTCTTTCCTTCTATGCCGAGCCGCTCATACTCTTTGCAGGTATCCCAATCCTCCAGTTCGACCACAATGTCGATCTGTTTGGACATGCGCACCACCCGCGGTCCATACATTCGGCTGACATCGATAATGCCGATTCCCCGAATTTCCATGTGATAAGGCACGGGCGACCGGCCGGTGCCCGTCAGCACGGATAATTGTCCGCCGCGAATCAAAATCAGATCATCGGCGACGAACGTGTGCCCTTTCACCAAAAGTTCCAACGCGCATTCGCTCTTGCCGATGGAACTGGGGCCGGTAATCAAGACGCCTACATTGAATACATCCATCAACACCCCTCGCTTGACGACGTAGGGGCTGAGTTCTCTCTCCAGATGATCCCAAAGACGCTTGGTGAAAATCGTCGTATGATGAATCGAACTCAATACGGTCACCCCGTGCTTTTCAGCCAAATTGGTGATTTCATCGAACACAGGCAGACCGCTGGTGACCACCACGCAAGGCGGCGGCGACGAAAAAATATGCTCCAGATTTTCGAGAACTTTCTGTTCCGAACGATAGGATTCCAGATAGGCGATCTCGCCGGTGCCCAACACCTGAATGCGATCTCGCTGCCATTTGTCAAAAAAACCGACCATCTCCAACGCCGGTCGGTTGAGTTCCGGCCGTTCGATGCTTCGAGACAATCCAGCCTCGCCGGCTACGGTTTTCAGATCGAGATCGTCCCATTCCAACAATCGCCGGACCGGTAAAGGCTCCGGCATAAAAACGCGTTCTTCACTCATGACGCACCCGTCGCCGCCTGTTTTTCCGTTAACTCGATCAAAACCGAATAAAGATCATCGGCATCGGTCGCTTTCAGAAGAGCCTCGCGAGCGGACGACTGACTCAAAATCCGCGTCAGAATCTGCATGACTTTCAACTGCCCCGCCGCCGATCGAGGAGCGAGGAGCAGAAAAACGATATACACGGGCTCTTGATCCAAGGCGTCAAAATCAATCCCTTCGGGAGCGATCCCGCAGGCGACATAAATCTCTTTCACTTCAGCGCATTTGGCGTGAGGAAGAGCGACGCCGTGACCAATGCCGGTGCTTCCCACCTCTTCCCGTTCGATCAGCGCATCGTAAATATTGTCGCGGCGCGGCAATTTTTTCACGGATACAAGCATGTCCACCAACTCGGCTATGACATCTTTCTTGTTCTTCGATTGAATAGGAACCCGAATGCATCGGGGAGAAATCAAGTCTTTCAGATTCATATTGTTGCTTCCGTATCCTTCAAAGTAGGTCATACCGCCCCGGAGAAACAAAAAACCGCCGTTTTGATGCTTCCCAAGACCAGCATTTCCATGACTATAATTCCGGTTCAATCAATCCATATTGACCGTCTTTCCGGCGGTAGAGAACATTCACTCCATCCGACGCCGCATTGCGGAAAACCAGAAAATCCTGATTGATTAAATCCATTTGCATCACCGCTTCATCCACGGACATCGGTTTAATGGCCAACCGCTGGGTATGGATCACTTCGGGTTCAGGATTAGACTCTTCGAGTTCTTCTCGTTCAAACACAGAGATATTGAGTTTTAATGCTTCCTCTTTCCGCTGCTGCCGCTGATGCTTTTGAATAAGACGTTCTTTATATTTCTTCAACTGCGCATCCATCTTATCGATCACCATATCGATGGAAGCGTATAAATCGGGCGACCGCTCTTCGCCATGGATGGTAAAGCGATTGGCGAGGATGGTTATTTCGACCGTCTGATTAATTTTCTGCGTATAGAGAACCACATGAACATCCACAACGTATGGAAAATATTTCTTTAATTTTTGCAGACGCTTCTCTACGTAATCTTTGATCGCTTCCGTCACTTCGATATTTCGTCCAACAATGGATAGTTGCACGGCAAATACCTCCATTCACTCGCGCGATTCGACTCCAACTCTCGCCGATTCCGCGGATTCAAGACCATCCGCTATTTCCGTCGTCCGATCAGGCAGATTGAAAATAACTGTCTTCGACTTATTATAGCCCCCATCCCATCCGAATCGGAGTGCAAACCGACTGAAAGAACCATCAAATTGCCGTGCTTTCCAGCACGATTCTTATCACTTAGAATACGACGGCCTTCTATCGAATGTAACCCGAAACGTGATAGAATCTCGTTCACAAGATTTCAGCATCGACGAATGATTTACATCAATAAATCGATGGATCGATGGATCCATCAAGTTTTGAAAGAGAGGATCTCATTCAGATCGTCAACGATCCCGATTTTACGCAATGAAGCGATACTTTCCTCATTTCCCCGTTTTGGCCGCGTTGATCATTCCTATTGTGATTTATCATTGGCGCATTTTATTTCACGGTGAAATTCTATGCGGGGGAGATATGATCAACCAATTCGTCCCCTGGCGTGAATTCGCCCTGCAAGAAATCAAGCAGGGACGCTTTCCCATCTGGAATCCGTACGTCTTCTGCGGCGCTCCTTTCGCCGCCAACATTCAAACCTCGCTATTCTATCCGTGGAATATGTTCAACCTGCTTTTTTCCGTCGAAAGAACGTTCTCTTTGTCGCTGGTTTTCCACCATCTCCTGGCCGGCGCCGCGATGTATGCATTTCTTCACCGATTATGGAATTCACGCGGCGGCGCGCTGTTGGGCGCCCTGGCTTACTGTGGATCCGGCTTTTTTATTACGCACGGCCATGACGGACATTTGATCCACATTCGCGCCTACGCACTTCTTCCTCTTGCGCTTTATTGTCAAACCGCCTGGCGAAACGATCATTCCTTCCGATGGTTATCACTTTTCTCTCTCAGTCTGGCGGGATTGTTTTACGCCGGGCATACTCAAATTCCGCTTTATGCTTTTTATCTTCTTTTTTTCCGCGCCCTGTGGCATGGCGCCTTCGATTTTTACGCCGATCGAAAAATCAGCTCGCTTGTCGACTATCCGCTCTGGACGCTCGCCGGGCAGGCGCTGGCCGTCGGATTAGCGGCCTTCGTTCTCTTGCCGCTCGTCGAATTGTCGCGCGAGACAGCAGGACGCTCCGGCGGAGCGAATTATGAATTCGCCGCGAGCGATTCCATGCCCCCCCAACATGCAATCACTCTCCTGGCGCCCTTCTTTTTCGGTAATCCCGTCAGCGAAATCCGCGAAGAGCAATTCTGGGAAACACGCACCGGGTATCATGAAATTTGTGGATACGCGGGCGTCTTGCCCCTGCTGCTCGCCGGCTTCGCTTTTCTTCCATCCAGAAACGAAAATCCAGACAAATCAATGGCTTATCGGCGAGAATGTCTCTTTTTCGCCCTCATTGCGATCGGGGGTTTGGTCTTTTCTCTGGGAAATTATACGCCCCTCTATAAACTTTTATACTACGGGCTGCCGGGATGGAGTTATTTTCGAGCGCCGGGGCGCTTGCTTCTGCTTTTCATTCTGGGAATTTCTGTTCTGTCGGCCCGCGGATTTCAACAATGGAAGCAGATCGACGCCGCCCGCGACGTCAATCGCTGGCCTGTCAAACTGCCAGCCATAGCAACAATCGTCTTTTTTTTGGGGACCGTCATTTTGTTGAGTTCCAAGCCGGCGATCCTTCATTGGCTGCGGGAATTCGAAATTGACCGAACCATCACCGAACTCGGATTATGGAGCGCCCAACGCTCCGCCATCAGCCGGCAACTCCCGCCAATACTGTTTCAAACTCGATACGCTTGGATGATCAAATCTATGCTGATCGCCAGCGGATGGCTGGCGGCCTCATGGATCGTTCTTTACTGGGTTGTTCGTACGCGCGTTCGCCATCGATGGCTTCCGCCCGCCCTGCTGTTAATGATCGACCTTTTTCTCTTCGCCAGCCATTTTACGCGCACTCTCCCGGCCGAACGTTGGAGCGAAGTCTATTTTCCCCAAAGCGAATTAATTCAGCAACTTATAACTCATAGCGGTGGCAGCCGGATTTTATGCCTCGACGACGCCATCGGCTATCCGGTCATAAACCATCATCCTGAACTGCGCCCGAATCGCCTGATGCATTATGGCGTCCAGACCGTCCGGGGATACGATCCGATCATTCTGCGATCGTACTCGCGATTCATCAACCGCCTTTACGATAAAGAACCGGACGCTCCTCAAGGAGGTTTGCTCTTTTTTCCGACAATCCCGCCGCAAGACGCATTGAATAATATGAATGTTCGATTGATTTTGACGTCGCAATCTCTGCCGGATCCCTATCAGGAAATTTGGCGGGACGCTCAATCCGGCCTGCGCATCTATGAAAATCCTGATTGCCGGGCGCCACTTTTTCTCGAGAAGTCTTCGCCGGGCGCTTTCTTGAAATTTGAAAAAATCACGCCCTCGCAGATTCAAATCGAAGTAAACTTATCCGAACCGAATCGAATAATGGCATCACAGAATTTTTACAAAGGCTGGAAAATTATAAGCGCCGATCATGATATTCAACTCGAGCGCCGCCAAGAGACCTTCATGGAATTTCAAGCGCCAGCGGGGAAAAGCCTCCTGGCGCTCCAGATTTCGCCGTTTTCTCTTTCTCCGCTTTCTTCTTTTACGTTAGGAGGAATAATTACTCTCATATCCGGCGTTTTAGCCATATGGGGGTTGATAAAACGAAACAGAATAATTTAAAGATTACCAAGATGATTTTTTGCATAAACATTTACAAAAAACGCTAAAATATATAGCATATAGAACGAAAATATACGAAAAAGAAAAATAATATTTACTCACATTTTCATGAAATACAGATTTTCGTTTGAACAGGATCCGTCCACAATGTATTTTATCTCTTCATGCAATTTAAATTGAATTGCATCGATTGAAAATCAAATGTACAAATCGAAATATCAACAGCAAATGTTGCAGAAAATCTCATCGGATGATGAGTTAATGAACTTTGTCCAACTTGCGCTATTGGGTTCTCTAACTCGAAAAGTCATCCACGAAGCGAACAACCACCTCACAGGGATCTATGGTTATCTGACGCTTGCGCAAAATTCTCCTTATCTTCCCGAAAAAATTCAAACGTTTCTAGAACGATCGATGAGTTGCTGTGAATCAAGCCGGAATCTGAACAAATCATTTGCTGATTTTTTCTATACGGGAAAGGAGGAATCGTTTACCGACAGCCTTGTCGTCGAAGAAGTCATCCACTTCAGCCAAAAAATATTGGGCCCTCATTTTTCGATTCAAGCGGAAGGTGATCGATCGTCCGAAATCGCCGCTCCCCGAACAACAGTTAAGTTACTCCTTTTATTTGCTTTATTATCCGTAGAATACACGATAAGACAGGGTGGAGAGATCCATATCACCCAAAAAGTCGGTTATCACAACGATCATTCCTCGATAATCATATTCAACATCTATGTTCGAAACCAATCCGTACGTCGAGAAAATCGAGACAATCGCCCCGCTGAGAAAATTTTAAATCAGTTTGTAAGGAGGATGAGTTATTTAATGGCGGAGGAGTTAGCCCTTCAGTGCGGAGGAAAATTGAATTGGCGCAGCAGCCCGGCCGCGATTTCAGAGTGTCAAATTACTCTCCCCCTTCTTTCTCAAAGCGAGCGAAAGAAATCGATCCCACGCAAACCTCCGGCCGCCGCACTGAAATTCAAGAAATCCTATCGCATTTTTCTTCTTGAAGATCAATCGGTGATTGCCGATTTTATCGAAAATATATTGCATCATGAAGGGCATCTTGTTATCGTATATAATAACGGCAGCGAGGCAGCGTCGGCTCTTTCATCCCGGGACATCTCTTCAATCGACCTATTTTTACTAGATATTTGCGTACCCGGTAAAAACGGCATAGAAGTCGGCGCTTATATCCGACAAAAAGACCCAGAATCCAGACTGTTGTTTTACAGCGCCTTACGAAGCGAAAAACATGTTCTTGAATATTTTTCTCTCGATCAAAAGACGCAGTTTTTGCAAAAGCCTTTTCGTAAAGATGAATTATTTCAATTAGTTGAATCGCTAATGACTACGAAGGAGTAAAGAGTGGACAGTTTTTATTCATCCCCGGAATCGATATCCCAGCTTCTCTTGGAAGGAGAAGCGAATCAGATTTACAAGGCCATTCAACGCCATGCGGATATCTGTCTGGATCTGCTTCAAAAATCAGAAAACAGCCATGAAATAGAGGCCATTAAATCCCAATCCCTGCGCCGGCAAATCAAAGATACATTGAGCGAGGCTTCGAACCTGCGCTTCACGCTGCATACCAACGATAAAAAAATTCAACAGGAACAAAAAAACAATCCGGATCTGCGAAAAATTACTGAAAAAATCCGGGCGGCCGGCCAAACCAACACAATGGAAACACTGGCCGATTATCTGGGAGACTTGGATGAAATCCAATCGCCCCCCAAAAAGCCCGATCCACTCTACATGATCCGCTCATTGGTTGTTTCATCGCTGAAAAATCGAATCCAGATGGCCTGGTGCTGCGATGAAATCATCGAAGTTCATCGCAGCGCGCTGGTGGGCAATTTAATCAATATCGCGCATCGTTTGACGGAAGTCGCGCTCATTTTGCAGGACAGCCAGGTCATCCAGGAAGTTCGCGCCATGCTGAAATCGCTCAAACTCGACCTCCCAGCCAAGTCGCGAATGCCTACGCTGCAATCCTCGCCGGCCGAATTGAAATCCATGCTCAAGCAGGGGATTGCCTCCATGCAAAAAACGTATGAAGATATCAAGACTATGGATTCACAGCGCATAGCGATGAAAGAAGCCGTGAAAAAACTCAATGAAAAACTGGGCGGCATTTCAGACGAGGCCATCCCATCGACGGAACAAACCAAACCAAAGGCGGTTTCAATCGATGAAGAATCTCAAAAACGCATGGTTTACCCGACTCTACGAAAAAAATTTCATTAAATCTCTTTTCATAGCGTTGATCGTCGGTTTATTGGCGCTTTGTTTCTCTTCCGGAGCGGCCATTGCCGACGCTCCCCATTACCAATCGGAGTTGATCTTCCCGGTGGAGCCTTGGCACAATCACGGCTCCAGCCTGGTGGAATGCCCCGACGGAAGTCTGCTTGCATGTTGGTTTCATGGTTCGGGCGAGCGAACAGCGGATGACGTGCTCGTCCAAGGCGCCCGCAAGGCGAAAGGAAGCTCCCAATGGGGCGAACGGTTCGTCATGGCCGATACGCCAGGCTATCCCGACTGCAATCCCGTTTTATTCATCGACGCGGACGGCCGCTTATGGCTGTACTGGATCACCGTCCTGGCCAATTTGTGGGAATCGTCCCTGCTCAAATATCGAACCTCGAGCCGCTTCATACAGCCGAACGGCCCGCCAGAATGGGATTGGCAGGATAACATCCACATTACGCCCCAACATTTCACCGACGATCTCAAGGCGGAATGGGATGATTTTGTCCAGAAATACCCCAACTTAATCCCCGACCCGGAAAAGCCTTTCTCCGAACTGCACGGCGACGAATTCACCGCTTATCACATGCGAAACGTCAATAACAGGCTGCAGCAGCGAATCGGATGGATGACGCGAATCCATCCCTTGCAGCTGCCCTCCGGCAAACTCCTTCTTCCCTTGTACACCGACGCCTTCAGCATTTCCATCATCGCGATCACCGAAGACGG
>JAFGTC010000293.1 GCA_016934335.1 Candidatus Omnitrophota bacterium | reverse complement strand
TATGATATTGACAACACCAGATCGTTTGCGATAATTTATTAAATCGATTCATTCCATCTCCTTGGGTGTTGTGGAGGCAACTCAGCCTTGGAGTAATTTATGATGCTATTCTCGAAAGGTAAAACCAAAGATTTATGACCTTGCTCTAAGGGCAAGGTTTTACTGTTTAATTAAATCAACAAAATGGGAAAATTTCTCGACTCAAATGAGAAATCCCGTATTATAAATAAGATCTGAATCAGTTTACGCATAACAGCGAGGTAAGAAATCAACTTCACGTTATTTTCGAGGTGAGCAAAATGAAATTTCTTCGAATCCATATTGGATACTTTTTTTTCGCCGCAATTCTTTTCTCACCGCCTCTACTTCGCGCCGATGTGTCTCAATGGACTCATTTCACTATAGCCAAACCTTTGCCAGGAGAAGGCTGGGGAACGTCAGGACCGGTATTAGCCGATTTCGACGGCGACGGCGATTTGGATATTGCATTATCGAGACGAACGGTCGAAACCGCCTACTGGTATGAACGTATTACTGACTCCCAATGGAAGAGGCATACAATGGGATCCTACCCAACGCTGACTAACTGCTTGGGGGCGGCGGCTCTCGATATCGACCAAGACGGGCGCATGGACGTCGCCATGAACCGCGTCTGGTTTCAAAATCCCGGAGATCTTGCCGACAATCCGGGTGCTCCCTGGCCATCTCATTCATATGAGGGGGGTGGACACGACATCGTTGCAGCCGATATCAATGGAGACGGCATTCAAGACATCATCGCGGATCTAGGCGAAGCCTGGTTCGACGCCTCCAAACAACTCAAAAAGATGGAGATTTGCAAAGGCTTCGATTTTCATGGCGGCGTGGCGCCCCGAGGCTTCGGCGACTTGGACGGCGACGGCGATATGGATACTATTCTACCGGGTTTCTGGTTTGAAAATCCGGGGAACGGATATGGCGAATGGAAGCAGCATCCCTGGCCTCATCTTTTGATTCCAAAAGCTTCGTACGGAACCAGTATGCGCAGTTGGGCGGCCGACATCAACAACGACAAGCAAATTGACATCGTTTACAGCGATTGCGATACAGGAAATTCCCATGTGTATTGGGTAGAGAATCTCGGCAAGGGCCAAACGTGGCGAAGACATCAATTGGATGATCCACCCGTCGCGGCCGGGGACGTAAAAGGAACGGGCTCGTTTCATTCCCTTGGCTTGGCGGATTTTGACGGCGACGGCGATATAGACGTATTCGCCGGCGAGCAGGAAGATCCCGACACATATATGATGAGCGACGGAAAACTGCCCATGCGCCCAAAAGGGCTCAAAGAACGCGGCGTTATTTGGGAAAATCGCGGCAGTCGAAGTAAACCGCATTTCATCCCGGTCGTCATCCATACCGACAATCCAGGCTGGCATGACTCCCAACTGGGCGACGTTGACGGCGATGGCGACATCGATATCGTAACGAAGATATGGAACTCGGATGGAGATCTTTATCATGCTGATTTTTGGCGGAACGATAATGGAGTTTCTAAGTAGTCTTTGAAAATGTTAATTTTCATCCATCCATTTTCCAACTTTCGCATCTCCCTGCATATATTCCAATGAATAAAAAAAATTCTCCGTTATCGGATATTTCAATTAAAAACCGAACTGGAGATTTGTTGAAAACATAATCGAAAACACACAATCGTTTCTTGAAAATGGAGATGATATTAACGCTGATCCATGGGCGTAATTCGCTTTCCGCGTGAAGCCGCGACGCAGGATTATCTTTGTTGATGAAGGGTATGTGGAGAAGCATTTTGATGCAGTCGCATCCTTCAGGCGCTGCTATCGGCGGCGTCATGCAGTCCCGAACGATAGAAATGGATCGACCGGGCGACTACGCCATTGCATGCGAGTCGACCGGCCGAAACTGTTTAATCAAAATCGCCGCTCCATCGAGCTGATTCAATCCAATTCCTTAATATACAGATTGGCGAATTGGATGGGATCGCCGTGATGCTGCAGAGCAATGGGCCCTTTGGGGGGAATCCCGGGAAGGCGCGCTTCGCGGATCACTGTTTTGCCATTGAGAACCACCGTGATGACGTCGCCGATCAGAGTGATTTCAAACCGGTTCCATTCGCCGACTCGGTTGTCTGCATTGAGAATCGGAGTCGCGCCTCGGCGCACTTCCGGCGGCATATCCGGATCGAGCCTATAGCCCCATATTTCGCCCGATCCGCAGGGCCACTGCCAGATATTGATTTGACTTTTCGAACTGCCGCGCAGGTAAATGCCGCTGTCGCCCGCATCCCGGACGGCTGCAGTGATTGGCTCTCCCTGTTCGTCCGTTAAATACGAACCGTCCGGCAAAACAATGGGGACGTGATCGATCTCCGGCTTGCGCGTCATTCGCCAGTCAACGATCAGGGTAAAGTTTTCATACTCATCTTCCGTCCAAAGATTCTTGTCTTCCGCTTCGCTTTTACCATCGTATTCAAGAATCCAGTTGTGAGCTCTCCAATGCCCCTCATGGCCGGCGTCCCAGCGCCAACCGCGAAAATCGAGGCCGTTGTAGAGGGAGCGGAATCCGCGATCCTTCTGCGCCGTAACGTCGGCCGGCGCGCCGCCGCCGGACCGTTCTTGAATCCGGATGTTGCGGAAATACACTTCGCTGCCTTCCGACTCCAGACAGATATACCCTTTACGCGGCGCGCAGTGGTATCCGCGCGTCACGACCTTGCCATTGAGCGCCAATGCGACCGATCCGTCCCGGCTGACAATGCGGTAATGATTCCACTCGCCCGCCGGATTCTGCCGGAATTCCACGGGGAGAGATCGCATATTCCAGCCTTTGGGGTGCGGTTTATCGGGCGTCATCTGCGCGCCGTGTATGGCAAAGACGTCGCCCCCGTTCCCGTCCATCACCTGGCATTCGATGGAGCGGGTGAAGGGCTGCCCCAATGCAGTGATATCCCAGGAATGAAGAAAGAGCCCGGCGTTGCCTCTTTCCTTCATATGCTTGTACTCTAACTCGAGGATGTAATTCTCATACATCCTTTCCGTGCGAAGAACGCCGGTGGGAATGCCGGTGCATACGATCATTTCGTCGCGCACAGTCCATGTTTCAGGCGCGCAATTGACGTTCACCCAGCCCTCCAGATTGCGGCCGTTGAACAGATCGACGAAGTCATCCGCCTTCTCCGAGGCATATGCCATGGATGCAGCGCCGACAACGATAAATACAACAACATAACGCATTTTCACGATACAAGTTCCTCCCGACCGGCTAGGGTCTTTTCGCTTCACACAATAACCTAATCAAGCCTTCAACGCTTTGGCGTAAGCGTGCACTTTGCGAATGGCGGCGGCGATCTGCTCCACGTGCGATTTCGATCCCAGGAGATGGCGCTGCGACATAAAGAGTCCTTCTTCGCTCAGTTTATCGTTCTCGGGACAATGATTGTTTTTCCAATATCGCTCGATTCGCTCCTTGGAGTAGATGTTCGAATACCAGCGGGAATGCAGCATTTTTTCCACAAACGGATGCTTGTTCAGGTAATGATAACCGCCGCCGACATAAACGCCCTCTTTGCGCAGCGCCTCGATGAATCGGCTGCGGGGCAGATCGTCGAATTGGCTCTTGTCATAATGCATCATGAATAAGTAATAGGTATTGCGCGTATTGCCTTCATATCTGGCGGCATGTCGAACGCCGGGGATTTCTTTCAACAGTTCTTCCAGGTAGTGGGCGTTTTCTTCTCGATGGCGGCATTGCTCCTCCAGGCGGGTCAACTGTGCGAGAAGCAGAGCCGACTGGTATTCGGTCATGCGAAGGTTGGCGCCGTGGTGGAGATAGCCCTCCGACGGCTTGCCTAATTTGCGGTCGCGCCCGTTATTTTGGAAGGCGTGGATTTTGTCGTAGAGATCGTCGCTGTTGGTGACGCATGCGCCGCCTTCGCCGCAGGGTAGAATCTTGGTTTCCTGAAAGCTGAAGCATCCCGCATCGCCCAAGCCGCCGACTCGCCTGCCTCGCCATTCCGCGAAATGAGCCTGGCAGGCGTCTTCGACGACGGGAATTTTGTGCTTTGCAGCGATGCGCAGCACTTCGTCCATATCGGCCGTGTTGCCGCCGAGATGCACGGGCATGATGCAGCGCGTATGTTCGGTGATGCGATCTTCCAGGGTTGTGACATCGATTTGGAAGGTCTGGCGGTCCGTATCTGCGAAGACGGGCAGGGCGAACTGCTGCAGAATCGCGTTGACGGAAGCAACGAAGGTATACGCCGGAACGATCACTTCATCGCCGGGGCCGACGCCCAGCGCATACAAGGCCGAATAGAGCGCGCTCGTGCCGTTGACCATGCCGATGGCGTGGTTGACGCCCAAATCCGACGACCAGGCCTTCTCAAATTCGGTCGTGACGTTGTTGCCCAGCCGGCACCATCCCGTGCTGCGCAGCGTCTCCAGAAACTTGTCTTCATCCAGTTTCTGCACGATCGGCCAGGGGGGCGCCTGCTCCGCAACCGCTTTTTCTCCGCCCAGCAGCGCGGGTTTGCCGAGGTCTTTGGCATGGGAGAGGTTGATGGAAAGCAGAGTCGGGGCGGCCGCGCTCATGGCGGCGCTTGTGCATACAAATTTCCGGCGGGTATATTTTGTCGATTTCATGATTGGAGTCCTTTCTTGTCGGGATCCATGCAGGTCATTTTTAGAAATCATCTTTATAGAATTCAATACACAAAAAGTATACGGACTATCCCCTCTCCTGGGAGAGGATTTTTCCCCTATCGATTGACTTCCGGCGGCTTTTTTATGGCTGCTTTTTAATAGAGCGGCCAATTTCCTACGGCGACCGGTTCGCCGGTCATGACCGGCAGAGGGCCGTCCGGCGCGGTTTCGGGAAGGCGATAGCCGACCGGCCCGCCGTCGCTGGCCAGGGTCAATTCAAGTGCGCCCTCCACAAAGGTGGTCAGCTTCCGCCCGTCGATGCGGAAAAGTTCCGACGCGTCGGCGACGTCGAGGCCGCCGGGCGTATCCAAATCCACCTTCAACTCATCCATGTAAGCCGGATCGACGGGATCGACATTCCAGTTGTTATAAGAGATGCCGGTTAGCTGCGTGCTTCCCGATGCATAGTTCCAAAACTTGGTGCTGAACATGCCGCCCCAAAAATCGTTATAATCCGAATCGATCCGTATTTGGACATGCGGATCGATGTCGACGCTCAGAATCATGCAATCCTCGATGAGAACAAAAGCGCCTTCGCCGCCGCCCGAGTTATGCCGCCAAAGGCGGTTGGAATCGCGGATTTGATGGCGAACCAGCGTGCAATGCTTCATGTAGACGTATTGAGGATTCGCGCCTTCCGTTTCGATCAAATTGATATTCCATGCGTTGGCTACGTTGTTGCCAAGAATGACGCCGGCTATGTCCGGATAATCTTCTTCGCTTAATCCAATGCCGTCCGCATAAAGCGTACCGCTCATGCCGTCCGGCTGGACCAATGAATTCCAGTCCTCCGTAAAATAGCCCGCATCGTTGGCTTCCTGCATCGTGTTCCAGGGCTGATAGGTTTGATGCAGAATGCAGTTGACGAAGTATGCCTCCGCCGAATCGTCGAAGAAGATGCCGTCGTATACGTTGTAAATCCAGACGTCGTTCATAAAAGTGCGCCCGCCGGCGTAGGTGTGAACCACGCCGATATTGTTGTTGGCGTGGTCGCCGATCGAAACATTTTCAAACGCGGCGATGACGCCGTCCACGTTGAAGCAGCGGCGGCCTGTGTAGAATTGGTATCCGATTTCACCCGCCGCGCGCTCCAAATCGATCGCCCCATCCGCCCCCAAGGGAACTTCGGGATACTCGTTGATGAGCCCGAAACTGATGACCGTTTCGCCGGGATAACTTCCCGTCCCACGAATCAACACGCCTTCCGCGCCCGAATCGGCGATCATCGACGAGATGTTGACCGGATTGATGTCGGCATGGAGCGCCGCCGGATCGGTCTTGGCGGCCGGATCGTTAACGAATTGATACACACCCGGAGACAAATCGTAGACTTCGAGATTGAAAGTCTCTTCCGTCTCGATTCGATAAGTCTCCGGAATATAATCGTCCGTCCCCACAGACGCCAGCGTCACCGGCTCCGGATCGGCCGTCAAATCGTCCGGCGCATAGATCCCCGGCGTCAGCGGCGCCGCCGATAAACTTATGTTTGCACTCATGAACAACAAGAATCCCGCCAATAAAAACCACGAACGATACGATAGTTTTTCCATGTCTTCCTCCAATGGCTTAATGTGATTCATCATGAAGCAGACACTGTTCTGCAGGAGAGACAGCCAAGACGATTGGAAGCGAAAAGAACAGTTTTTTCGATTATACATGGCTCAAGAGAAAATTTGAATTGAATTTGAATTAAATGTGAATTAATTTTAAAAACAGTCGCATGCCGGGAAGGGGATGATAGACAATTTTTCTGGCGCATGATATTTTCTGGCGCATGACATTGGTGATTGAATCGTGACTAAAATTGAATAGGTTGAGGGAGAATGGCAGCTTCTCCACGAGCGCATCTTGATGCCATGAAAATCGCCTCCATAGCCGAGTTGTCTCAGGCGTCCCGGCGCCGCCTATCCGGCGGCGGGATTGTCAATCTCGATGTCCATACACTTCCCCGTTTCGGCGAGAAATCCGTTTTGGAGGATATTTGGGCGAGCGCTCGTGGAAAAGTTGTGAAAATCGGTGGATAATAGAAAATAAGAAAAATTCGAGATCGATAATCATTCATGATCGAGGGAGTCGAAAATGGGAAATCAAACGAATTTCAATCGCCGATCTTTTTTGGGAGCGACGGCATCGTCTTTCACGATCCTGCCGCGCCGTCTGCTGGGCGGGCCGGGTTACGTCTCCCCCAGCGAAAAAGTGAATATCGCCTACATCGGCTGCGGGACGCAGGGCTTCCGGCAATTGATCCAAGCGCTGCCCAAATCGGACGTTCAGATCACATCCGTCTGCGATCCGAACGAAGAGAGCAGCGATTACATCGAATGGGGGCGGCATGAACTGCGCAATAAAATCAGGAATTTTCTCGATGAGCCGCGCTGGGATGAAGGCGTGGAGGGCTGCCGCTGCGGGCGCAGCGTCGGCAAGGAAATCGTCGAGGCTTATTACGCTAAAAAGAGCGGCTCGAGTTCTTACGCCGGCTGCTCCGCTTACAGCGACTTCCGCGAACTGTTGGAGGCGGAAGCCGATGTGGACGCCCTGTATATCATGACGCCGGATCATCTGCACGCAACGATCGCTCTGGCCGCCATGAAAAAAGGAAAGCACGCCGTCACCCACAAAGCTTTGGCCAATGTCTATCATGAACTGAAACTGGCGGTCGACGCGTCCATCCAAACCCGGCTCGCCACGCATATGTTCTGCTCTTCCAGCATGAAGTCGACGCCGCAGTTGTGCGAATGGATTTGGAGCGGCGCCATCGGAGACGTGCATGAAGTGCACAATTGGTCGAGCCGGCCGTACTGGCCGCAGGGCATGACTCAACGCCCGACCGAAAAAGTGGACATCCCCAAGGGCATGGACTGGCAGCTGTGGCTGGGGCCGGTTCCCGACCGTCCCTATCATCCATCTTATACGCACGCCGTATTTCGCGGCTGGTACGATTTCGGTGCGGGCGCACTGGGCGATATGGGCCATTACAGCCTCTTCCAGATTTTCAAAATCCTGAAACTTTCCTTCCCGTCTTCCGTGGAAGCGTCGCGCAGCCAGTATTGGGAAATCGTCGACCATCTCTGGAAAAAGCAGGAAAACCTGATTTCCTATCCGAGAGCCTCGACGATTCACTGGGAATTTCCTGCGCGCGAGGGGATGCCGCCGGTATCGTTGTATTGGTATGACGGCGGCCTTCGCCCTCCGATTCCGGAAGAATTGGAGAAAGATGGGAAGCCCATGCCCGATGAGGGTTTGCTGTTTGTCGGCGACCGGGGCAAGATACTCGCCGATTTCAGCGGAGGCGATCCCCGGATCATTCCGGAAGAGAAGATGAAGGCTTTTCAGCCGCCGCCGGAAACTCTCTCACGACCGATCGATGGATTGGATCAATGGCTGCGCGCGTGCAAAGGCGGGCCGGCTTCCAGCGCCAGTTTCGAGAACGTGTTCCCGTTCAGCGAAGCCATCGCCCTGGGGAACATCGCTCTTCGCGTTCCTCAAAAACTGCAGTGGGATTCGGAAAAGAAAACCTTTACCAACAATGCGGACGCCGCTAAGTTTTTGCATCGCACCTACCGGCCGGGATGGGAACTATAAGAATGTTCCGGAGCACGAATAAACGGCGGAGAATGAATATGCGATTTCTGCTTCTTTGTTCAATCTTGTTGTATTCGTATTGCATTGCGGCGCCAATCATGGCGAAGACGTACGCCGTCGGGCCGGCGCGCGCGCATCCAAGTTTGAAGCCCCTGCTCCCTCAATTGAAGCCGGGCGACGTTGTGGAGATCGATCCCGGCGTCTACCGGCAAGTCATGAAAATCGACACTGACGGAGCGCCCGGTCAACCCATCATCATCCGGGGAGTCGGAGACGAGCGGCCGGTTTTCGACGCCGAGAATCTGACGGTCTCAGGCGCAGGCGCCATCCCACGGGCCATATTTCAAATCGAAGGCGCCTACATCGTCATCGAAAACCTGGAATTCAAAAATGCGCGCAACGGCAATAACGGCGCGGGGATTCGTCTCAACAGCTCCACGAACGCCGTGATCCGCAACTGCAGCATTCACCATTGCGATATGGGCATTCAGGGCGGCGATGCGGAAACCGCTCTGATCGAAAAATGCGACATCGCCTTCAACGGCAGCATCGAACACAACGGCTACTCGCACAATTTTTACATGATGGGCAATCGCGTCGTCGTGCGCCACTGCTACATCCACGACAGCCTTTACGGGCAAAACTATAAAAGCCGCGCTCATTACAACGAACTGTGGTTCAACTGGATCGAAAACTCGAACGAAGGCGAAGTCGGGCCGGTCGACGGCGCAGGACAGACCGACCGGCCCGACAGCCATACGCTGATGGTCGGCAACGTGATCATCAGCAAGCCGAATCGCACCGGCAACAGCGCCAAATATGTATTGATGGGCTCTGAATCGGGAGGCTCCCACAACGGGACTTTATTCATGTTTTACAACATTCTCCTGGCGGGAAGCCCGAAAGTGAAATTCATCCAGTTGGATGATCCCAAAACCAACGCGCAGATCCATTACAATGTTTTTTGGGGAAGCGATCAGATTCTGGTCAATCATAAGAATTCAAAAATCGTCGCGGGCGGCCATAACTGGCTTCCCGGAGGAGCGCAGATTCCCGCCGGCTTCATGGATTCTTATTCAGGCGGCGATCCCGGCTTCGTCAATCAAGAAGAAAATGATTTTCGCCTGACGCCCGATTCGCCGCTGTTCGATCCACCCGCGACGGTCATCGAATACATCGACGGCGACGGCGTTGGGCAAAGCGCGGAGATCGATCAAGACTATCTGCTAAGCGTACGGCAGTTTCAGAACATTCTCGCCAAAGTGAGCGACTATCGGCTGCATGAATGAAAACGGATAACAAGGTGAAATCATGGAGTTCTTGAATCGCTTTTTCTTCTTCTTTTTGATTGTTCTATCGAGCCAGGCGTCTTATGCGCGCGTGCTCTGTCCGCGCGTCTCCAGCGAGCATACGGCGGATGTCAGCGATTGGAAGCGATTTCGCGAATTTCACGAGTGGAAAGATAAAACGGGGCAGGATTTGGCTTTGGCGGTCTGGCAATATCTTTGCGGGTATGAAACGGGCGTCTATCACTTCAACGAGATTCTCGAGGGCGACGATCCCTTTAATGAATATGCGACGGTGCGCGATCCGCAAAAAATCCTCAATATTTATAACATGGCCTATTGCGGCATCTTCGGCCCGGTTCTGGACGGCGTGTTTCAGAACATCGGCTTCACGGACGGCCGCTCGTTCGGGATCGATCTGTGGAACCATTGCGCTTCGGAAGTGTGGTATGAAGGGAAATGGCATTATTACGATCTGGACGTCCGAGGATTATTGCTCGACGCGGAAGGAAACGCGACCAGTTTGAAAGAAGCCCAAACCCGGCGCGATTTATGGATTGATCCCCCCGTTTCCATCCAGCCTTTCTTTCCCAAGGATCCCGACAAAAACAAGGTCTTCGAAATCTACCGCGACAGTCAAGTCAACTATTACTATCGATGGTTTGAAGGAAGCCATACGATGGATTATTCGCTTCGGCAGGGAGAGTCGTTCACACGATGGTGGACGCCGCAGGGCGGGCGCTGGAATCATCGCGCCCGCTACAACGAAACGCCCTGGCTGAAAGAATTGATCCTGACTGAACCCATCGGCATGAAGCCCAATCATCGCTCCTTCACCCGATGGAATCACGGCAACGGGCTGTTTCACTATGAGCCGAACTTGACCGATCAGTCCAGCGATTTCGAAGACGGCGTTCTATCCTCGCGCAATCTTCGCCCCGGCGCCGGCGGTCTGGAATTCATAAACGACGGCGCCGCCGAATTGATTTTTGACATTTTCACTCCCTACATCATCGTCGCCAAAATCAACGATATCGACGATCCACAGGACGATTCGGAAGCGCTGATCGCTGCTTTGCTTCCTCACAGCGGCGCTGAGATCTCCGTTTCTTTAGACCATGGGCTCACGTGGGATCCTGCCGGACGCGCTCAGGCCGGACGCCTTCATGAATTCGATTTAACCCGATGGGCTCAGGGAACCTATGGATGCCAGGTGAAACTGGCCATGAATGGAAAAGCGGAAGCGCCGGCGCTCGAGACCATCCGCTTCGATACATGGGTGCAGGTCGCGCCCATCAGCATTCCCCGCCTGAAGCAGGGCGTCAATCGCCTGCGATACGACATCGGCGACCGGTACGGCAAGAAAACAGAGCCGATCTTGATAAAACCCGACACCGCCGACCCGGAAGATCTGAATAAATATCTGGTCGAAACGCCGAAAGATTACGATCCCGACCGGCATACGGAAAGAATTCATGGTGACGCAATCCTGCATTTGAAAGCGCCGGACAATCAAAAAATCTCCTGGTTCAGCGCCGGCGCCACATTCCGAACATATCAGGGCGAGAACGCCTGGAAAACCCGAAATCGCATCGCCTACGCCGCCGGCCGCCCGGAGCGGTTCCACACGATTTATGAATCGCATGTTCCCGCATGGGCCAATCACTGGCGCTGCAATTGGGATGAAGACGTCGTCTTGGAAGAGCCGGTGAATGAGGTTTTTGTTCAATTCACCGGCGATCCCGGCTTGAACATCATGAGGGCCTGCCTTCATGTTACGCCTAGACGCGCGCCGTCCAACCGTGCGGTGATTACGCACGGCTTCAAAACCGGCGGCGTCATGCAGACCCGGACGATAGAAATGGATCGGCCGGGCGGCTACGCCATTGAATGCGAATCGCCCCCAGAGAATGTTTTTATCAAAATCGCTGTTCCCTCGCGTTGATTCAATCCCATTCCTTACTATACAGATTGGCGAATTAATTTTCTGTTCCATGCGATATTTTTTAAAGTACAATTCCCTAAGACCATTCAATATAATTTTACAACAACATTTTTCTGAATTGGGTGAAAGCTGAATGACGCGATATGCTTCTCGATCCTTTATAAGCGGAGACTGGCTTTTACGACGTGATATTCGTCTGCTCGGCTGGATGCTGCGCGACATTGTGCGATCGTACAGCTGCGAGCGCGTGTGGGATGATATGACGGTCCTGCGGGATCTTGCGCGACAGCGCCGCGACGGAGACGAATCGGCGGGAGAAGCATTGCGGGCTCGAATTTCCGAGATGGATGATGCACAGCTGCTGGATGCGCTTCGAGCCTTGGGCCTTTTCTTCGATCTAGCCAATGCCGCCGAAGATCAACATCGCATCCGGATTATCCAAAACCGGAAGCAAAGTGGAGAATTACACGAAACCTTAGACTCCGCTGTTCGACGCCTGGAAACTCAAGCAAAAAGTCGTGAAGAAATTCAATCGGCGTTGGAAAATTTAGACGTGGAGTTAGTGCTGACCGCTCATCCAACGGAGGCCAAGCGCCGAAGCGTCCGCCGCGTCCTGCGGCGATTACGAAACGATCTCCAGAAATTGGATGAATGGCAAGGCGCAAAAAAGAATAGAAGGCCAATCCTTCATCGAATACGGCGCGATTTGATTGCTCTGTGGTATACCGATACACTGCGCCCCAGACGCCCCACTGTTCTGGAGGAATTAGAGCGAGTATTGTTCGCCGTCAAAACCCTTTGGCGGATCGCCCCCGATCTCTATGTCAATTGGTGGAATGCTCATTCAACATTTTCCAGCGAGAATGTTTCCTGCAAGTCCTTTTTGCGTTTTGGAAATTGGATTGGAGGGGATCGGGATGGAAATCCGAACGTCACCGCAACGGTGACAAAACAGACTCTCAGGAAACTGCGCCGCACCGCCGTCCGCCTGCATTTACGCGACTGCATTCAATTAAGCCACCGATTGACGTTCGCTCAAAAACGCCTTCGTTCGGAATCCGCTCTCAAGCATACATTGTTGAGCGTGAAAGAACAATTTCCTACACTGGCAAAACGCATGGCTGACATCCATCCTGAAGAAGTATACCGGCAGTGGTTGGCGTATATTGAATTTCGATTGCGTCACAGCCTGTTTTCCCTTCCCCACCCCGATCCGGCGGCCTATCGCAGCGCGGATGAATTATTGAATGACATACTTCTCTTGGAGAAAGAACTGCGAGAAGAAGGTCTGCATGAAATCGCTCAGGCAGAAATTCGAGCCTGGCGACATCGAGTCCTGATTTTTGGATTGCACATGATGCGCATCGATATTCGCGACAATTCGAAGCATCTTCATGGCGCCGTCCTGGAAATCCTTGAAACATTACAGATCACAGATCGCGCCTGGGACGAGCATCCGGAAGACGAGCGATGCGCCCTTTTCCTGCAGCCGTTGTCGTTCGAACAGATCCACCGCCTGCGAACAAGTCCGCTCAGCCTCGAGACGCGCGATTTGATTCAAACCCTGTCTTTGATTCAGCGATACGCTCATGAATACGATCCGCGCGGAATCGGAACGTTCATCATCAGCATGACTCATCACCCCAGCGATGTTCTCGCCATGCTTTGGCTCAACCAATTGAGCGCCCGATGGAGCGGATACGGAGAGGACTGCACGCCCGTCCCCATTGTTCCCTTGTTTGAAACCATTCACGATCTAAAACAAGCCAGCCGCATTCTGGATCGACTTCTCTCTTACTCCGGATATCGCGACTATGTGCGCAAAAACGCCGACCGGCAAATCTGCATGATAGGCTATTCCGACAGCAGCAAAGACGGCGGCTATTTGATCGCCAACTGGTCTTTGTACGAAGCCCAGAGAACGCTGGCGGAGACGGCGGATCATCACAATGTGAAAGTAACGATCTTCCACGGGCGCGGCGGAGCTCTTGGACGCGGCGGCGGCCCGGAGGCCCGGGCGATTCGCTCCCTTCCTCCCGAATCGGTGCGCGGCCATTTGCGGATAACGGAACAAGGCGAAGTGATCGCTGAACGGTTCGACGCGCCGCTTATCGCCCATCGCCATATCGAACAAATCTTATGGGCGACTCTGTTAGTCAGCGAATCAAAAGGCTCGACTCCCGATCAATCCTGGGAGCAGTTGATGGAAAAACTGAGCGAGGCCGCTCGCTCTTCGTACCTTGAATTAATCCATTCGCCTGGATTTATGGACTATTTTCAAGAAGCGACGCCCATCAGCATGATCGAAGGGATGCCGATCGGTTCTCGACCCAGTCGGCGGACAGGACAATCCAGTTTGGAAGATTTGCGCGCCATCCCCTACACATTCGCCTGGACGCAAAGCCGGCAATTAATCAACGCATTCTACGGCTTCGGGAGCGCCTGGCGAATCTGTTCAGAAAAGGAGCGGAAAGTACTGCTGCAAATGTACAGCGAATGGGATTTCTTCCGCGCGGTGGTGGACAATGCCGAACTGGCCCTGGCGAAGTGCGATCCCTGGATATCCTATCATTATGCCGCTCTTTCCTCCTCCAATGAGCAGATCATGCAAATATGGCGAAGGATAAAGGAGGAATATCACGATTCGATAGAAGCCGTTTTGACCATCACCCGGCAGTCGCAGATGATGGAATCCATTCCCTGGCTGCGCCGCAGCCTGATTGTTCGCAATCCCTATGTTGATGCGCTCAATCTCATTCAAGTCGAACTGCTGCGCCGGCGGCGAAGCAGGGAGAAAACAAATTCAGCGGACGCCGATCCCATGAATTCCATTCTGTACAACGGCCTGCGCCTATCCATTCAAGCAATTGCCGCCGGTCTGCGAAACACAGGATGACGCATGGCTTATTTTTTGGTATAAGGAATATTTTCGAGTATCGACGCGCGAGATCACGAAACAGATTGGCGTCACACGATCAACGATTTATCGATGGATGAGGAAGATGGAAGACACGTC
The DNA here is from genome assembly GCA_016934335.1 of Candidatus Omnitrophota bacterium. Classification (GTDB taxonomy): domain Bacteria; phylum Hinthialibacterota; class Hinthialibacteria; order Hinthialibacterales; family Hinthialibacteraceae; genus JAFGTC01. The sequence goes on along the minus strand of JAFGTC010000293.1, from coordinate 1,342 downwards.
TTCAAAAAAAACGGAACCGGCGAACAAAACGCCGATCGAATTGGTGCGACTGGTTTGGGAGATCGCGAAAACCAATCCGCTTTTCATTGGATGGCGCTCAGCGGAGGTTCATACAGAACCGAAAATCCTTCGAAAAAAAGAGAGCCTGCAAGAAATTGATATCCCGGTTATAGATTGCGTCGAATCTGCCGGCGCTTATGGATAAGTTATCTGACTTATCCACATTCCTCCGGCTAATTCTTATCCGAGTTCCGCAATCATTCCACGGTCAAGGCGACAAGGAACGGGGCGCAATCAGTCATTTCGGAAACATAATCGATGCTGTTCACTTTTCGTTCCGGATGAGGGTTGTTCCAGGAAGTCTTGAAAAGCCGGATGGGATTTTGAGCCGCGTCTCTGCCGTCGAGGATGGGAGTTGCATTCATGGCCGCCACGCTTTCTACAATCGAACGGATTTTCGCCTTCATGTTGCCGCGTTGATAGCGAACAATGGGTTTAGCAAGTTCGTTGGAGCCCGTCCAGGCGACTACCGTGTTCTCCGGTTCGAATATTTCTTGTTTGTAGCGCCACCAATCCAACAAGTGTTTTCCGTAAATTATATTCAATTCGTGCGAGTCGCCGTTTTCATAGTGCATGACATAGGTCCCGATATGAGTTCCATGGGGAGCCTGCCAACTAGTTGCATGAAGCGTATGAAATTGTTCGATCGATTGTCCAATGGGAATGTCTTTAACCGATGCAGGATATTCGGCGCCTTCTTTTTTCATGGCCCCTCCCTGCAGTTGAACAACTCCGCGGATATCGAAATGTACTCCGTCAAAGGTTTGAATGCCTTGGGGAAGTTCGCAAAGATCATTGGTCAGTGTTTTGAGTTCGGCCGGCGAGACGCTTTCCACTGTTTGCCAGGTTCCAATCAGGCCGGCGTTATAATAATCGGTGAGATCGATTAGAGCGTTTGGCGCATTTTCATCCCGTTTAGGAATGCCGTCGCGGCTGATTCCTTTTCCGGGTATATTTTTCATTTTTTTGTTTTCTCGGGCCGACTGCTTTTGTTCGCCATACACGCTTTTCCCGGCGTTCGCTTCATCGCCGCCGGCCGCTTGTAAGTATTCCTGTTCATCATCCTGGCTTTGGCCGCCAATGTTTGCATGAGCAATATTAAAAACGCTCACCGAAGAAACCGCCGCCGCCCAAAACAGGATAAAACAGCCTATCCATTCCACCGATAGCGGAAAATATGGAATTTCCTTATCAATCACTCATGTTACGCACTAATCCCAGAATTAGGCTGGTAAATATTATAATCTCTGGAGTTCAGACCATGCCATTTGATGGGCTTTTA
>JAFGTC010000292.1 GCA_016934335.1 Candidatus Omnitrophota bacterium | reverse complement strand
ATGGAGTACGAAAACCGCGAAGGCGAGTATCTGGAGTTGGAATACGCCGACGGCGGCGTGCTCTACGTCCCCCTCGATCAGATCGACCGGGTGGGACGCTACATCGGCGGCGAAAATGTCCAGCCGTCCCTTTCCAAATTGGGAACCAAAAACTGGGAGCGCACCAAATCGCGCGCCCGCCAGGCCATCGAAGACATGGCCGAAGAACTCCTCGAACTGTACGCCGCCCGCACCATCCGCCACGGCCATTCTTTCACCAAAGACACTACCTGGCAGAACGAATTCGAAGCCTCGTTCCTGTATGAAGAAACCCCCGATCAATGGCGCGCCATCGAAGAAGTCAAGAGCGATATGGAAAACAGCGCGCCCATGGACCGCTTGATCTGCGGCGACGTCGGCTTCGGCAAAACCGAAGTGGCCATCCGCGCCTCCTTCAAAGCCGTCATGGATGGGAAGCAGGTCGCCATTCTGGTACCCACCACCATCCTCTGCCAGCAGCATTACAACACCCTCCGCGACCGTCTGGCCGATTACCCCATCCGCGTAGAAATGATGTCCCGATTCAAAACCGACGGCGAACTCCGCCAGGCGGCCAAGCGAATTTCGGATGGCGAATTGGACATCGTCGTCGGCACCCATCGCCTGCTTTCCAAGGATATTCGGTTTCACGATCTGGGATTGGTCATCATCGACGAAGAACAGCGCTTCGGCGTCAAACACAAAGAACGCCTGCGCCAAATGCGGAAAACGGTCGACACTCTGACTCTGACCGCCACCCCGATTCCTCGAACGCTCTACATGTCCATCTCCGGCATCCGAAACATGAGCCTGGTCAGCACCCCGCCCAAAAACCGCCTGCCCATCGAAACCTACATCATGGAATGGTCCAAGGACGTGATCAGCAACGCCGCCCTGCGCGAGCTGTCGCGCGACGGGCAGGTCTATATTGTTCACAACCGCGTCGAAACCATCTACAAAATCGCTCACATGCTCCAGGAAATCATTCCCCAGGCGCGCATCTGCGTCGGCCACGGGCAGATGTCGGAAAACGAACTCGAAGACGTGATGATCAAATTCATCCGCCGCGAGTACGATATCCTTGTGTCCACCACCATCATCGAAAACGGCATCGACATCCCCAACGTCAATACCATCATCATCGATCACGCCGACCATTTCGGCCTGTCGCAGCTTTATCAGCTGCGCGGCCGCGTGGGGAGAGACCGGCGGCGCGCCTATTGCTACCTGCTCGTTCCCAGCAAGAAGGCCCTCTCCAGCATCGCCCGGCGGCGCCTTCTGGCGCTCCAGGAGCATAACCAGCTGGGCGCCGGATTTCATCTCGCCATGCGCGATATGGAACTGCGCGGCATCGGCAACATCCTCGGACGCCAGCAGCATGGGCACATCGCCGCCATCGGCTTCGATCTGTACAGCAAACTGCTGCGCGATACGGTCGCCGGCCTCAAAAACAACAAAATTCTAGCCTTGGAATGGGACACGATGTTGGAAATGTCGCCCAAAGGCGTCATCCCCCCGACCTACGTGGAAAGCAGCAAACAGCGCATGGCTCTGCATCAGCGCATCGCCAAAATCAAGAAGCCCGAAGAAATCGAAAGCCTCGCAGACGAATTGAAAGATATCTACGGAAAGCCGCCCGCTCCCGTGGAAAAACTTCTTTTCGGCCTCAAGATCCGCGTCCGCGCCCATCAGGCGGGCTTCGATACGGTTCAAATTCGGCGCTATCAGGGATTCCTCCGCTATCATGCCTCCCAGGCCGAACGCTTCAATCCCCTGCGCATCCTGCAACTGGACGGAAGAGACGGCCTCAAACTGGTTGTATCCACTCAAGAAGACAACGTCGGCATCGAATTTCACGACGCCGAGAAGCGAGGCGATCTCCCCGGTCGCGTCCTAAACCTGATAGACGCTTTGGAGCAGGACGTCGAACCGCAGGAGGAAGAATCGATCCCCGCCGCCCCCTCTCCCGAGATCAAACCCAAAAAGAAAAAAATCAAGAAAAAAATCCGCAAATTCTCCTGACAATTTACACGATCCCCACCTTTCTTCATAATATAGAAAGACTGCGGGAAAATAGAATTTTTCCTGATTCTGAAATTCGGGAGAAGAGTCATGACGACGAAACACATCGGCATTGTCGGATGCAGCGCCGAGGGCGCCGCGCTTTGCTATAAAACCATCTGCGTGGAAGGCGAAACATGGCTGGGCCGGCGATACGCCCACCCCGAAGTCAGCATGCACACCTTCTCGTTTGCAGATTATATGAAATCCATCGAAGCGCTCGATTGGAGCGGCGTCGCCCGCCTGATGATCGAGTCGGCGAAGAAAGTCGCCGATCTGGGCGCCGATTTCGCCCTATCCCCCGACAACACCATCCACCAGTCGTTCGATGAAGTCGCCGCTCAATCCCCCATCCCCTGGCTGCACATCGCCGAAGAACTCGCCCGGGAAGCATCCCGCCGGAATTTCCAGCAAATCGCCGTACTCGGCACCAAATTCCTGATGGAAGGGCCGGTCTACCCCGAAAAGCTGCAGCGCCATAACATCGAACACCGCATCCCCAATCCCGACGAACGCGCCCGCATCAACGAGATCATCTTCAACGAATTGGTCTACGGGAAATTCACCGACGACGCGCGCCGCTATTTTTACCAGGTCATCGAAAGGCTTAAAAACGAGGGCTGCGACGCGGTTGCGCTCTCCTGCACCGAGATTCCCCTGCTGGTCCGCCCCGAGGAATCCCCCCTGCCCTGCTTGGACTCCACCCGCATCCTCGCCCGCGCCGCTCTGCAAAAAGCCGTCGAGAACACGTAATCCGCGATCAGATGATCCGCTCGTACTCGTCGAGGTCGTATGTCCATACTTTTTCCCCGCAAAAACGCTCGCCCTCGGGACAGATGGGCTTCTGTCCGGCAAGCAGGCGGAGGGTGCAGGGAGGCAGCAGGTATTTTCCAATGAGCGGATTGACGGCCCGAATCTGTTTGGCCTCATCCAACGAAGCCCGCCAGATCTCTTCCTGGGCGTTGTAGCATAAACGCATGGCGTGCTTGTGGCGGAGATTCAGCAAATCCGCCGATTCGGTAAACCGTATGCTGGCGGCGTTGGGCAGCAGGTACTGCACGAACTGCTCTTCCACCCCCAGCCGGCGCAGTGCGTTCATGGCGTCCCAGCTGCGCATCATCGCTTCGTCATACTCGCGCCGAACCGACTCATCCTGCTGAATCAGCTCCGGCGTTATATAATCCGGCTCGCCGGTTAAATGCCCGGCCAGAATCGGGCGCGACGCCGGCGTCATCCTGTGCCGCTGATCCTGCGAATCGGCCGTATGACTCAACTTCTTGCGGAACGTATAGGATGGATGATAGAGGCATCGCGATAATTTGGAGAGCGTGGTTACATTCAGCGACTCGCCCAACAGCCGGTTGCGTCCCGGATCGAGCGCCAGCGCGACGGCGTCTTCATCCGGCAGCGCCGCCCGCGGCAGCCCCAGCACCTCGCGCGCCGAATCGGCCAGCAGCGATTCGTTATTCGACGGCCAGCCGATCAATTTCGAAACGTTCCCTTCCAGACTCTCATCGAACTCGTCCAGAAAAACGCGGCTATAAGAGCTGTCGTGATATGTTTCAAAAAAATCCCACTCGGGGATGGCCTCCCGCTCCAGCGGCTCTTCCAGAATCACTTTGTATTTAGGCTCAACGGCGATTAACTGCTCCACCATCTTGCCGGCGACAATGCGCTGCTCCAGCGGCGCGTCAAACATCCGGCACAGCCGGTAGTAGCGCAGCAGAGTCACCCCGCTGATGGTGTGATAAAGATACGCATGCGTAGCCACCGGCAGCACGTAGCGCGCCGCCTCCTGCGCTTTTTTCTTGATCGCTCCGCGATATTTTTTCGCCTGCAGCGGCCGCTTGGGATAGCGCCTGCCCAGTTCGCTCTCCGCCAGCGGCGCCAGTTTCTCGCACAACGATCGATAACGCGCCGTCTGCTCTTCCAGAGCGGATTGATAAATCTCCAACGCCTCTCCCTGCAGCGGCGGAACAGCCGCGCTTCCCGGCTTCACTTCCACATAACGCTGGCTGACCTGCTCCGAATTATAATAAGGATGGCTATGCAAAAAGGACCAGATAAAATGGCGGGAAACGCGATCGATGGCGAACTGAAAATACGCATGCTGAAGCGTGGTGTGATGCCCCGCCTTGTATAGACTCCGCGCCAACGAATCCCAGCGGTCGTCAATCTCGCCGTCCTCAATAATGCCTTTGGACGAATAACAGGTCCGCGCGGCCGCCAGAAAATTCTGATACGATCCTTCAAAACGCTTGACCAGTTTAACCGCCGGCTCGGGAGTGATGCGCCCTGGATTCATTCCGCCTTCCTTATTCCAAATTCATGTCTTTGATTCATTCTGTCCGCCCTCGCGATGAGAAAGCCTTTATCATAATTCGATCTTGAAGCATTCGGAAAGGCTGCGGACTTCGCCGCCGATTTCCTCATTCTGATTCATCGCCCCCCACCCGATAAACGAATTGCGTATAAGCCGCAACATCGTCCGGCCTCCGATTCGCGAATATCATCAACTCGGGAAGATAATAGGGCGCGATGTACTGCCGCAGCATCGATGCGCTGATCACATAGGTTCCCGTTGGAAGAGAAGGCTGCGTTTTATACGTTCGATGCGGAATCCCATAAGCGTCCGGCATCGATTTCGGCCCGAAATAGATCAGATAAGCGTCGTCGACGCCCCGCTCGTTCAAATATTTTTTCAGATAAAGCAGATCCTGCCCCCAATCGAGATTCGAATCGACTGCGATCAAATGCCCGTTTTCCGGTCCGCCCGCTATGGCGTTGTAATACGCCAGATAATGCGGATGAACGGACAGCGCGTCAAAAATCGCCCAGATCGAAAACAAGATTGCCAGCGCTTTTCGAGCGCGCATTTCACGGCGTGTCGGGATTACGGCCGACTTTTCACCCCCTGCCCACAAAAAGCGAAACGTCGCTCCCGCCCCGAAGATCAAGAAAAAAGGAACGATGGGAAGGGCATGCCGGCAGCCGATATACGCGCGATTCAATCCGATCAGGATCAATGCATACACGGCAGGCCAAACCATGCCGATCACCAAAGCGCGACGGTCGATCAGCGTCTGGCGAGCGGCCAGCGCCGTTGCGCCGATCATGAAAAGAATCAACAAAGCCAACGGCGTCTTCAGCAAAAATAGAATGGGATAATAGTCGTTGATTCTCTGAAAGGATGTCTCGCCCAGAAAAAATGTCGGAGACGCCCGCGATGCGTTATATTGATTGGCGCAAAATCCCTCCCAATGACTGTACGCGGGCAGCCGTTCGCGGAGAAGTCGCCACAGCGGATCGTTGACGTCGTTCTGATTGAACGAAAAGCGATCCTCCAGCCCGAAAAAATACACCATGGTTTGCAGGGGAGTCCGCATCTTCGTCCATAATAGGCTCTCTTTGGGCGGGCGCGGCGGCTGCGTTTTATCCCCGATCTCAAAACCGTAGCATCCCCATATCGTCAACAATCCCACGATCGCAACAATCATGGTCAGCGTGATAGAAAGCGCCAGAGCTCGATAACGCGGCGATACGCTTCGCAGACCGGGCGCCTTCGCCCCGAAAACCGGCTGCGAATCAAATTGAAACAGAATCGCCCAGGCCAGGAAAAGCGCGGCGAGCAGCACGGGGCCGGAATGCTTCGAAGACCACATCAACCCGAAAGCGACGCCGACTAAAATCAAGCGCCGCAGGTCGGGGCGCTGCATAAAACGCCAGGCCAGCCAACCGGCCAGCAGAAAAAACAAAGCCGGCGCGACGTCCGTCGTGCACAACCGGCCGTGCGCCAGAAGATTCGGCTCGCAAACCGCCGCCGCCAAGACGAACAATCCGGGAGCATACCCCCAAATTTCATACGCCCAGCGGAAAATCAAAAAACAGAGCAGCACCGATAAGACGGCGCTCCCCCCGCGCGCGATCATCAAGTTCTTATGAAACGTCTTGGGATTGGCCTCCACAAAGCGCTCCCCCAATCCGTTCCAGATGCCCCTTTTCCAGCAGGCGTGATCGTACGTCAATCGATAATCGCCGCAGAGCATGACCGGCAGCGCGCAGACGATGTTTTGCAACGGGGGAGACAAGCGGTTGCAGCGAAAATCATGGTTCGTCAACGAATACAAGCCCGCCGCGAGATGCCCCAACTCATCCACCGACGCCGATTTCTGCCGCACGCTGTGCAGCAGAACGGCGGCGTGAAGCCCCAGCAGCAAAACGACGGGCGCGGCTCGCCGAAGCGGTAGCGGAAGCGACTCTCCCCTCAAATTCTCCTGACCTCCCTCCCCGGAAGAAAAATCAAGCCGGCGGCGCTGTTTGATCCTCCCCGCTGAACTGCAATCGGTGCAATCGCTGATACAGACTGCAGCGCTGCAGCAATTCGGAATGGCGCCCCGCATCGACGATTTCGCCTTGATCCAGCACCAGGATGCGATCCGCCTGCAGAATGGTCGATAGGCGGTGCGCGATGACAAAACTGGTGCGTCCCTGCATCAATCGCCTCAAGGATTGTTTGATATGCAGCTCGGATTCGCTGTCCAGCGACGACGTCGCTTCATCGAGAATCAAGATGGGCGCGTCGCGCAGAAACGCGCGGGCGATGGCGATGCGCTGGCATTGTCCGCCGGACAGCGATTCGCCGCGTTCGCCGATGACCGTGTCGTATCCCTGCGGCAGCGCCGTAATAAACTCGTGCGCATAGGCGGCTTTGGCGGCCGCCATGATCTGCTCCTCCGTATACGACTCGTCGCCGCAGGTGATGTTAAGCCGCACCGCATCCCCCAGAATCATCACATCCTGAAAAACCATTCCGATTTGACGGCGTAGATCTTCAATGGAAAGATCGCGCAAATCCTTCCCGTCCATTCGTATGGCCCCGTCCGTCGGATCGTAAAACCGGGGAATCAAATTCACCAGCGTGCTCTTCCCCGCTCCGCTGGGGCCGACCAGGGCGATCTGTTCGCCTTTTTTCGCGACAAAGGATATTTCGCGCAATACATCCGTCTGCCCGTCATACGAAAAGGCGACCTTCTCAAAAGCGACTTCGCGCTCGAACCGGGAAAGCGTTTCGGGAGCATCCAACTGGGGCAGCGACGCATCGGTCTGCAGCGCTTCGAACACCCGCTCGGCGGCCGCCAATCCATGCTGAATCTGCTGGACGGCTCGCTCAATCCGTTTGATGGGCTGATACAACAAAGCCAGCGTGCCCGCATACACCATTAAGTCGCCCCCGTCGAACGTCCCCGACTCCCGGCCGGAGGATAGAACGATGCTTCCCGCCAGCAGCAGCACGCAGCATAGCGCGAAGACTCCCAAGAACTCATTGATGGGCGACGAGGCGGACGTCGCCCGCGCCATGGCCATCATGGCGTCAAACACCCCGCGTATCTCTCGGGCGAACATTCTCCGCTGCCGGTTGTACATGCTGTATCCCTGAACAAGACGGATGGCGCTGAAATGCTCCTGCAGAAACGCCCCCAGCCGCGCAATGATATTCTGCGCCCGGCGGCCGGCGCGGCGGTTCTTCCGCGCAAAATAACGCACTGTAAAAAGAATCGCGGGAAAAATCAGCGCATACAGCAGCGTGAGCTGCCACTGCATCCACAACAGATACGCCAGCGCGCCCGCCAGCAGAAACGGATCGAGAATCATCCGGCCGAAGACATACAAGATGCTCATGCCGATGACGCGCGCATCGACCGTATAATACGAAAGAAGATACCCCACCTTGTTGCGGCTGTAATAGGCGGCGTCGAAATGGAGCATGCGCTCGAAAAGCCGGTTCTGCAAATCAAGAATCACGCGGTTGCCGATCCAATGCACCAGATAGGATTGTATGTATTGAAATACGCCCTTCACAAAGACAATGACGATCACAAAAAAACATACGATGCTCAGCGCGATGATCGGATTCTGCTTGGCCGCGTCGCCGAAGGCGCGGTACATCCAATCGATAATCCCATACAGCCAGCCCAGTACGCTCACCAACCGGCCGGACGGCTCGATGGCTTCCTCCGGATTGAAAATAATCCCCATCACCGGCTTCAGCATGGTCACCGTCAACAGCGTCAAAATCGAGATGGCCCCGCTGCACAAGGCGATATAAATCAGGCGGGCTTTATAACAAAGCCCAAACTGCGCGAATTGAACAAAGGTATTGAGCTTGGAGCGATGGGATTCGATTTCCATGATGGTGTATTGTCGCTGTTTCGTCTTGGAAAATAAAGATGTAATGGAAAGAGGCGCGGCCGACGCCTCCCTTTTTCTTCTCAAGAAAAAAGAGCGCCGCCGCGGATGCGATTTGAGAATGCGGAAAGGCGCAATGCCGTTCGAGGCCGGCATTGCGCCGAAGAGGATCCATGCAAATCGGTTCGCTTATAAGTCGGATTGATGCAAGGTCTGTAAAAAATCTTTATTGCTCTTGGTTCGCTTCATTCGCTCGATCAGCAGCTCGACCGCCTCGCTCACGTTCATTTCGTTGAGAACCTTGCGCAGCAGCCAGACGCGCTCCAGCTCTTCCGGCTCGAGCAGCAGCTCTTCCTTGCGCGTCTTGGAGCGGTTGATGTCAATGGACGGGTAAATGCGCCGCTCGGCCAATTTACGATCGAGATGCAGCTCCAGGTTGCCCGTGCCTTTGAACTCTTCGTAAATGACGTCGTCCATGCGGCTGCCGGTGTCGATCAGAGCGGTGGCCACGATCGAAAGGCTCCCGCCTTCTTCGATGTTGCGCGCCGCGCCGTAAAATCGCTTGGGGGGGATCAAGGCGCTCGAGTCGATGCCGCCCGACAGAATCTTGCCGCTGTGCGGCGCGGTCTGGTTGTACGCTCTCGCCAGACGCGTGATGCTGTCCAGCAGAATCACCACGTCGTGCCGGTATTCGACCAGCCGCTTGGCCTTCTCGATGACCATCTCCGCCACCTGAATATGCCGTTCGGGCGGTTCATCGAACGTCGACGAAATCACTTCTCCTTTGACCGTCCGCTTCATCTCCGTCACTTCTTCAGGACGCTCGTCGATCAGCAGCACGATCAGAGCCACATCGGGATGATTGGTCGAAATGCTGTTGGCGATCTCCTGCAGGAGCATCGTCTTTCCGGAGTTGGGCGGCGCCACGATCAGAGCGCGCTGCCCCATCCCCATGGGCACGATCAAATCGATGATGCGGGCCGAGATATGATTCGGCTCGGTCTCCATATTGATGCGCTTATTGGGAAAAAGAGGCGTCAGGTTATCGTAAAGAATCTTGTCCTTGGCCTGTTCGGGCGGCTCCCCGTTGATCGACAAGACCTTCAACAGCGCGAAATAGCGCTCGCCTTCTTTCGGCGGACGGATCACGCCCGTCACCGTATCGCCCTTGCGCAGCCCGAAGCGCCGAATCTGCGACGGCGACACATAAATGTCGTCCGGCCCGGGAAGATAACAATAATCTGCGCTGCGCAAAAATCCGAATCCCTCCGGCAGCGCTTCCAACACGCCGGAGCCTTCCATCTCGCCGCTGTCTTCCGGCTCTTCCTTCGCGGAATGTTCCAGAATTTTGTAAATCAGCTCCTGCTTGCGCAGCCCGCTGACGCCCTCGATGTTCATCTCATGCGCCAGTTTGATCAACTCGGCGATCGTATTCTTCTTAAGCGTCTCCATCTCCAATTTAGGCTTTTTCGCCTTCTCGTGCGTAGACGCTCCATTCGAATAAGAGGAGTTATGATACATCTTGCTGCGATCATTGTTGCGCATGTCATTATTCCGCATATCGGCGGAGTTGCCGCGTCTTCCGTTGGAATTGCGCGGAGTCCGCATCCTTTTACCAGGCGTTTTCGTTTCCATGATCCTCTCTTGTTCCTCTTCAATTCTTTATAAACTGTTCGATTTGTCGGCGTAAATCCTCCAAATCGGCATCATTATGAAACACGACGTCTGCCTGTCGCGCTTTATCGGCCTCCGCGAGTTGAGCCGCGTCCCTCCGCCTGAAATCCTCGGCGGTGAACCGCCCTGACGCGAGAAGCCGTTGTTCCCGTTTTTCCTTCGGCGCCGTCACCACAAGAACCGCATCAAACCAATCCTGGATTCCCCATTCATAAATCAACGCCGCATCCACGACCAACACGCCGCCTTGCTGCGAAGATCGAAATCGGCGCATCGCCTCCTTCAATCTCTCCACCAAAACCGGATGCACTATCTCATTCAACCGCCGCAGCCGCTCCGGCGACCGGAACACGATCGATCCCAGCGCCTTCCGATCGATCCGCCCCTCCGGCGAAGCCGCCTCGCTCCCGAATTCCTCCGCCAGCGCATCGTAAACCGGAGAATCCGCCTCAAGCAGTTGATGCCCCACAGCGTCCGCATCCACGACCTGCGCCCCCAACGCCTCCATCATCCGGGCGGCGGTCGACTTCCCCGATCCCGGATTCCCGGTCAATCCAAGCGCCCACCGGTCGGGATGGATCGCTTTCGGCGTTATATCCCGGAGGCTTCGCATCCCGCGAACTTTCATTTCAAATCCGCCCAACTCGGTCCGACGGCGATCTCCACCGGAATGGGGATGGAAAACTCCAGTGCATCCTCCATTCGCCTGCGGCAGCGGGCGCAAATCTCATCGACGGCGTCCTCGCGAATCTCCAACACCAATTCGTCATGAACCGTTAAAAGAATCGACGCCTTGTCCGCATCCTTCTTCAACTCGTCAGAGACGTCCACCATGGCCTTTTTCATCAAATCGGCGGCCGAACCCTGAATCGGCGCGTTAATCGCCGCTCTTTGGGCGTTCTCCCGCCGCATTCGGTTGCTGTCCCGGATGCCCGGCGCGGGAATTCGACGATTCAAAACAGTTGTTACGTAAAGATTGTCCCGTGCAAATATGGTGGTTTCATCCATGTAGGTTTGAACGAGCGGATAGCGCGCAAAATAGGTTTGGATATAAGAAGCCGCTTCCTCATTCTCGATGCCTAACCGCTGGGCCAAACCAAATGGCGACATGCCATAATTCAAGCCAAAATTAATTTCCTTCGCCTTGCGGCGCATTTCCGGCGTAACGCTTTCCAGCGCCGCGCCGAACACTTCCGCCGCAGTTCGGGCGTGGATGTCCTCACCGGCCGAAAACGCTCTCCGCAGCCCGGGATCCCGCGAGACGTGCGCAAGAATCCTCAGCTCGATCTGCGAATAATCCAATGATGCCAATACGAAGCCTTCGGAAGAGATGAACGCGCTCCGAACCCGACGCCCTAGATCGGTTCGAATAGGTATATTTTGCAAATTGGGATCGGTGCTGGAAATCCTCCCCGTATTCACCACCGCTTGATTGTATGTAGTATGAACTCGCCCCGTTTCAGGCCGGATCAACTTCGGCAGTGCGTCTAGATACGTGGATTGAATCTTCTTCCGATGCCGGTAATCCAGAATCTGACGGGCGATCGGAGCGCCCTCTTTCGCCAGGTTTTCCAAGATGCCGGCTCGCGTGGATCGTTTTCGACCACGTAGGATCTTAAGATCATCATACAGGATTTCCGCCAATTGCGAAGGGGAATTCAAATTAAATTCTCGACCGACGGATTGGAAGATTTCTTGTTCGAGCGCTTCCATCTCTCCGCTCAATTCGCGGGATTGCCGGTCCAGCGCCGACGGATCGACTCGGATGCCTTTTCGCTCCATGGCCGCCAGCACTTCGAGAAGAGGCATTTCCACCTGGCGGTATAAAAATTTCATCTTCAAGTCGTTGACCTTGGGGATCAAAAGATTCTTCAAGCGCCAGGCGGCGTCTGTGTCTTCGCAGGCGTAAGGCGACGCCTGCTCGATCGCAACATCCGCCATCGACTTCTGATTCCGCCCCGTTCCAATCAGGTCGCTGATGGGCGTCATCTCCATCCCCAATTCCTTGAACGCCAGATCGTCCAACTTCCGACTCTCGCGCTGGGGCTGACTTAAATACGACGCGATCAACGTATCGTCCAACTCGCCGCGCAAATAAACGCCTTCATTGGCGAGAACATGCAGATCATATTTCAGATTATGGCCGGTTTTCGCGATCGACTCCGATTCGAGAATCTCGCGCAGCAGCGCCAGCGCCTGCTCCCGCGGCAAATTGTCGCCTTGATGATGGCCAAGCGGAATATACCAGCCCTGCCCATCCTCGATCGAAATCGAAACGCCCACCAGCCGTGCGCCCAACGCATCCAGCGACGTGGTTTCCGTATCGACGGCGCACGCCCCCTTCTTCTTCACATTCTCGATAAGCCCCCGCAGATCCTCGATCGACGCGACGGTTTGATAATGGATTTCCAAAGAAGAACTTGGCCCGGCTTCCGGCGAATCGCCGCGCGGCAGATCGGCGGCGAACGTCCGAAACTCCATCTCTTCAAAAAACCGGCGCAGTTCCTCAACATTCACCGATCGCAGTCGCGTAAACTCATCCGGCCATTCCAAATCGAGATCCGTCGCCAACAGGATCAATTCGCGCGACAAAAACGCCATGTCTCGATTCTCTCGCAAATTCTCCTGGCGCTTCTTCCCCTTGATCTCATCCAGATGCTCGTAAATCGACTCGATGCTTCCGTATTGCTGAATCAAGGCGACGGCGGTTTTCTCGCCGATTCCCGGAACGCCGGGAATATTGTCGCTGCTGTCCCCCATCAGCGCGAAAACATCGACGATCCGGCTGGGCGGAACGCCGTAACGCTCCTCCACTTCGGCCTCGCCGTATATTTTATTCTTCCCCGCCGGATTCAAACGCAGCATCCGGATCGAAGGACTCACCAATTGAAACAGGTCCTTATCCCCCGAAACCAGCATCACGCTCCCGCCGGCCGCCGCCAACCGGCGCGCCATCGCCCCCAGAAGATCGTCGGCTTCATATCCCGCCTTCTCGATCTGAGGAATGCCCATCTTCTCCGTCACGGATTTAATCAAAGGAATCTGATCCACCAACTCCTCGGGAGGAGCGGCCCGGTTTCCCTTGTAAGATTCATATCGTTTATGACGAAATGTCGGTTCAGGCAGATCAAAAGCCACCGCCATATCTGTGGGATTGTATTCTTTCATAATACTGCGCAGCGTGGATATATACCCATACAAGGCATTGGTCGCCAAACCGTCGGAGCGGCGCAGCTCACGAATCGCGTGAAAGGCGCGAAAAAAAATCGAACTTCCGTCTACTAGAAACGCTTCACTCATTTTAGAAATTCATACGGTTGTTGATGCAGGAAACAACATCGCCCGCCTCGCCCCGGCAGGGCGACGAACGCGAATATCTATATTCCTATAGCTGGTATATTCCTATGGCTGATCTTGATTCAAAAAAAACATGCCTTCCGCCCTAATGATTCCATCCCGAAAAGCATCCGCAAAAACGCCATTCAAGCATTCGCGAATGCGGGTAATAGACTTTTCCTGTTTCTCCAAATTTATCAATGAACATTTACAGAATAACAATCATGCGGCTCGATTCGAATTTGAATGTCGGTATGGGGAATCGAGAAAAGGAACACACAGAACAATTAGATGTAAAACAGCGCGCAAGTCAATCCACACAAATTAGATTACGCTTAAAATCAAAAATTATCAATGAAACGGCAAAATTTTTCTTGGGGATTTCCCTTAACCAGGCGTGCCGAAACAAAACATCTTTCTCTGTTGGTAAAGAAGTATAGTCTATTTTCTCCAGCGCAGCAAGGATTTTAGAAAATTTTTTTATCCCGATCGAATCCCAAAAAACATTTCCAGGCATTTCCCCGGTAAATTCCGGCGCGCCGATCAATGATCGAACGAAGAGGCGCCCGATTTATTTATCCAAAAAATTCTGCTGCGAATATGTAATATCCCCCGGCGACATCAAACCGTTGGATGCGTCCCAAGGCGGCGCCAGCCACTGCCGGTTCGATACGTTGATCAACGCCTGATCCGGGCCGGCGCTGCATAATCGCCAGAGAGACCGGCCAAACAGATTCTGCCAGATCGCCGAAGGCGTGCTCACGCCTCCATTGAAATAAATGGTCGTATAATCGTAAGCCAATTTCCCGCTGGTTCTCCCCCCGACAAAATGCGAGGCGGATAAATTGCCGATCACATCCTTGGCTTGAAATACATCCGGTATAACCGCGCTCATATACGCCACCGGCGTCGTCAGCCGCGATAGACAAGACGCCCACCCGTGATCGCCGGAAGGGCACGGCTTATCCCAGGGAGCAGCGTTGTTATCCAGTATATAAGTCTCGATTGACGTCCCGTAATTGCGAAAATCCGCCATGACTCGGGATACCTTGGCCCGCAGCTGCGCATTCAAAAAATTCGGCACGGCGATGGCGGCGAGAATCCCGATAATGGCGACCACTATCAATAATTCAATCAGGGTAAAGCCTTTTTTCGAAATTCGATTTCGAATCATTCTCCCACTCCTTCAATTATGACAACTCCAACAATGCAGCGCCCCCCGCCGGACGGCATCGCTCCACAAACGGCGCATCGCACCATTCGGCTATCAACTCCGTCAATTCATCGACCACATGCGCGGAGGCGTCCGGATGGGTCAACGCCAGAATCGCCCCCCCTAATCCCGCCCCGGTCAATCCCGCGCCATAAACGCCCTCCAGCTTCTTGCAGCGGTCGACGAGACGATCCATCTCCGGTACGCTGCAGCGATACCCCCCCGGCTGCCAGGCGATCTTCACCGCCTCATCCTCCGGCGATTCCCGAACTCTCTCCGTCAACTCGTCAAGATATCGATCGTCATACCGGCTTTGATAAGGCCGCGATCGCCCCCCCTCCCAAACCGCAACGCGATCCCCGTCATGCGAAGTAAACATCAATCGCCCCGCCCCGGCAAGATCGTTCTCTTTCATCCTCTCCATAAAACGCCTGGCGCGGGCGCACTCCGATACGCCGAATAAAAGCACTTCACGCAAGGGCAGCGGCTCGCCCGGCGCCCCGTACGTCGTAAAGATGCGCTCCCATGCGCCTCGAAGATGCGGATGCGTTCGCTGCAAATCTTCCTGCGACGCCCGAACCGGAACCGCCTTCAGCGTCTGATAAAAATCACCCGGTGAAGCCTCCAAATTCGCAGGCGAGATATCCCGAATATGCTCCAATCGATCTCGATAGGCCGGATGAGCGTCTCTATAAATCTCGAACGCCGCCTCGTACGCGGCGATGCGCGCATTGAACGTCTCCCGGGCGCGCACTGCTTTATCGGCCTGCACCCCGCTCTGCGCAAGAACCACCTCCACATTCTCGGGAAGCGAACAATACGAAGCCGACAACGGCATGAACCCGACATGCACGATCCGGTTCAAATCCCCCAAGATCATAGCCGCATGATCGCCGCACCCGCCCCGCGTTCCCACATACCATTCCGCCTCGCCGCACAACTCCACCTGCTCGTAATCCGGATAAAAAAGTTCATTCACATAACTCAGCGCCAAAACGGACCCCACTACCAACGTCGATGAAGAAGACAAGCCGGATCGCGGCGGGATGTCGCCGTCCATTACCAGATTCATCCCCGTCAGTGGAAGATCCGGCGTCATGTCCTGCATCTTAAACGCGCCGGCTTTGATATAATTCCCCCAATGCCCCCTCTCGATGGAAGCCCCTTCAATAAACTCCATCCAGCTTCCCCGCCGATCAAAAGGGAAGTCCGCCGTTAAAGAAAAATCAATCGGCGGGTGCTGCGGCGAAACATTGCGGCAGCATATCCGATCGTCGTTTCGAGGCGACGCGCAAAAAAACGTCTCCCGGGCGATCGGCATATAATTGCACCACCCCCCGCGATGATCGATGTGCACGCCCATCAAATTGATGCGCCCGGGTATGCGAAACAGAACCGCCCGGCGCTCGCTCGGAAAATATTCACGAAACGCCGCCGCCAAACCGATCAATTTCTCCGCCCGCTCTTTGATCAAATCTGGATGGACGCCGTAATGAGGCCCCAACAATGATTTCGCCCCCTCCCCTGAAAGAGCGCTGATAAGCGACTCGAGATCTATCATTTTGTTATCGTTCTTATAAACCATGAGTTATGTCCCGTCATCCACGGCGTCTATTACGCCAGACATCCCGATGCGCGTCGAGGATGATCCTTATTCGCTTGATTTTAAAATGTATTTATACAAAGCACCCGTTCCACGCCTAGTCTATCAAGAATATTAACGGTTTACTATCCATTGCCGGGGAAATCTCTGCCAATACTTGACGTTGTCGGGATGAAATAACTATAATTTCAAAGAGGGCAGAATGAACTTTTTTGACTTCTTTGGGTTTTTTAATCAAATTTTCAGCAAAAAAATTGTTTCAGTAAAAAATTGCATCATAATAAAAAAAACGAAACAGAACCTTTAATAAGGAGACCGATCATGTCGATTCGAAAATGGATACTTGGTTGCATGATTGTTATGGCAGGATCAACGCAGGCCTTGGCGCAGGACGCCGCGAACGATGACGCGCTCAATCCTCCCGCCATAACCGAAGCGGAGCCCGCCATAACTGAAATCGAACCCGTCGAGAGCAATGTCACGGTCGGCATGGATTCAGCCTTAGCTCAAGCGAACCAGGGGTTTTTGGCGCTTTATAACCGCCAATTCCTCATGGCCAAACAACAATACGAACAAGCCGCTTCCTCCAATCCCGAATACCAGCGAATGGTCGATTTATGCCAGAACATCCTCGACCGCATGCGCGATTTGTCCGACGAATACATGGAAATCTACGGGAAAGTCATGTCCCCCAATTTCCGCATGGAGCAGCTCAAACAAGAAGAAATCAACCGGATGCTGGATTTTCAACTTCGCCAAAACCAAGCCGGTCAAACTTTGGGTGAAATGGGCCTCATCGCCGACATCCCCGTTTCCGACCTCGGCTTGGACTTCGAAGGCTCCGAACAAATGACCTTGGGCGAATACCTCATGTGGATCAAACCCCGAAGCGCTAACGAGCGAATTTGGAACCGCGCCTTCCGCCGCACCCTCGAACGCTCCCTCATCTACGCCAAACAGGAAATCAAACAACAGCAGCGCCAGGAACGCTTCGCCCGCCTGCAGGAATCGCGGCGGCGGCGCCTCGACCGTCAAGGCTCAGGCGGCATGGGCGTCGGAGGCGGCATGTCTGGCAACTTCGGCGGCATGAT
>JAFGTC010000291.1 GCA_016934335.1 Candidatus Omnitrophota bacterium | reverse complement strand
CCGAAGCGCTCGTCGCGCTGGGGGCAGTCGGTGGGAGCTTCGAAGAAATTCGCGCGCTGCGTCCATGTGACATTTTGAAAGAGTTGGTTGACCATGGAATCCGAGCATTCAAAGGAACTGACCATCGGCGCGTCCGAATGAATAGCGACGCCCGTGACCGCATCCAAGGACGGTTCTTCCGCCAGCCCGGTCAACTCGACGTATTGGAATCCGTGATAGGTGAAGCGGGGCGTCCATGTTTCATAGTCGCCGCCGCCGCGCAGGATGTAAACGTCGGTCGCCTGGGCTTTGCGCAGGTTTTCCGTCATCAGGCACCCGTCCTGGTGCAGCATTTCACCGTGGCGAATCTGTACCTTAGTCCCGCGAGGACCGCGCACCCGGAGACGCACTACGCCCGAGAAGTTCTGCCCGAGATTGAATATATACGTCCCCCTTTCGGGTTCGGTGATCTTCACCGGGCGGATTTCCTCCGTCGGGCGAATGGGAACCGAGGGATACGCTTGGATGATCGGCGGTTCAACGAAGCCCAACTCCACTTCGCGCTCGCCCGCCTGATCGTAGAAAGTCATCTTCGCGCTTCCGTTTTCTTTCGCGAGTACAACCGGATTCCAGGCGCCGTCATCGTATCCGGGGGCGCTCCAGTCCTTTTGCTCCAGGCGAGCGTCATAGGTTTCGCCCATGAGCATGTCGGCCTGTAAAATCGGGCCCGTGCTCACTCTCCAACTTGGATCGGTTTTGACAATTTCCTTGGAGCCGTCCGTATACTCGATTTCCAATTGCGCCATCAAAGCGGGCGTTTTACTGTAGATATAGCGCCCGCACCGATTGGGACCGTAGCCGACCAGCAGCCCGTAGCCGAGGTAGCCGCTGTACCATCCGTCCGCCACGATGGCGCCCAGAGCGTTCCCGCCGTGCCGGACCTGGTTGGTGACGTCGAACGCGTTGTAATAAACGCGCCGGCGATAATCCGACCAACCGGGGGTGAACATCTGATCGCCGATCCGCTCCCCGTTCAAATGCAGCTCATAAATCCCCAGGGCGTTCGAATAGAACATGGCGCGCTGGATGCTTTTATCCGTGTGGAACGGCTTCCGGTAATATCGGGCCGGGGGAAGCTCCATGGTTTTTTGGGAGGCTTGAATCGATCGCTTGTCGCGAAAACTGATCCAGTCCGCCTTCCAGTCGTTTTTGGAAAGCAGGCCCATCGTCCATTTCGCCGCATCGCTCCAATCGGAAAACCGCCCCGATTGGTCTTTGATGCGCACCTTCCAGTAGCAGACCTGGCGCGATGGCAACTCTTTTCCCGCATAAATTACATTGACGCATTGATCGCTGTTGACGATTCCCGAATCCCACAAATCGCCGGCGTCTTCAATCAGTAATTGAGGATTGGAGGCGACCAGGATTTGATAGGCCGTCTGCTTCTGAACCGATTGCGTTGATTTCACCATCCAGCTCAAGCGGGGCGCCGTCTCGTCGATTCCCAGGGGATTGTTCAAATATTCGCAGCGCAGCGAATCGATGACGATCCGGGGATTGGATTGATCCGCGAAGGATAGATTCGCGGCGAAAATGCACAGCCCCAAAATGCTGGCTGACAACAGACATGAGAATATTCGTTTCATCGCTGGATTCTCCTATGCATCGGTTATGTTTCGGTTACAAAGATCGAATTTCTCGAGTACGGCCTATTTATTCTTTATGCCATATTGATTTCTGTCAATTGTTTGTACCCTAAAGACTGTTTTCCATGAACACCAAGTTTCTTCTATTTTCTCATATGTAATGAGGGGGCATGTGTTTTTTTACTGGGATTCATCTACTTTCGCTCATAAAGGCGATTTTTTGTTTTTCAACTGATTGGCTGTATCCATACACTCAAACAGATGGAAGTATTCTTTTTGTCACCTTTTGTTGCACAATCAGGAACATCTCCCACTATAGGGACGCTCTGTTTCTTGAATCTCCCTTAAAATGACAAAATCGCCCGAGGCGTCTTTTAATTGATGCCTTGAATAGATGTAGTACCAGCAGTCAACGCTCGAATTTCAGCAAGTTTTATCAACAAAACATCGCATAAATTGCTGGACATCATTACTATTACGATCTGTGCAGTGATCTGCGGCGCGGATGACTGGGTTGATGTAGAGGAGTTCGCCAAGGCGGTTCGAAGTCATTGGAGCATTGAGAATCAGCGCCCTCACATCGGAATCCAGCGCAGGTCTTCCACGTCGGCTCGTCTGGAACTTCCAACGCCAGTAGAGTTTGAAGGCCCTTTTATGTCAGCGTACGACGGCATCCGGTTGCACAATCAGAAGTGCGTCTCGCCATCCGACATGGTACATGACCACCCAGAACAATCGATCTCGCCCTTCCAAAGCAGGGACCTTTTGATTCATTTTCAATACGATAAGTTGGCGGCGCAGTGCGACGTTCTAAGCGGTCAAATTCGCGACGATATTGAACTTTCGGGAGAGCCAACCACAGCAAAATTTGATGATCTTGAGCATCATTGAATCTTACGCGGCGAATACCGTAAGTTCAATGGCCCCAATGCGTACGATTCAATGCGAGGCACAGGATGCGATTTCATTGTTGTTCGAGTTTTTAAACATGACGTGACTCGAAGGCGATCCATTGTTCCTGCTCCGAAAATGGATCGGAAAGATCGAGTAAAGTCCTCTCTGTCAGATTGTAAATGGAATCCCAAAAACAAATATATTGTTTTTGATTGCCTTTTGATAGATGGGATATAGAGGATCCTCTCAATTTAGCTCGCCCATAATCGGGGGGCCGCTCAGCGGCCTCCTCAATCCGATTGACGCCTTGAATTCCATGATCCAAAAGACCTTGACGGTCGAGTAAGTTAAATATTCCCTTGTTCCCCAGAATTGAAAACTGTGCATCGATATCGAACATTTTGGATCGGATGTTCGAAAAATGATTCCATTCCGCTTCCGACATGCCGATGTTTTTGAGAAGATTTTGCTGGATTGTCATATGCCTTCGCTTGGCGTCAGAATCATCTCGCTGAAAACAGGATGCAAACATACTTGTTGACATCGTTCTTGGAGGCTTCCATGCAGGCATCGATTTTAGAGCATGAGTTATCTCATCAGCCTGACGCCAAGACAAGTTATTCCTCTCCAAATAGTCCGTATACATGACATATTTAATCGCCCAATCGATCGTTTGACACACGGAGTCAGGGGAGTCTTCCAATCGCGCCAGCATCTCATCCCACTCATGACAGACGATTTCAGCCCAATCCGGCATCCATTTGCATTCCATGCATTTTTTAACCTCTTCGAGATAATGCCGTTGAATTTGAATGGCGTTCAACTTCCTTCCTGCTCTTGACGGAACATCGGTCTTGCAGAATGGATCCAGAGAAAAACGGCGCATGGCTTCGATGGGTCTTCGCAATTGCATTTCCTCTCCGGGACATCGGCCATGATCAATCAAGGCCGTGATTAACGCCGTCGTCGCCATTCTCAGCCAGGCTCCCTTGATCGAACACTGGCTTTCGCCGCATAAAAGATGAAGACGATTCCATCCATGCGAACACAAAGGTTCGTTCTTCGTATGAAAGATGGCTCGGTTATGCGTGGATGACTCGGATGTCTCATGTTCGAGATGCCATACCCGTGGACTCAACGTGAAAGTCAAGCCGGTTGATGTATTGATGAATCCTCCCGCGCCGGTGTATATAATTCTTGACGCTAGATGTGGAATGATCTGCTCTGCGATTTGACTCGGATGAATCCGGTGTACATAAGATTCATGAGAGCCCCACGTTGATTTGCTGCGATAACATACATTCCCCTTGAATAAAACCACCTCCTCCTTTTCATCCAAGAGTTCTTCGACCGCCTCCTTTAATCTCAATAAAATCAAATCTCCCGCTAATTGATAGCGCACAGCATCCCAGGGATTGGCGGTTTCGGGGGTGCTTATTTCCGGATGATCTCCCTGGTCGATATAAAAACGGCTCCCATTCGGGAGAAACACGCCTGTTGATCCGCCGCTGGGCAGATGCGCTAATTTCTCCATGGCCGCGTTCAGCAATAGCGAAGAAGAATATTTTCTTCTTTCCAATGAGGTTTTGGCAGAAGCGACGGCGAAGCCGTATTCCGTCTCCAATCCGAAAAGCACAAACACTTTGGCATCATGAAAGTTCATTGACCGCCCCTCTGAGTGATTTGAGATAGATAGAATTCGCTGTCTTCATGAAGCACTTCTTGGATAATGGCGTCGCATGCATCTAATAAATTCTTCGATTGCTCATGCAAGTCATCATTGCCGCCTTCATTGAGCTCGCTTCTTTCTTCGTATTCATCTTCGGAATTGATTCGATATCGGGTTTTCATGATATTGTCTCCATGCAAACTGAAAAATCAGTTTCATTTTTTCGTCGATTTGGAACAGTCATACTCGTTGGTTGTCAAATCAGATTGCAGGGTTTGGAATTTGTCCACCAATTCCTGGAGGCTTTGGCTGGTTTGAAAAATAGGCTCTGTATCGGCGCGCGTGTAACCCAGTGGATTGTCTAATTCAATTCGCTCCGTCATCCGCCAGTATTTATTGGTGGTTTTTTTGAATGAAATCCAATCCCAATCGACGTCGTCAATTTCTTTGGAAGATACGCTTCGCAGCAGCATGGCTCTTGTCCATGCTCGCGTATTTTCAGGGGGATTGTGAATAAAACGTTGGATGTCATCCTCGGAAACAAGCTGCTCCGTAAGACCCGCGCGTTCATAAATCCAATACAATCCGCGTGATGAATCCAAGTCGCTGTAGGTAAGATCCAGACGCTTTACTGCAGGGGAATTCCATTGCAGAGAGGAATCTTGTTGGAAGGCCCTGTAAATGATGGCGGACTTTAACAGATAATCGATTCGGCCTGTCAAAGAAGAAAAATTACGGCGTTCAAGTTTATTCAAGGTGTCTTCCCACAGTTCAAGGATGCGATGAACATGAGGAACTGCATCATTGCAATATCCTTGATCGACGAATCTCTTAGCGGATTCAAGAATCATCATTTGATGTTCGACGGCGGTGACGGATTGGCCGTCAACCAGCTTCGCGCGAGTTTCCAGAGAGGGATCATGGCTGAATTGCAGCAGGGCCGACAATGGATTTTCAAAAATCCATCCGGAAGGAATCATCTCCTTTTCAATCATGGAAAGAAAGATTTGCATGACGCCGATTTTCAGCAGACTGGAGCCATGACATAAAGTATTGTCAAAGAAAATCGAGTGAAACCTGGCCATTCCCTCATGCATGGCGTCTGAATATTGATGATTCATCCGGCCGGCTAAGGCTTCATCCCGCGTATTCACGATGGGGCGTTTGAAAGTCGTTTGCATTCCTTGGATCGTCTCAAAAAAGTCGGCTCGCTGTGAAATCTGATAATCAACGCCGGGTCGCCTGTTTTCACTTCCGACTTTCCCTTGTCCGGTATATACAATGCTGGAAATCTGATGAGAGGCTAAAGCGAGCAGTAAATGCAACTTATGTTCAAAAAGATTATGAAAGGTTTTCCGACCTATCAAAAAGTTTAAGTGGGATCCATACGCATTCGATTGCCCGTCGGAATTATTGACAAGCACCACCACTTTTTGGCCGCGGGGCATTTGTTCATTGACGCGATCCATGGCGTTCCTTACTATGCGGAGCATGGCATTCCAGCATGCCGCATGATCAAACGCCGATAAGCACTCCGGCAGACAAAGTTCCAAGTGGTCCAAATCGATGTAGAAGCATCCTCCGTTGGCGGGCAGGAACTTTCTTCCCATGTCCTGGCTTACTTGTGAATGATCGCTCTCTTTTAGCGCGGCTTCATGCGAGTAGATGACGCAATTTCCACCGGCAAGAATGTTTTTTGCAGAAGGATAGGTGGATATATGGCGAGTCATATAATCAGGAGGTCTTTCTATCCCCTGAATTACTTTCAACAGCAATCGGCTCGCCATCTTCCCTGTAGGCTGGTTGATATGCAATCCCTGTACATAATTGCCGAGTTCAATATCCGCGCCGTTCAATTTGGACATACACCGATCAGTTTCCATGGTCATCTCGATATGTATAATTTGGGCCTGTCATAAACACGAATACCAAAAATACCTGCATTAAACGGCATTGAGCAGACGATGACTTTTTTTCGCGCGCCTTTTAACGCGTTCAATGCCGGTGACATGGGCGTCATCAGGCAGGTTGTCGATATAAGCGTTTGCATTCCCCGGCGTGATAAATGACAAGTGCTTCTCCATCTCATCCTCGATGGCGTCCAAGACGTCTTTTAATTCGATGCCTTCGCTTCCCGTCTCAATTTCACGATAACAGGCCTCCTGCGCGGCGGTTTCGGCAATGTTAGCGATTATGGCGCCGCTAATGAAATCGGATGAATAGATAGGCCGGGACATCCCATCGCGAAAATGGATGGAGGCGATAGGCCCGCATCCATTGGGAGAAAAAATGGTAGAGAGCGCTGCCTCGATGATGTCGTCTCGAATTTCATCGGAAGGAATATCGCCGCCATCGCTTGCATAAGGAACATCCGGCTTGAAGTGCTTCTTGAAAATCGAGCGCGCGGCCTCAAGATTGGGTCGGGGAACTTCGATAATCAGATCGCCGAAACGCCCCGGACGCATCAGGGCTGAATCCAATTTATCAGGTCTGTTTGTCGAGCCTACGACGACTACATTTTCACGCTCCTCGAGTCCGTCCAATTCGGATGCGAAGGCCGTTAAAACCCTTTCGTCGATGTGATGCATGAATTGATTTCCTGAAGATCGCGCCATGCCGATGCTGTCTAATTCATCAAAATAGAGTATGACGGGTATTTCGGGGTGAAGACGCCCCAATTCCTTCGCCTTCGTAAACAAAGCCCTGTAATTGGCTTCCGACTGACTATAGTAGGATGAATGAAGCGCCGCGGGCTTGATGCTGGCGAATTTCGCTTTTCCGGATGGTGAAATCGATCCCAGGTAATTGGCCAAAGCTCGGGCCATCATGGTTTTGCCGCAGCCCGGCTTGCCGATAAGTAAAATGCCCCCTCTTTTCTTTAGCCGATATTTTTGAGACGCGTCTTGATGGAAGCAATGGATTTCAATGCTTCTCTTTATCGTTTCTTTCGCTTCCTCCAACCCTCCAATTTGGTCGAAAGCATCTTCCGGCGGCGTCTCCAAAAACATATCGGATATCGCCGAATTTTCAGTCGCAGGGAGTTTTTCCGTGACCAATTTTATCGAGCGATCCCATAAGACTCGATCGCCTCGCTCCAAACAATCCGCCTGGAGTCGGCCGGATAGTTTGGTTACATGTTCTTCATCATTCTCTTTTCTGATCAAGGCGCGTCCTTCGGGAAGATATTGTTCAAACACGGCCGTATCGCCGCATGGCCATAATTTTTCCACCGAGCGCCCCATAATGGCGTTCCGTTCTTGATTCAGGTACACTTCATCGCCGGTGCGCAAGTCTTCCAAAGTTACATGTTCATCCAATCCAACGATGCAAAGTCTTCCATCATAGGAGACCAGAGCGGAAGGAACTTCTTTGACATCCACTCGCTGTAAAAAAATGGCCAAATGCCAGGGCGGGGCCGTCATGCGATCAAAAATTTCCTTCAGTTTCGCATGCTTTTCCATCAGTTTTTCCATTCCTTTTTTATAGCGCTCTATTTCCTGGCATAAAAATAAGTCGATGTTATCATCCAATCCTCCTCCTTGAGATCTCGCCGTTCGTAAAATATTGACTTTTTCCTCCAACGGAATTGAATGGCTGCTGATTTCCGAAATAGATTTTAAGTTATGAAAAAGAGACCGTTCTCTAGGCATCATGAAAATCCTCCTTCTCTTTGATTCGCTATGCATTGGAATCGAGCACATAAAAGCCGCGCCGCTCCATGAGCCCTTTCCTCCAGCCCCACAGGCCATATTGCAAACCGGCGCAGGGGCTTTCTCCAATCACAAGAGCTACTGAATAGGCCCGTGGAAAGACGGTTCGTTGAACCGCATAGTCATCGGTGGAAAAAAACAGGGATCCCGCATGGCAGCTGTTGGTTTTGTATTTCTCACATTTATGACAGACGTCTTTAAGATAGGAATGCGTATGCCACCAGCCGATCCAGTCTCCTTGTACGCCTCGCTGCTGAACTTTCCATCGCATGTACTCCCAGGTTTCGGGCTTAAATTCCAATTTATTCAGAGTTCCAGGGCTTTGCACGGGAATCTGATGCGTAATTTCCAAAAATGTCTCGTCTTTGTCTTTCCCGACGCTGCCCAGCAAGACTCCGCCGATTTCGAGAGAACCGGCTTCTTTCGATTGCTCGATGCATTCATCCAAAACCGTCCTTCTTATAAAAACAGGAAACTCTTTCTGGGGATTATCCACGGATTCCGATTTCTCCCGGTAAGACTGCAGATCGATGGAAATCATAGAAAACGCAGGCTCGAGCGCTTTGATTTTGATGCTCGATTTAGTTTCCGTTTCCACAAAAGACGATTTCTTCATGGCGAAAAATTGATAATAATAGGCGTTTTTGTCGCCGGATTGATTCTGTTGATGGAGCAGACTGGTTAATGGGTAAAGTTGCATCCAGAAATATTGACTATTGAATTCCACGGAAAACGGATGATTCGCAATAGGAAGACGGATCGAGAATCCCGCAATATAAGGCGCTTGAAGTTCTGGATCAAAAGAAGGTTCTATGGCGATGTCCCCATCAGGATGAAATGCATCCAAGACGCCGAGGCATATCCCCCGCCATAGCGCATCTTCCACGGCCGGCGCCCAATCTATATTCATTCGGCATTTCGCTATCAATCCATCCTCTTTCGAATGGATTTCAACGCAATAATCATAGTGATTTTCAATCATGTTTCCGCTCCCCGAAAAGAAGAAAGGGAGGCGCAATTACTTTATCCCGATCAGCGCCTCCCCCGGATGTCATCCGGCGTCCACATTGGGCTGAAGAACGATCTCGTCTTTTTCCTGAAGAACTCCAACATTCTCTTCCGGATTGAGATATCGTCCTTCACGCTCCAGACGGGCTCGATACATGATGCGCTGTTGGCTCGAAGATTCATGCTGGGGCAGATCCGTATTATCGAGCACGCCTCTGACAAACTCGGCCATCGACAAATCCTTGGGAACATCGTTCAGGGCGAATCGCTTTTGCCCTGTAATATCCCGCACTGTGATTTCTTTCATGCAGCTGCCGTTGCTCATTGGTTTTCACCTCTCTTTCGCGCATGGTTTTTAAATGGACGCTTCTGCATCAAAGCCTTGAAACGCCATGTAATCTCTGGCAAGCGCTTCATTCCGGCTTAGCGCCATCATCTCTTTTTTGCAGAGGCGGCCGGCCAGTTCGAGTGAAGCGATCGCATATTCCCAATTTCGGGGATCATGACGAAAACAGATCGGCGCCTCCAGATAATATTTTGTGCGGCGGTTCTCTCGCATCACGAAAGCCCGAACCATCTTCACAACCCTGCTCACGATCAATAACAACATCATGAGCGAGCGATGTACGATTGGAGATGAATGATCCGCCGATAGGATTTCAAAATAGATGCGGAAGTCTTCTTCATCGCCGCAGTTCACTTTCGCGTAAGTCGATTGAGATTCGAGATCGATCCATATCTCTTCTTTCGATCCTTGAATGATTTTCCCGCCTGCTCTCTCGATTGTTTCAACCAGTTGGATTTGTTGGCGGCTAGATAAGCGGCATCCATTCGTCTGTCTTTGCGGTGGATTGCTACGACTCTGCGGCTCGCTCACAACTTGAATCGCGTGGATCAATCCTTGGATGCTTTTCTCAAGGACCTTTGAAAGATGCTCTCCATCCCAAAGTGGAATTTCGGCTTTGACTCTTATGCCGCCGTCTTCTTCAAGGACATACTTGGCGCATCCATGCATACTGCTGTTTTGACTCAATAGATGAAATAAACGATTATCTTGCATCGATTGAATATTTCTGTTATTTGATGAGCGGCTTTCACGCATGGTAAGCCATGGATCCTCAGCATGCACCGAAACGGGAATATCCGCCCCATTCGATAAATGACATTGCCATGCACGGCCGGGCTCGATGACTGTCAGATTGCAGCCGCAATCGCGAAACACTTTAGTAACGACATCCCTGGTCGGAATCATTTTAACGCCCCATTAGTTTGGTGATCTTTAAGGGAACGATATTGCGTTTGAGAGGCCGTGGATCGATCGGAAATCGTTCTTGATGATTTCTGGAATACTGGCACGCGATTGGATCCAAAGCGTCATCCTCGCGCACGGTCGCTTTTTGGTACGTCAGAATCTCAAACGCTTGATAAATCAACTCTGTAATGCCCGTACCTGGAAACATGCCGCCTATGCAGATCGCGGGCCATTTCACATTGGGATGAAATACATTGGGAGGATCCAAAATGGAAATGACCTTTCCTGGCGTAAAACGGCGCAGGTACTGATCCTCGAAATGAATTCCAAGGGTAAATCCATGTGTTTCGCGGATTTCCCCTGATTTCTCCCGGATCAAACCCTTGCATTGGAAGCGAATGATGTACAACTGAGGCGGCTCGCCTTCCACATGCTCCAACTTGACGATGTCCGACTCCTCCGCCAGTTTCATCAAGCAGTCATATTGGCGTCGAAGAAATGATTCAAATATAGGGTTCATAATCAACTCCTGCGATATTCGCGTGTAAATCGGCGTATAAGATGTACCGTCGTCTTGCCGCTGCCCAATTTTTCAGAACCCGTCTAACAAGGAATCACTCATCTTTTCACCCTGGCGATAACATGACATGAATCTCTTGTTGATCGTCCTCGCTCTGAAAAGTAATGATGTCATCGGACGTTATGCCGATTTCAGCCGCCGTCTTCCGCAACTGCTTCTCTTTGAATTCGCCCTTCTCGATGCGATCTCGATAATCGATTGACGTCGAAATGAGGTTCTCTCTGCATGTGGGGCAAAACAACTGTGTATGAGGATCTCGATGCGACGCTTGAAAAATCTCCCATGTGTGATTGCAGGCGGGGCATCTTCCCTGCATGAAAAAGGAAGCGTTCTCCACTCGGAGCCATGTGCGGCCCTTATTCATTCCGGCTTCGTCAAATAATTGGCCTATGGTGATGTCTTGCGGACGGCGCGGTATGGATTGAATCCTCCAAATGTTGTGATCAAACCGGCAGTGGGGATTCCTTTGGAGATTGGTTTTGAAATACTCTTTGCTTTCGGCATTGAACAAGATCTCTTGATTCTTCGAGCCAAGTTCCGCCTTCCCGGTCAAAAATTCCTCGCCGATAATGGCTTGAACCGATGCGGCCAAAGAGCCGAGAGAGAACGAACCGTTCGTCGACGGCGTCCGCTGTTGTTCACATGGGTATTCCGATCTTGCATGATTGTAATGATCCTCGCTCCATGAACATTCCAGGCATGCCGAGGCGGGATGAGGATCATAGAATGTGACGCGCGCCAGTTTGTTTTCGGTGCGGACGCCAGCATCGATGACCGGCATTCCCAGTCGCCAAGCCCATTCCATGAGCAGATGACGCGCCCATGGACTGTCCAAGCACGAAAAAATCAGATCCGACCGCAGCATTCCCACCGGAAGATGTTGAAGATCTTTGTGAATAGGCAAAATCTTCAAATCCTTATTCAGCGCTCGAAGAGATTCGGCTTGGACTGAGACTTTTTCCCGGCCCACCGCATCCATCGTGATCCGTTGGCTGGTCAAATTCTTCACCTCATAGCAATCACGATCAATCAACATGATTTCCTGGATGAACGGCATTTTCCCCAATATTTGGATAAGGATGGAGCCGATGTTTCCCATTCCCGCTACGATAACTCGTATCACTTTCATTTTATTTTTCTTCCCGCGCCTTATAGATTTTCGGGCGTCCAGCTGAACTCGCCATCCAGATGAGTCGGCTGGTCGTGGCACGCGCCGCACACGTCTGCATAGGTCCAACAAGTCAACTGATTTTCCGCGTCCTGGTGATGGATTGACGAACAGGCCGGGCATCGGACAATATACTGATTGGGTTGGATGAAGCCCTGGCAGCGTGGACACCGTAGTTTCTCTCCCTCGCCTTGATAGCGTTGCGGAACTATTTTTTGGTCCGTCGAAAAAAACAAACGGCCAAAGCCTTGAAGGAAGATTTCATCGCGATGTTGGAGCGCCTTGATTCCCAGAAAAGTTCGAATCGCGTTGACGCGAATCTTGGCGGCGCACGATTGGGAGACAAACAGGATCCATTTTTCGCTTCCATGGATTTCGAAGCGCTTAATGCTCCAGGCGCACGCCTCATCCGTTCGGCGCTGCGTGCAAATCTCGAAAGACTCGTTTCTCTTCGATGGATGCCCATAGCAGGCGTCGTTCAAAAAGAGCGCGCTCCAGGAGGGATTTTCCTGTCTGCCTGCAGAATGTCTAACCCATAAAATCGCCATGACTTAAGACTCCATAAAAATTGTATATTTATACACTATATATAAACAGTATTGGTAAAAACCTCTAGACAACCGTGTTTAATCGTGCTATTCTATTCCCTGAGGATTAGAAGATTGATAGAAATAATCTTTTTATCCTTTATACATGAGGTAATTTGATGCGTCAATCTTTTTTTTCAACTTTATGAAAATAATTGTTTATTTTCAATGATAATTTACAATAAAAAAATCAATTCAGAAATTGTGGAGAAATAAAATAGAAATACAAAAACTGTATAGAAAAAATGACTGTGGTTTTAAACTGTGAAATTACATTATGAATTAAAGGAGAATGACTCATGGGCAGACCCCGAAAAGAACATGACTTAAATCTTGTCTACCGAGTGGCGGAATTGTTTTTCCAAGGCGTCAAAGCGCAAAAAATCAGCGATCATATCAACAAGGAATTCAATCCGACGCCTAAATTCAACCGAGAATCCGTTTATCCTATGCTGGTCATCGCCAAGGAAAAAAATATCCTCCGCCTTATTCCGCCGGTTGAAAACACATTGAAATCCGAGATTTGCAAAAAATTCAACCTTCCCGAAAAACATATCACCGTCGTCTATTCATCGGAGGATAACACCGGCGCTAATGTCGCCGCGAAGGCGGCTGAAATCGCCCTTGACTTCATAGAAGAAATCGGGAGCAGTACGAATAAACCGGTCGGGATCGGTTTGGGGCCGGGAAGCGCCACTTTGGATTTCTGCCGCTATCTCAAAGATTATGTGCAAACCGAAATCTACGCTCCCCTCCTGAATCTATACGCAATCAGCGCGGGCGGCTCTGCGTTTTTTCCCCAATACGCCTCCATCAGCTTTTTCAACTTGTTCCCCCCCAAACTCGTGAAGCAAAAGGTCGGCTTGTTCGCCGAAACCCTTGTTCCCACCCAGGAGTATGATGAAATCATCAACCGCCCCATCGTATCCGAAGCGTTCAAACAGCGAGACGCCGTGGATATAGTAGTAACCGGCATGGGGGATATGAATGATCAACACGATCTTCTCCGTGGATTCCTGGAAAAAAACAAAATCAACATCCAACGCTTGATCCGGCAGGGATGGATTGGAAATGTTCAATACAGACCTTTCTCTGTCAACGGCCCGATCCATGAGAAAAAAAATGAAATGCGCGCTGTGACATTGTTCGAATTGGAGGATTTTGTCGATTTGGCCAAAACCAAAGATAAGCATGTCATTTTAATCGCGCGAAAATGCGGCGGCTGCGGAAATACGCGCGTTCACGCATTGCTTCCGCTTCTTGTGAATCCGAATTTGAAAGTATGGAGCGAAATTGTGATGGATGGAGACACGGCTAAAGATCTGTTGAAATTATAAACTCAAAAAAAGGCGGTGTTATATTATCTGATTTTCTCAAAAGTTCCTCTATGAGTCTACTTGAACCGGGAATGAAAAATAAATGTTCGGATACCGGGCAGTCATTGAAATCAGAGGCGAATCCGATCATTTCATCTAAGATATTTACTGTAATGACAACGACATCGGCATTTGGAATGAATGATATGAAGGACTCATAGTTTGTGCCCAAAACGAAGGATCCATGAAATATCACTACTGTCCGGTTGTTTTTGGCTGAATTTAAAGGACTTATGAAATGCAATATTCAAAAAAGTGTAAACTGCACTAGAAATTTCCTTAAAAATAAGGCTTTTTTTCATTTTTCCCTTGCTTGAACATACACAAAAAAGTGTAGAAATTTACATTTCACGATCCCGATTTTCCGGTCAATGTCTTATTCTTTCCCATTCATCTCCCAGGTTCTCGAATAACGGAAAGCGCTCTTTCTCTAGCAGCGCTTGGTCTATGATTTCTGCTTCGGACCCGACGACGTTCTTGCCCCCAGCGGCATGCAAGTAATCGAGCGCCGCTTGGAGTTTTACGGCGGCGACTCCTTGCGACTCGGGCGTGGCTTGCTGCCACGTTTTGCTAGGAAAAACGGTATTCTTTTCCGCTCCGCTGACCGGACCAATTGCTACGGCAAGAAAAAACAAGAACACGGCAGACAATCGCGTAATCATCATCGCCCTCCTGGAGGAATCGAAGCATGCAAAAAGAGCGGCCCGAACGGGCGCCGAAACCAGGATGTCGCCAGTTCATCAACACTGGAGTCGAATACAGGGCTAGTTGGGCTGAGAGCCATCTAAAAAATTGCCTCATTCGAACCTTTTCTCATTTCGATCTTGTTCAATAGACAATAGACATATTCTCAAGAGAACTCAGATGCGATACACTAAATCCATTCATGCATGGCGGAAGCTATCATAAATATTCGTGATTCCGCCGCACGACGAATTGAAATGAATTTTCATCATAATCATGGATTTTTCCAAATTGTCGCCCGGGGCGAAATATTCCATCATCTATTACACCTGCCTGCTAGTGCTGGCTGTTTTTATCGTTTTCTGTTATCTCTTTGGATCGCAGAATTTTGCTGGATTTTTGATCGACATGAACGGCGTTCTGGCCGCGCCGGTTCTCTACTCCGCCTTTTTTTACTCGCGCCGCTACTCATTCTTGAATTTATTATCGACGCTGATCATTATCGCATTCGTGATTGTAGTCATCCAGGACGACGTCATCAATTCGCTCTATCAATTAGCGATTGTAGGCTTTTCCATCCTTCTGTTCAGCGAACTGTTCGGCAGAACCATTGAAAGGAAAAATAAAATCGAGGCCGAGTTGCGCTTCATGAAGGAAGCGCTGGAAGCCAAAGTGGAATTGCGAACAGCGGAGTTAAAACATCTGAATCTCCAACTCACCGCTGACATAGAATTAATGAAGAAAGCGGACCTCGCCCGCCAGCAAAGCGAATCGCGCTTGCGCGCCCTGATTCGCGCCATCCCTGACAGCATTCTCCGCATTCGATGCGATGGAGAGTGCCTGGAATACAAGCCCAGCGGCGGCATGGAAAAAATTCTTTCACTCAATCCCGACGAAACATTTCACCTGACGCGCATCATGCCCGAAGCGTCGGCGAATCAAATGATCGATTTCGTTCAAAAAACACTGGAATCGCAGAAATCGCAGATCTTTGAATTTGAGCAAACCTGGGGGGATTCCGTTCACACTTACGAGGCGCGGCTGATCGCCATGAGCGACTCGGAAGCGCTTGTTCTTATCCGCGACATGACCGAACGAAAATGGCTGGAAAAAGAGATTCTTGAAGTCAGCCAGAAGGAGCAAAACCGCATAGGGCGGGATTTACACGATGGGCTGGGGCAATTGTTGACCGGCATTTCCTGCCTCTTGCAGGGATTCACGAAAAAAATCATCAAGAAATTTCCCGACGAAGAGGAGAATATCAATGAGATTTCCCGCCTGGTTAAACAGGCCGTAAGTCAATCCAGCTGGCTGGCTCGCGGATTGATGCCGGTGAAGCTGGAAGCGGGCGGATTGGAAAGCGCCTTGCAGGATCTGGTGGAACAGACCGAACGCATTCATAAGATCCCTTGCATGTTTCGATGCACCACCAACTTCCCTCACGCCGATTCGAAATTTTTAATCCACCTTTACAGGATTGCGCAAGAAGCGCTGAATAACGCCGTCAAACACAGCCAGGCGAAGCATATTTGGATTCGTCTGGAGAGTGAAAACCATCAGGTTCTTTTGACAGTCAAGGACGACGGCGTCGGCCTGCTCGCTGCAAACGAGCCGCCGGCAGGCATGGGCCTGCGCATCATGCAATACCGCGCGGGGATGATCGGCGCCGTCCTGGATATCGCATGCGATCCCGACGGCGGCACAATCGTTCAATGCCGCCTTCCCCAGAAAAAAACGACGGCGGAGAAAATCGATTCCAACACCTGATGCGCATTTCAATCAATGGTAAAATAACCTCTCATTTTTCGCTCCTCAAGAAGATGCGAGAGAAATAAATCCGTTTCGATGATTTCCGCCATTTTCTCTCATCACAATCTTCACACGGAGTACAATAATATTTCCTTTTTTCGAGGCGATCATGAGAAACCTACGCGCCGCATCGGTGCAGTTCGAACACAAGCCCGGCGATAAACAGGCCAATCTTCAAACCATTCAGCATTTCGTCAAACAGGCTTCGCAATTCAACGTGGAAATCATCGCGTTTCCCGAATGCTGCCTGACCGGATACTGGCATCTTCGAAATTTATCTCACGAAGATCTGATTCAGCTCGCCGAACCGGCGGGCGACGGTTTTTGTTCAAACGAATTGTTATCGTTATCCAAACAATTCAACATAACCATTGGAGCGGGATTCATCGAGATAGACGAGCAGAATCGTTTGTTCAACTCGTATCTCATCGCCATGCCGGACGGCCGCCGGCAATGCCACCGAAAACTGCACGCATTCATCCATCCTTCCATCCACTGCGGCGACAGCTTCACGGTATTCGATGCGCCCCAGGGCTGCCGAATCGGCGTCTTGATCTGTTACGACAACAATCTGATTGAAAACGCACGCATCAATGCGCTGATGGGCGCCGAAATTCTCCTCGCCCCGCATCAGACCGGCGGCTGCAAATCGCGCAGCCCTCATGCTATGGGAGCGATCGATCCCCTCCTCTGGGACGATCGGGAGAATAACCCTCACGCCATCGAAGAAGAAATTCGCGGCCCCAAAGGACGCGGATGGCTGATGCGCTGGCTCCCGTCGCGCGCGCACGACAACGGGCTGTTTATTCTATTCAGCAACGGCGTCGGCGTCGACGACGACGAAGTCCGCACCGGCAACGCCATGATTCTAGATCCCTACGGCCGCATTCTCAGCGAAACCGGAAAAGCGGGGGACGACATGGTCATCGCCGACCTGGACGCGTCGCTGCAGCCGTCCAGCACGGGCAGGCGCTGGCTGCAGGCGAGGCGGCCGGAATTGTATTCCATCCTGGCGCAGTCTACCGGCCGCGAGCGGCAGACGCGCGAAGTTCGCATGGGAGATGAAACATGATATTCATATCAAAATTGGATGCTTTCAACGAAGAAGCGAAAGATTTCAAAGCAATTCTCTTTTGTTTTAACTCCATTGACTCTTTCTTTAATCGACGCTTCATCAAAATCATGCGCGCGGCGATTCTGTACATCTCGCCCATTTTTGCTTTGCGCGGCTATACTACTAGATTCAGGCATTTATCCATTGGAGGAACACAGTCATGGGCATGACCATAACCGAGAAGATTCTGGCCCAACATGCGGGGCGCGACAGCGTCTCGCCCGGTGAAAACATCTGGATCGACGTAGACGTTTTAATGACGCACGACGTCTGCGGTCCCGGTACAATCGGCGTTTTCAAAAAGAATTTCGGCGAAAATGCGAACGTGTGGGATAAAAGTAAAGTCGTGATTATCCCCGACCACTATATTTTCACCAAAGATACATACGCCAATCGCAATGTAGAAATACTCCGACAGTTTGTAAAGGAACAGGGGCTCGAAAATAATTACTTCGATCCCGGATCGCCGCGCTACAAAGGCGTTTGTCATGTGGCGCTTCCCGAAGAAGGCCACACCCGGCCCGGCGAAGTCCTCTTTGGCACGGATTCTCACACCTGTACGGCGGGCGCTTTCGGTGAATTCGCAACCGGCATCGGCAACACCGATGCGGGCTTCATCATGGGCGCCGGCAAACTATGGGTCAAAACGCCGCCGACTATGCGCTTTGTTTTTGAAGGCGAACTGCCCCCCTATTTGATGGCGAAGGATTTGATATTACACATTATCGGCGACATCGGCTGCGACGGCGCCACCTACCGCGCCATGGAATTCGCGGGCGACGGCGTCTATGGGCTCAATATCGAAGAGCGCATGACTCTTTGCAACATGGTCATCGAAGCCGGCGGAAAAAACGGCGTCATCGAGCCCGACGACGTCACCATCGATTTTGTCAAATCGCGCACGGACAAGCCCTTCAACGTCGTGCGAAACGATCCCGGCGCTTCATTCTTCGTCGAAAAAGTCTATAAGACTTCGGAAATTATCCCGACGGTGGCCAAACCGCATTCGCCCGACAACCGGGGCGTCGCGCAGGAATTAAGCGATATAAAAATCACGCGCGCTTACATCGGTTCCTGCACAGGCGGCAAAATGACCGATTTCAAGGCGGCCGCCGCCATTTTGGAGGGTCAAACCTGCCAGGTCCCAACCTTCATCGTTCCGGCGACCACCGAAGTAGAAAAAGGGTTGAAAGAAACAAAGCGGAACGGAAAATCGCTCTACGAAATCTTCGAAGCGGCCGGAGCGCATATCGGCCCGCCGTCCTGCGCCGCCTGCCTGGGCGGCCCCGAAGACACTTTCGGGCGTTTGAACGGTCCGGAAGTCTGCATCTCCACTACGAACCGCAACTTCCCCGGCCGCATGGGATCGAAAGATTCGCAGGTTTTCCTGGCGTCGCCTTACACTGTGGCCGCTTCGTCTTTAACCGGGAAAATCACCGATCCCCGCAAATACTTATCTTAAACCAGGGCGTCCTCTTCCCCCGGAAGAGAATTTGAGTGAAAAAAGAAAACGATTTTCTTACTCCTAGAAAACAAACGATGAACGAGGCAAAGAAAATGGAAGATATTATCCGCGGCAAGGCATTCGTACTCGGCGACGACATAGACACAGATCAAATCATCCCCGCTCATCATCTCGTCTATAAATTGGATGACGGCGAGGAATCGAAAAAATACGGAGAATTCGCTTTATCCGGCGTTCCCGAATCTCAATCCGGTCTGCCCCAAGGCAAGATCCCCTTTGTTGAAAAGGGGGAATGGCAGTCCGAATACAAAATCATCATCGGCGGGAAAAATTTCGGCTGCGGTTCGAGCCGCGAGCACGCTCCCTATGCGCTCAACAAGGCGGGAGCGGCGGCGGTTGTGGCCCAATCCTATGCGCGCATCTTTTTCCGCAACAGCGTCAACGGCGGCTACCTGATTCCCTTTGAAACAGCGAATAAGATCAACGATCAAATCGCCACCGGCGACGAGATTGAAATCGACGTCAAATCGTCGACGCTCAAAAAAGTGGAAACCGGCGAGACGTTCCCCCTGCAGCCGCTCGGCGACATCGAAGAAATTCTTAAATCCGGCAACATATTCTCGTATGCGAAGGAAGCGGGAATGATGTAGTCATCCAAGATAACAGCGACAATTTCCCCAGCAACAATACCAACAAAAATCCCCTGCTTATTCATTCCTGAATGAGCAGGGGATTTTTTCCATCCGAATCTTTACCAAAATGAGCAGGAAGCGCTTGCTTTCTTCCGTTCGATTGGAACAAAGAACTAGCCCTCCGACTATGATTTTCCTATCATTTTTTAAGACAATGAGCGGCTATGATCATGTTTCTCGAAATTCCACAAACGGGGAGAATCAATCCATGAAAACGATCGATCGACGTACCTTTATTAACCGAATATCCACGCAAACCTCCAAAATCGCCGCCGGAGCGGCCGTTTTGAGCGCCGCACAATACAAACGCATTTACGGCGCCAACGAACGGATCGTTCTCTCCGGCATCGGCATTGGAGGACGCAATACAAGTCTGCTGCAAGGCTTCCTGAAATGGGATGAGATAGACGTCAAACATCTATGCGACGTCAACCAAAAGCGGCGGGCATTGCACGATATGGCCGCCTATATTGAAAACGCCCGAGATCACAAGCCTCTTTTAACCGCGGAAATGAACGACGTCTTCCCGGATAAAGACGTAGACGCCGTCATCATCGCGACTCCCGATCATTGGCACGGCCCTGCGACCATCTTCGCCTGCCAGGCCGGGAAAGATGTTTATGTCGAAAAACCCATATCGCATAATATTTGGGAAGGGCGAAAAATGGTTGAAGCGGCTCGCCGATACAAGCGCGTCGTGCAATGCGGCACGCAAAACCGGAGCGCCGAATATAACTACAAAGCCCTCGATTACATCCAAAGCGGAAAACTGGGCGATATTCATTTGGTTAAGGTTTTCAATATGAAGCCGGGCGGTCCGTTCCATAAAGGCCCCGACGGCGAGATCCCCGATGGATTCAACTATGATTATTGGCTCGGCCCCGCTCCTTCGAGGCCATACAACTCCAGCGTGGTAGGCAATTGGAAATTGTTCTGGGATTTTACCGCCGACGACCTGGCCGACGACGGCGCGCATCAATTGGATCTGGCTCGAATGCTGATCGATCGAAAGCATCCCACCGCCGTCCATAGCAGCGGCGGGCGCTGCGCTTTTCAGGATGATCGCGAGACTCCGGATACGCTTGTCACAACTTACGAATACGGCAGCGATCTCGTCATGACCTTCGAATTAACCCAATGGACGCCCTATATGAAAAAAACATCCAGTGAAATAAGACAAGGCGACCAATTTCCTCTGTGGTTTCAGAGCGCAACCCGCATCGAAATCTACGGATCAAAAGGCATGATGTTCGTTGGCCGCCACGGCGGGGGATGGCAAGTCTTTACCAATGACGGCGAAGTCGCCGCCCAGGAATACGGCCGCTTCCCCGATTTTCAGCACGACGATCCGCACAAGCAGAATTTCATCGACTGCATCCGCAGCCGCAAGCGGCCTAATGCGGATGTAGAAATCGGCCACTACAGCGCCTGCCTGATACATCTATCCAGCGTTTCGCATCGCGTAGGAAATGAGAAACTCCGGTTCGATCCTGACCAAGAGAGATTCATAGACCATGAGAAAGCCAACTCTTTGGTCAAACGAAACTATCGCGCTCCCTACGTCATTCCGGAACGCATATAAGACCTTGTTTTCGTTAATACTATTTCAATTTTTCATCTTTCGGAAATTTATCATTATTATTTTTGTAATAGGAGCGATAGACCAATACTAAAACGACGCAACCGATGATGCCTACTCAGATTTATAGAATGTTGAATGAAAGGAAGAAAGAATGAAACGATTCATATTCGTGTGCGCCATTGTTATTGCGCCTTTCTCGACGATCTATGCGAGCGACGCCCCATGGCGTCTCTGGTACGATCAACCCGCCAAAGAGTGGGTTGAAGCCCTGCCTGTCGGCAACGGTAGCTTGGGTGCGATGATCTTCGGCGGAGTAGAGAGTGAACGGATTCAGTTTAATGAAGATACATTATGGACGGGCGTCCCCCGCGATTATATCAATCCCGAAGCCCAGGAGACGCTCCCCATCGTGCGCAGGCTCCTATTCGAAGGGAAGCAGAAAGAAGCGGAGCAGGCGGCCGGGAGCATGATGAGCATCCCTCTGCGCCAAGAGGCCTATCAGCCGTTCGGCGACCTGATTTTGGAGTTTCCCGATCATCAAGTCTATTCCGACTACCGGAGGGAACTAAATCTGGAGAACGCCGTCGCGGCGGTTCATTATCGAGTCGGCGATGCAACGTTCAAGCGGGAAATCTTCTCCAGTTATCCCGATCATAGTATCGTCATGCGCATCAGCGCCGATAAGCCCGGTCAAATCAACATGAAAGCGGCGCTTCAATCCCCCCACCCTCAAGTTGAGATTCAACCGTTGGATCAAGGTCGATACAAAACATTGCGAATCTTTGGCCAGTTGGATTCTTATTTCAACCAGCGGACCAAGAAATGGATGCCCAGCGTTTTACGCTTCGAAGCGCGGCTGTGCGTCATAACCGACGGCGGAGAAGCGGCCGCGTCCGAGGAAGGAATCTCGATTCAAAAGGCCGATTCCGTCACTCTAATCTTATGCGCTGCAACCAGTTATCAGAATTTTCGCGATATCGGAGGCGATCCGGCGGCAAAATGCGAAAGCGTCATAAAAGCCGTTGCCGGTAAAGATTATTCCGAATTACGAAAAACACATATAGCAGACTATCAAGAGTTATTCAAAAGAGTCTCCATTGATTTAGGCGAAACCGGTGCGGCCCGGCTGCCGACGAATGAGCGTATCAAACAATTTTCCGAAAATAACGATCCCCAATTGATTTCTCTTTATTTTCAATACGGCCGTTATTTATTGATCTCCAGTTCGCGGCCGGGAAGTCAGCCGGCTAACCTGCAAGGCATATGGAATCAAGAACTGCAGCCGCCCTGGGACAGCAAATGGACATGCAACATCAATACGGAAATGAATTACTGGCCCGCGGAAATGTGCGGCCTCTCCGAGTGCCACGAACCCCTGTTCGACATGATTGAGGATCTGGTCATTACCGGCGGAAAAGTGGCGAAAGAACATTATGGATGCCGGGGATGGGTGCTCCACCATAATACGGATATATGGCGCGGAGCGGCCCCCATTAACGCGACCAATCATGGCATTTGGATGACCGGCGGCGCCTGGCTTTGCCAGCATTTATGGATGCACTACGCTTATACGCAAGAGCGCGAGTTTTTGGAAAAACGCGCCTATCCGGCCATGCGGGGAGCGGCGTTGTTCTTCACCGATTTTCTGGTCGAAGATCCCGAAACCGGCAGGCTTATCAGCACCCCCTCCAACTCGCCGGAAAATGGAGGCCTGGTCGCCGGCCCGACCATGGATCACCAGATTATTCGCAATCTTTTCCAGAACTGCATCGAGGCCAGTCGAATTTTGGGCGTCGACGACGACTTGCGCCGCCTATGGACGGATTTGAAAAAGCGCATTGCGCCTAGCCAGATCGGTC
The DNA here is from genome assembly GCA_016934335.1 of Candidatus Omnitrophota bacterium. Classification (GTDB taxonomy): domain Bacteria; phylum Hinthialibacterota; class Hinthialibacteria; order Hinthialibacterales; family Hinthialibacteraceae; genus JAFGTC01. Next base: position 24,635 of record JAFGTC010000291.1, on the reverse strand, counting down.
AATACGGCCAACTGCAGGAATGGCTGAAAGACATAGACAATCCCAAAAATACCCATCGACACGTCTCGCACCTCTGGGGCCTGCATCCCGGCGACGAAATAACGCCGCGACAAACGCCCGATTTGGCGGAGGCCTGCAAGGTTACTTTGAGCCACCGCGGCGACGGAGGAACCGGTTGGAGCAAAGCGTGGAAAGTGAATTTCTGGGCTCGCCTGCATGACGGCAATCACTCGTATAAAATGCTGAGCGAGCTGCTGTCGAACAGCACCTTGCCCAATATGTTCGACACGCACCCGCCTTTTCAAATCGACGGTAATTTCGGCGGCGCTTCCGGCATAACCGAAATGTTATTACAGAGCCACGCCGACGAGATTGATCTGCTCCCCGCCCTGCCGGACGCTTTACCGGCCGGCCGTATAACCGGGCTTCGCGCGAGAGGCGGATTCGAAATCGATCTGGCTTGGGATGATGGAAAGTTGACGAAGGCTAAAATTCGTTCTATCTCTGGAAACAAAGCCGCTATTCGCTATGGCGACAAGGTGAAGGAAATAAGATTCAAACCAGACGAGGCGATTGAATTGGATAATCGTCTTGATGCGATCCGTTAAACATACTATGTTAAACATACTATGGCTTTGGCATCGAAGCGTTTGTTCTCTACGGCTTGATTTTCACCCCTTTATGGGGGATTTTTTTCTTCCGGAATTGGATGTTTGCAAAGAATCGAGAATTTCCATTCCCTCAAAGAAAAAAGACCGCAGTCACAGGGAGAGACTACGGTCAAGTAAAGAATGTGGAATAGGGGATGCCGAACATATCCCCTTCATTTTCTATTATTCATTAATTGGATCTTTTGTAAACCCTTACACGAGAAAAACTATAGATTTTCTATACTAAAATTATTACATGCATATATCGCATGATTTTTTATTTTCCTATGCGATAAAAAGACAAAAAAACAGGCAGTCATCTATAAAGTGAGAGCCCCGGTTTGAAAAACAAACCGGGGCTCTCTGATTTTTCAAAATTCGCTTAAATACTTATAAGCTGGGTTCGATTATGCGGGCCGTAATAAAGTAGAGAGTAGAAATTTTCTCTTTCTCTACATTACGATCGGTAAACAAATTCCCCAAGAAAGGTATTTTCGATAAAAACGGAACCATATCTTTGGATTCGTTTTCCCGCTCCGTAATCAAACCGCCCATCACCATGGTGGAGCCGTTTTTCATTCGAACAGTCGTTCGGATGTACTGCTGATTGAGCAGCAAGGGGCCGACGTTGGGAACTTCTGCGCCCGGAGGGGTTTCACCGCTGATTTCGATGGGTAGACGTTCGCCTGGTTCGATGACCTGCGGATTCAATTCGAGGTAGATATGATCGTCATTAAGAATGAAGGGAATTGCGGCCAGCATCGTACCGGTAAAGGTTCGTTCGTAATTGATGACTAAACGGTTGTTCGTGGGGTCGTCGTCGCCCTGATCATCAAAGTCGGCGCTGTCCGCATAAGGAATCTGCTGGCCTACGAAAACGAGCGGCGGATCCACGGGGTTAGCTAGAGTGAGAACTTTCGGCGCATTCAGAACCTGGAAACTATCCTGCGATTCCAGCAAATTCATGACGAAATCCAGGCGGGAAGTTCCAAATGTGTGCACTCCCAGATTCAATCCGGAACTCGATTCCGTGGACATACTGACATCCATCATCATATTTTCCGGATTGGTGCTGATTTTATCCAGGAATGGATCGGTCAAGGTGTAATCAAAGTTGATGGAGCGCAAATCGTTGAGAGATACGCGTACGGAGCGCGTCTCCAGTTCGATCATGCGCTGCGGTTTATCGAAGGTGGTTATGATGCGGGACACCATCTGCAAAGTTTCTTCATCCGGCGTAAGCACCACGATGCTGTTGGTATTGACATCGGGATAGAAGCGCACCGCCAAGAACTGAAGAAGATCCGTGCTGCCGCCGCCGCCGGCGAGATTGAAGCGGTCGCGGGAGCCTTCCTGGTAAAGACCGCCGGCGTCGAGCGCCGAGTCGCCTTCTTCCGAAGTTCCGAGCGATTGAAAACTGTCCTGCTCAAGGAACATGGATCGGGTTGATTGCTGCGAATCAAAGAACATGTATGCAAGCGCGTCGGCGATGGTGAAGACATCGACATGCTGGATGGGGTACGTCTCGATGATCAAATCCTGCGTGCTTTCGCCTTTCACGCTGTTAAGGTAGTTTTCAACTCTTCGAATATTTTCACGCGTATCGACGACGTCAATCGTGCCTCGGTCCGGATTGGGAACGATCATGCGCCCCTGCAATTTAGCCGCATCGCGTCCTTCGCGCCCATAGAGCATTTGAACGAGGATGTCCGAGATCGCCGTGACGAACTCTTCACGGCGCAGCAACGCTTCGGGTGTGCTTTCCACGTCGTCCATATCGGTGATCGAGAATTGCTTGGCTTCCAGCGTGCCCTCTTCCAATTGCTGAGTGATCTGATTCTGAGAGAGAATCTTTTCCACTTCTTCAATGTTTTCGGGATAATCGATGACGATCAAGACGCTGGAGTTCGGCTCCAGATACAACGCCCGATTGGGATTGGTCAAATCGTATCCGCCCTGTCCTTTGTAAAGAACCAGTTTCACGATTTCATAGATTTCTTTGGCGATGTCTTTATCGAGACGATATGTGCGCGTTTCGACGGGACGTTTTTCCTGGATCAATTCCGGCATGTCCTTCAGAAAAGCTTCGACGCGCCGAATGTTGGTCTCGGTATCGGTCACCAATAGGGATTGGCTGGTTCGATTCAAGTAAAGCTGCTTTCCGGGAACATTGAATTCATCGCCGGGGCCATAAAGAATGGTGCGCAAATTCTTACTGGAATCTTCGAGAACGGAGGGATCGGACAGAATCATTTCGATGGTTTTGTACTGTCCCTCTGTGAGGCTGAAGATTTTCGTTTTAAATCCCTGTTCGACAAAAACAGTTCCTTTTTCGCGGCTCCATACAAAGCCGTACTGCTTCTGAAGAAGATTCAAAACTTCGCGCACAGTCGTGTTTTTCACTTCAAACGCGACATTGCCCGCCAGGTTTTCGCCCATGACGACGTTCAAGCCGCTGATTTTACTGAGCGTGCTCAATACGTTTTTAATGTCCAGGCTTTCCCCTTCCGTGGAATACTGCATGATCGGCTGATCGAGTTTTTGTTCGAAAGCCGCTTCTTCGGCCGCCAATTCAGCCGCCGCATTCTTCTCTTTCAACGCCTTCTGGTATTCCCCTTCGGTATTAGCCAGGTAGGTCTGAGCCATCGCGTGGTCGGGATAGGCCTGAAGGGCTTGATTCCACTTATCGACCGCTTCGATGATGCGGCCTTCTTTGTAAAGCACCACGCCTTCGCGGAACAACGAATCCGCCGCCGACGCCTGTTCTTTCGTTTGTTGAGCCAGCGCGGCCTGCTGCTGAACGGCTTCGCCCTTTTGGACCTGCCCTCGCTTGGCATAGACCTGGCTGAGAAGTTGATCGACGCGCTTATCATCCGGAGCGATCATTTTAGCGCGCTGCAGTTCCACTTCGGCTTTGTCATATTGATCGTTTTCCAGATAGATAACGCCTTTTTGAATCAGGCTGTCTAACTGAGAATTGTTATATTCAACCACTTCCTGTTGAACTTTAGCGGCTTTTTCGCGCTCTTTGCTGATGGCGCTGAGATAGGCCTCGACGCGTTTCTTTTCCGCATCGGTTTTCGCCTTTTTCTGCGCTTTGAGAAGAAGAGACTCCGCACCGGCATAATCGCCGTCTTTGATCATGGCGTCGGCCACATTCATCATTTCTTGAGCGGATAAATTATCCGATGTAATCAATGAAGGCTGTGGTTCTAGAGAGACGCCCGCATTGTTCAACTTCTCAAGTTCTTCTCGCGCTTTTTTATGCTGAGGATTCAATGAAAGAACCTGCTGCAAAAGTGCGATAGCTTTTTCCTGATCGCCGGCGCGCAGTTCGTTCCGAGCCATGCGATACAAAGCATCCGCTTGCGCCTTCACCGATTGGGGGGCGTTGCTTTTAGCCGCGGCAGCGATCCCAGGCAACAGTCCGATTTGAGTCGAACCGGCGGACGCCGTCAGACAAAGACCAAAAAGCAATCCACCCATGAGAACCGCTGGGAAAATGACTTTCGCAAATTCCCGGACAGAAAAATGAATCCTACAACGAAAAACAGAAACCATCTAAGCCTCTCCTTACTCTCTCAGCGAAGAATGCCGATCTGATGGAACCGAATAATAGGCGAAAGAGGCGCACTATCACCTCACACCGATCTTTACTCGATACACTCTCCGACCCGGAAAATCCGGACGTACGGAGTCTTCCAATTTATTAACAAAAACAGATAGGACTCTGTTCCATTCATGAAACCGCCCACCACTGCTCAGTTACCAATAATAACATGTAACATCAATCCGATGCGGACAAATGCAATGATCAATAAATAAAGAAATCCATTCGTATTCGATACAATAATATCCCTAATTGCCTTGATTTAAATTGACCTTCGTTGGTGAATATCCAGGCTTTGAGAGTATAACAAAGCCCCCCGCGGTGTCAACTTCCGTAAGGGTGATTTTCGTCGAGGCGTCTCGCCGACCGGGCCGGAGGGTCAAACTACGAGTGCGCGATCCCGTACGGGCGTTTTTATCGCGAACGGAAATCGTCCACGATTCGCCTACAGACGATTTTTTCACTTCCAGGATGTCATAGGCTTCCGTCAGTTCGGGCGGCTTTCGAATATCGCGTTTCAATTTCGTTTCGCGATCAACGATTTTACTGCGGATATCCGAGGGAAGAGCGCTCCCGCCCAGGTTGCGCAGCGCAATCAACTCATCCAAGAATCGAATCTTCCCTTCCGCATCGAACTGATCCAAATTATTGCTCTGCAGGATTTGCTCCTGTTGAGCGATGAATGCATCCACTAATTCAAGGAGAAGGTTGGCTCGCTGAACCGCCAAAGCCGCAATTTTCTGCTGCAAGTTCTTATTATCCTGAGGATTGATGGTTAGAGCCAACCGAAGCAGTTGGATGGACTCTTTAGCCTTGGCATTGTCCTTATCCGCAATCGCCTGGGTGAATTGCGCCTCCGCTTGAGCAATCAATTCTGAATAGCCGGTCTTGAGCCGATCTTGAATTTGGCTATTCAAAGTGATCAGGGGCTGGCGCTGATTTTGAGAGATCATTGTGAAATTCGGATCGACCAGGTTCAATTGCTCCTGAATTTGGTTCAACTGAACATAATTTTTGACCAAGGCGATCAAATCCTGCTGGGCCAAGAGGCGGCGCGCTTCTTCGATCCCCTTCTGCAGCTCGCTTTTCAGCATGTTAGATTGAATGGTCTGCCACTTATTGAAAACGTTCTGCTGCAGAGTTTGAACGGATTGGAGATTTTCCTTCCCAATGGCGGATCCGTCCGGATCCGCGGTGATCGCGTCGCTCAAGGTTTTGTTGGCGCGCGAATAAACCTTTTCCGCTTCCTGCAGTTGATTGGCGTTGACAAACCGATCGCCTTCTTGAATATCATTTTGAGCGCTTGTCAGCATGCTCTGGAAATTGGCTTTCAGGTATTCACGGTTGGCGCGGCGCATGTATTCGGAGGGCTGGATGGCGTATTGGATGCGCGTTTCCGTAACATCCATAGCGATCACTTTTTCGAATTCATCGATGGCCGCCTTATACTCGCCGGCGTTGAAAAGTTCGACGCCCCGATTGTACGTGCGCTGCACTTCGCTGCGGATGCGCAGCTGTTCTTCGGGTGAACCGAACGGATTGCGCCGCAGGGAGTACATCGCGCGATCCCGCTTCTCCAAAAGAGAGTTAACCACTTCGCTCGGAACGACGACCTCCGTTTTCCCCGCGCCGCCCGCTCCGGCGGAGGGATTTTGAATGACCTCGTCAATGATCTCTCCCACCGAGAGAGCGCTTTTCTGATAGAGGAACCAGCCGCCGATTAAAATCAAAACAGCCAAAACAGATATAAAAAGGACGTCTTTGCGCAGTTCCAAAAACTCGAGAACGGAATCTTTATCTAATTTTACTTTGAGAGCCAAGATTATACTCCCCTATACCTTTTGGGATTTGCTACTTTCATCAGTTTCGTGCGTATGACCACATAGACAGCGCTGAATCACCCTCCTGCGCCGGGCATTCCCATCATGCCGCCATACATGCCGCCGTACATGCCGTACGCTCCCATCCCTGTAGACGCACCTTCGTCTCCTTCTTTTTCGGGAGTCGGAGTCGGCGAAGGCGTGGGGCTTGGAGAAGGAGTGATCTGCGTAAATCCTTGCACCAAATCCTCTTGGGTTTTTCTTTTATCCCAAAACGCCGCTACCAATTCACGGGTCACAGTGAGATGTTCGGTCAAATTGCTTTCTCGGTCATGAAAACGAAGGTCCAAGGTTTTAACCGCTTCATCCTTCGATTTGACCAGGCATGAAAAGACCTTGCGGATCAACTGGATCTTTTCCGATTCGTCCTGCTCATAGACGCCAATCACCAGCGTCGCGTCCGATGTAGGATCTTGGGGATTCATGTGTTCGAATTTGATGAGTAGAACCTCTCCCTCTTTGGTCAGTTTTCGCAACTCTTCGACAAAATGAATCTCTTCATCCGTCGGATTGTTGAATCCGTCGGCGCCGGGGCGAATGGAGATAGTAAAATCCATCTGAACCGGTCCTGAGCCCGTAATGTCGCTGGAAGGGCTCAAATCCGATAAAACGACGATTTCATTGTCGAAGAAGGGCGACATGATCAAGTGCTGAATGTAGGTCGACACGCGCTCATCGTTCAGGGATTTTCCTTTGATGGTCATTTGCCGGCTGGTGACTTCGATGCTGTCCAGCCAGATATCCTGAGGAACCAGGTTCTGCACTTCCAAATAAACCCGCGACAAGGTCCCCCGCTTATCGGCGACTTGCTCGATGCGGGAATAACGTTCATTAAAAAGATTCTGCTCATTGCGAACGGCCGCAAGTTGGGGAGAAAATTGTTGGCTGGGTTCGACGATTTCCTTGACGCGCTCGACTGCATTGGCGGTCGTAGCCAGCATTTTATCGAGGAAAAAGACGGAGCCGCCTATCATCGCCGCTATCAACAGAGCCATGATTCCAAACATGGGAACGCGGCGCTCGAACTCAAGCTGGTCTTTGATCTGCTGGGGCGCAAAGCTGAGCAGACACGCGCCTTTTCCGGCGGCTCGCGAAGCCATGCCGACCATCTGCGCCTCGTATTTGATGATATCCGCGTATTCCGGAGCGAATTCCAAGCCTTCGATCTCTGTTCCATCCAGGAAAAGAACCGGCACGCCCAAACGGTCTTCGAGAAATTCCGTCACGCCTTCCATGCGAGAAGTGCCGCCGCACAGGAAAACCCGCGTCACCGGCAAAGCGTCGGGCTGCGATACATAAAAATCGAAGGAGCGGCGAACTTCCGTGACGACCTGCTCGAATCCCTTTTCCAAGACGGAAGAAACCTTTTCGGCGGAGGCGCCGCCTTCTGAATCGGCGAATTCAGAGGAAGGCTTTTTCTTCATCGCTTCCGCTTCTTCCAGAGAAATGTCGAGATTTTTCGCGAGCAGTTTCGTGAGAGCGTTCCCCGCGACCGGCGCGCTGCGCATAAACTGCATGACGCCGTTTTGTTCAATAACGATGTCCGTACTGCTGGCGCCGATGGAGACCACGGCGGTTACATCCTCTTCATTGCGATGAGGAGTCGCCGCATAGGCGTTGTAAATCGAGAGCGGCGAGACTTCGATAATATCGGAGCGAATGCCGCATTTTTTTAAGCTTTTGGTGTAGGCGTCGGATATCTCGCGCCGGACGGCGACAAGATTGACTTCCAACTCGGATAAATCCCCCGGCGCCTCCGTCACCTGATAATCCATATTGACCTGGTCGAGAGGGAATGGAACATGCTGGCGAGCCTCATATTGCACGATCCGCTTCATTTGCCGCCCGCGAACCATTGGAACGCGAAGACGGCGTGTAAATGCAGATCGGCCGGGAAGCGAAACGATGGCTCGTTTGCCTTTAATGCCTAAGCGCTGCAAAAGAATGGGAATCGTATCCTGTATGCGCCGGTAAAGAGACTCTTCTTCTTCTCCTCCCTCGCCTGCAATAAGCGGCTCTTCTCCCGCTTTGACGACTCGAATGCCGCCCTTCTTCCCGACTTGGATCTGAAGAACTTTGATTTTTTGATGGCCAATATCAATAACCAGATCGGGTAATTTCGCCATGGATCTCCGCCTTTATAGTATGTATTCTTCTTAGAGTTGCTCAATCGGGCGATTTTATCAATTCTTGCCGGCTAACGGAAGGGTTAGGGCTCGTCCGACGCCAACTCACTCATCGAAACTGCTTCAGGTAGGCCGTCGTTGGACGAACGCCTACTGTGCAAGTTTTTACTCCATCGTAAGAATCAACCGGATCGCCCAGTCGATCTTTATTGCGATAAAAAAGTCCGGTTGTCGGCTCTTCTCCGGATTCATTGATAAACATACGAAACGTGGTTCTTGTCGTGGGGCGAATCGCGCGCAAACGAATCGTTGCGATGACGCCTTCCTCGCTGACGGAGCGCCGCATCGATTTTTTCCGGTAATCTATGATGCCTCGATCCGTATCAATGTTATTCAAAATGGGGAAATCGAGGGCAAATTTGTCCTTATATTCCTGATCGGCGATATTGACGCCCGGCGCAAAATCATCTCCGTCAATGGCTTCAAAAATACGTGGATTATAGGCGATTAAGAGATCGACGGCGTCATAAACATCTCTTCCCGGATTCGATATAACAACGTCCACTTCCAGCATATCCCCTACGTCAATGGCGTTTTCGCGCGCGACTAAAGAAAGCGTCGTTTCGTAAAAAGCCTCATCCTCTTCTTCATCGAAGTTTTTTTCACCGGCTTTTTTCACTTTCATCGGGGCGCGCGCTTTTTCAAGGGTTTCAAAAATTTGTAAATCCAGATTAATCACGCCGTCATTCTCATTGAAACGGCTTCCCAATTGATCCGTATCGTTTAATTTCAACGCCGTCAGCGGCGCGGCGTCTTTGGAGAGATCATCTGGATCCTTGAAAATAAATGAAATTGTGGTCGAAGTTTCTTGGAGCGGGAGAAAATTGAGATTGACCAACTCTCCCCCTTCTTTGCTGGCACCCTCTTTTACATTCATCTCAAATTCGATCACGCCGTTTTGGAGATCGATGGAATTTTTTGTAATTTCATACTTTCCCGGATTTTGAGCGACAAAAAGCCCCTCGGCGTCTTCTTCCGAAACGGAGACCGTCTCCACTGCGCCCTCGCTGGAGGATGACAAGGATACAGCGCCGGCCGGCTTCCAATTTCCCGCGGCGTCCTGCCCGGCGACCGGCCGAATGTCGTCCGGATCGTATTGCAAAGCAAAAGAAAGTTTATCGTATTCTATGTTATTGTTGGAAAGAACTACGCTTACGACCTTGGCCTGGTTGATAACCGCCATCTTACTGGGCGCGTCCAAATATAACGTCGCCATCGGTTTGGTTTTTACTTCAGACTGTTTTCGCGCGGGCGCCGTTTTTCCCCTCGCTCCCGAAGGGCGGCCCGATGTCGAAGCGGATCCTTGGATTTGAACCCCTCCCGCTCCGCTTGACGATGAAGATCCTCCCGGTAAAGCGCTGCGTACAGAAGTTTTCCCGCTCAACGCGGCGCGCCGATCCGATGTCATTCCCGTCGGAGTGGTTTGTTTGGCTTGTCCTTGCGATGCGGCGGTATTCGGAACCTGCCCGCCATAATTCCCCCCATACCCGGATCGGCTTGAACGCCTGCTGCTTCGTGAATTTGCACTATTATATCCCCCGCCGTAGTTATCGTATCCGCCATATTGCCCCCCCCCGTAAGAACTGCGGCTGCTTTGTCCACCTCCTGCGCTGCGGCCGCTGCGACGCCTACTGCTGCTGCTGCCAAAACCGCTGCCCATATTACTTCCGTAGCCGCCTCCATAATTACCGTAACTGCTTCCCCCATAGCGGCTTCCTCCGTAACTGCTGCCACCGTAACTGCTTCCTCCATAACGACTTCCGCCATAACTGCCGCCAAAATTACCCCCCCCGTAGCGGCTGCCTCCGTAGTTGTTATAGCCGCCATTACCATAATTATTGGAGCCATAGCGGTTGATTTGCGCTTCAGAGGACATGGTTAACCACGTCACAGCAGCCAGACAATATATAAAACACGAAAGATATAGTCGTTTCCAGTTCATAATATTCGCTCCTCGCTCGTTATTCTTCATCTCCAAAGAATAACGAATCAGATATACGAGGAGTCTACATCAGTCAATCCATAAATTGGAGTGTGAAAATTGAAATTCTCGCTTTCTGAACTCATTTGAAAAGGTATCGTGATCCCCATTTCATGTCAAGTTACAGTTTGTATAATTAGTGGAATTACAATCAAACCAGATTTTCGCGCTTGGATTTGAGAGGCTGCTTTTTTTCTCCTAACCCCAAAAGAACAAAAGACTTGAAAATAAAATACAAAAAAAATAATTGCAGAACCATTTCACTTCAGATGCACAATTTAAAAGAACAAAAGAGAAATTCCCCCTCCATAATGGGGATTCTTACCTTCCCAAGCGTTTCGAAAATGGATGGGGAATTTGGCGAATGGATAAAAAATGCAAGTTGAAATTTATCGGTTTATTTTATCCAAATAAGCGGTCGTAGCCCTTACTCCTAAAGAACATGTAAAAACGCCGTCGAAAGGATCATGGGGATCGCCGAGACGGTCTTGATATCGATACGAGAGTCCGGTGGTGGGTTCTTGTCGAGTTTCGCTCAAGAATAATCGAAAGGTCGTCTTCATCGTCGGACGAACAGCCCGCAATTGAATCGTGGCTATAACGCCTTCGGAGCGGCATGGCTTTCTCATGGCTTTTTTCCGATAATCGATAATGCCCTTCTCTTTATCAACGATATTAACTACAGGAAAATCAAAAGGAAATTTATCGAGATATTCTTGATCGGCGATATTGACGCCGGGAGCGCGTTCGTCTGCGTCGACCGGTTCAAACACTCGGTTGTTGAACGCGATTAAGAGATTGACGGAATCGAACACTTTTCGGTCGGGATTTGAGATCACAACATCGACATTGACAATCTCGCCGACATTGATTTCGGAGCGGCGAGGCGCCAAAGACAGTTCAATAGACGCTCCATCTTCTTCTTTTTCAGTGCTTTCGCCCGCTTTTAGGATTTGGGGCTGCCGCTTAGCCTTATCCAAACTCTCATAGATGGGCAAATCCAGATGAATTACTCCGTCCGCCTGGCTGAAGCTCGCACCTAATTGATCCCGATCCCCCAACATCATTCGAGTGAATGGTTCTCTCGCCGGATCTCTTTCGAATGGATTGATAAATTCAAACGATACATGAGCAACCGTTTCTCGGAGAGGAACCAAAGTCAATGACAACACAGCGCCTTCCAACGTCGACGGCTTCCCGACTGTTTTCATGTCAAAAAAGATCAACCCTTTTTGATCATCGATCGAATTGGCTGCAATTTGAAATACTGACGCATCGCCAGCTAAAAATTCAGGCTTCGATACGGCTTCCCCGGAGACGGAGGCGGGTGACGCTTTTTGGGTTGGAATCGGTATTTGATCGATTTTGATCCAATCGCCCGCCGCATCCTTCCCGGAAGTCAAAAGAACGTCTTTGGGATCATAATGAAGCAGAAAAGACAGACGATCGTATTCCAATTTTTTCTTGTTGGATAACACGACATCCACTGTCACGGGCTGATGAATCACCGCAACTGACTTGGATGGGCGAAGATAGAGCGAAGCGTTCTGCCGAATTTGCTCCTCCGTCTCATCTTTGCCGAAACCGGTCTGATATTTACTCGACCGGGCGCCTTGAATTTGAATGCCGCCGTCCCCACCCGAAGGCGCCGAAGGAGGATTGGATGGAGAGTCGGGTCTTCCCGGCGCAGTTGGAAGCGATGGAGCGGCGCCTTGTACGGCGTTAGGAGGATTGATAGTCCGGGAAAATCGCGAGGCGGCGGAATTCGGATTCGCCGCAGAATCATCCGGTTGAATTCGACTGCTGCGCGTCGGGCGAGTTCTCCGATTCGATTGTTGATTGCTCCTTATGGCGTTTCGGTCGCTGCCAAAATTCGGCTGATTTTGATTGTTCAGATTGGGGTTGTAGTTCTGAAGATAAGTTGGATTTGAGGGCTCATTCGTGTTTTGCGCTTCCGAAGAATGTATCGAGAGGAGAACGGCGGAAACAAGAATACAAACAAGCGTCAATTTTTGCATTTGTTTGAAATTTTCTGGGATAACCACTGGGATAACCATTTGGGGGCGCTCCAAATAAGGCATTTTTCTTAGGTAGAATTTACTAGAAATACCAGATTTCTTACAGAATAATTATACTCGGAAAATACCTTTCGAGCTCTATTCCGCTTCGATGGAAGATTCATAGAGCCTTTATAATACAAACTATCACAGAGCGATGGAAGTAACAATTAACCGCCGACTTTTTCCTGGACTTTGATATTATGAAGTTGATATTTTTCAATTTTACGATCCAGAGTGGGACGGGATATTTTTAAAATATTGGCCGCTTGGCTTTTGTTGAAGCGCGTAAATTCCAAGATGCGTAAAATATGCCGCTTTTCCGCTTCATCCAAAGAAAGAATTTCCAAAAGTTCATCCGCCTTGGTCTCTGTTTTATCATCCGTCATACGCGAAGACTCGGCCAGATGGATGTCAAGCGGAATATGCTCCAGCCAAATCATATCTTGGGAGTCATTCATCAGAACGGCGCATTTGACCACATGATGCAATTCGCGAATGTTGCCGGGCCAGTCATGCCGCATGAGAAACTGCAAAGCCGCATCGGAGATGCCTTCTATAGTTTTATGGTACTGCTTGTTGTACAATTTAATGAAATAGTCGACTAAAGGCGGGATATCTTCTTTTCGGTCTCGCAGCGGGGGGACGTCCAAATGGACCTCTTTAAGACGGTAGTAAAGATCCTGCCGGAAAGTTCCATCCTGCACCAGATTGTATATTTGTTGGTTGCATGCCGTTATAATGCGTACATCCAAGGGGATCGGTTCGTCGCTCCCGATTCTTTCTACGACGCCCTCTTCAAGCACTCGAAGAAGTTTCGCCTGGGTGATCGGGCTCATATCTCCAATTTCATCAAGGAACAAAGTGCCGCCTTGCGCCTGCTCAAATTTCCCTTTTCGCGAATAAACCGCGCCCGTAAACGCTCCTTTTTCATGACCGAAAATTTCCGTTTCCAAAAGGGCGTCAGGTAGAGCCGCGCAATTTACGGAAACATATCGGCCTTCGGCGCGGTCGCTGGCATAGTGAATAGCCTGCGCCAAGGTCTCCTTCCCAACGCCGTCTTCGCCGGTAATCAACACCAACATATCCGACTTAGCAATACGCTGAGCAGTTCGTACGATCTGCTGCATGCGACCGTTTCTGGCAATCACCTGGCTGAACGTAATTTTTTTTCTAGTCATGAAAGAGGCGTCCTTTTCACGATTTTCTATCTAACGAGACATTCATCATACACTCAATTCAATTGAATGTCAAGAAACATTACATAAATAATGAGATAAAAAGCACATAAAATTATAAAACCTGTAAAAAATATGGGGAATTCGAATTAGAACGATTCAAAGAAAATTTTTGAAAATATCGATAGAGTCCGTTACGATGTAATACATGAAAGTAAGGGGATGGATTACAAATATCTACAAAAAAACCCTTGTCTAAAGAGTGGAAAGAAAGGATAAAAAACGTATACCATCATGATAATGAATATGGAGGAAAGGAGATGACTTAAAATGAATTTATAAAATAAAATCCTGGCTAACGAACCGAATCTTTTTCCGGCTCAATTTGCTGCACGGTTTTCGCCACCACGCAATCGACATCCGACTCGCAGCAGTGAATGCCTCCTTCAAAACCGCAAGCGATGCAAAGTTTTGTAGCGATTTCACCGTCATCAATGAAATCGCGGAGGAATGCCTCCAAAATACGATCTAATTTTTCAACGGTATCAGGACGCAGGCGCTGCAATATTCGATTCAAGCGCAACTCGGTTTCCGAGATTAAATCATCCGCCAATTCCCGCCCCCTTTTCGTCAATCGAACATAGACTGTTCGGTGATCGTCTCCCCTATTGAAGCGCTCCACCCATTCGTTCGCCTCCAAGCGATTCACGGCCTTTGTGGCGCCGGATATCGTATGCCCTAATCCGACCGCGATTTCGCCGACCGTCACATTCTCATTGAGGATCAAAAAACGCAGCGCATCCGCCTGTGCATCAGTGACCTTTGCGCCCAGTTTTCTAGACAACACTTCGCCGCTGGTCGCCTGTCGAACAGCGGCGGCGAATAATATAAGCCGCTTCGACAAGAGACGATGCTGCGGCATAGTTTCATTCGCCTGTTCATTGTAAGACATTGATTTTCTTCTCCCTCGATGCTTGATGTTTTTTAATCCATGATTGCTCATCCAAAGAATAACAGGACGCACAGATTTACGCTCTTCAAAACATATTATTATTGAGCAGCATAAAAACCGGGTCGGGAATCATCCCTTCCGAGGGTTATGCGGAAAACGACGAACCGCAGCCGCAGCTTTGAGCCGCATTCGGATTGTCAAACGTGAAGCCGCTGCCATTCAAGCCGTCCGCATAATCGATGGTCGTTCCACATAAATACAACAAACTTTTCGTATCCACGTAGATTCTGACGTCATGAATGGAAAAGACGCGATCTTTTTCTCGTTCCTGCGTTTCAAAATTAAGGGAATAGGAAAGCCCCGAGCATCCGCCGCCCCGAACGCCGACGCGAAGACCCGTTCCTTCTGGAAGATCCTGCGCTTCAATCAATCGCTTTACTTCGCCTGCCGCTTTCTCCGTAAGTTGAATCATTATCAATTCATCTCCTTTTCAAGCCGATCATCTTGCCTTCAAACAAAGAATGGATATTTGATTATATTGTAATCATATCCAATATACTTGACAACGTCAAGTATATTGTTCAATCTCATCCATTATGCACATATGACAAAGCTTCGCCAAGTATGAGAACAGATTATGAAGCCAGAGGGTTGAACCTGGCCTGCAATCATTCAGAATGGATACGATTACTATTTTGTTACGGGAGCAATTTCCCCATTCGGGGGAAATATTATATAGGTAATATTTATTCTGTCATTATGTCTCCAAAAAACACGTGGGGAAAATATATTCAAAAACGGCTCGAATCTCAAAAAGAGAAAGCGCATTTTCGATCTCTTCCACGATTTGATTCGCTGCAGCCCGGCTATCTGCTTGCCGGCGACAATCGCTATTTGAATTTATGCGCCAACGATTATCTTGGATTGGCCGCCGATCCCTCCAGTCATGAAGAAGGAAAAGTGCTGGCCGAGGTGCTGCCCAGCGGAGCGGGCGCTTCCCGCCTGGTGACGGGCAATCTGGCCATTCACGAAGAATTGGAAAAAATATTGGCGGACTGGAAAAAAACGGAGGCGGCTCTGGTTTTTCCTTCCGGCTACCAAACCAATCTTGGCGTGATCAGCGCTCTGGCGGGTAAAGGAGACAGCGTTTTTTCCGACAAGTTAAACCACGCCTCCATCATTGACGGATGCCGATTGAGCGGCGCCGCCTTACACCGCTACCGGCACAATGATATGAACGACTTGCAGTCATTGCTGAGCAGCAAGCGCGGCCGCAAGAAACTCATTATTACAGACGGGGTGTTTTCGATGGATGGAGACATCGCTCCGCTGCCGGAGATCATCGATCTGGCTCGACATTATGGAGCGATGGTTTTCATCGACGATGCGCACGCATCGGGCGTACTAGGCCCGAACGGCGCAGGGACGTTGTCCCATTACGGCCTCGAATGGGACAAGGACATCGTGGTAATGGGAACCATGAGCAAAGCGATCGGATGCCAGGGCGGATTTGTCTGCACGACGAACGAGATCCGCGAATATCTAATTAATTTTTGCCGATCCTTCATCTACTCTACTGGCATTTCCCCATGGATGGCGGCCATGGCGCATTTCAACATATGCCGCATCCGCAGCGAATCGCAATTGCTCGCCCAATTTCGGAGCGCCGTCTCCGTATTGCGCGGCGAATTGAATCAACGCGGCGTTCCTGTCGACGATCTCCCCACGCCGATTATTCCCATCGTATTGGGCGAGAGCCGCCGAGCCCTGCAGTGCGCCGGCGAACTGCTTCAGCAGAACATCATCGCAGCCGCCATCCGCCCGCCGACGGTGCCCGACGGCACGGCGCGAATCCGCATTTCCCTCAGCGCCGCACATCAAGCGGACGATCTGAAAAAGGCCGCGGAGTTCCTGGCGGAAATCATCGAATCGAATGACTCCATTTAAAATCACAATATTCGCCTTGTCACAGATCGAATAGAAAGGCGGCATCCATGATAATTCAAAACTCGCTCGCACCGTCGCAATTGAATTCCAAATGCAATCGCTTCTTCGAACTCGCCGGCCCCAAGATCCGATCGATCCAAAACGCCTGGGATCCCGCCAAGGGAACGCCGGTCTTCACCGTTCAGGGTCAATATGCTTCCCGAGGATGGACGGAATGGACGCAGGGATTTCAATACGGCTGCGCGATTCTGCAATTCGACGCGACCGGCGACGAATCGTTTTTGCAGATCGGGCGTCAAAACACCCTGGAGCGCATGGCGCCTCACGTTTCGCACATCGGCGTACACGATCACGGCTTCAACAACATCTCAACCTACGGAAACCTGCGCCGACTCATGAATGAAGGCCGCATGCCCGAAAACGAATGGGAGAGAAACTTCTACGAACTCGCCTTAAAAATATCCGGCGCGGTTCAGGCGGCTCGATGGTCAACCCACGCTAACGGCTTCGGCTACATTTACTCCTTCAACGGGCCCCATTCCTTGTTCGTGGATACGATCAGGTCGGTACGCATTCTGAGTTTGGCGCATCGATTGGGCCATGTATTAATGGGCGAAGGAGATAAACCGATCTCCCTGTTGGATCGAGGCATTCAACACGCTCGCAGCACCGCCCGCTTCAACCTTTTTTACGGGAAGCAGCGCGATTCCTACGACGTGCGCGGGCGGACGGTTCACGAGTGCATTTTCAACTGCAATGACGGTCAATACCGCTGCCCCAGCACGCAGCAAGGCTACTCGCCGTTCTCCACCTGGACGCGAGGATTGGCCTGGGCGATCACCGGCTTTGCGGAGCAATTGGAATTCATAGAAACCGTTTCCGAAGAAGAACTCGAACCGTTCGGCGGGAAAAAGGCCGTCATCGATGAATACCTGGAAGCCGCCCGCGCCGCCTCCGATTTTTATATCGCCAATACGCCGGCGGACGGGATTCCGTATTGGGACGCCGGCGCTCCCGGATTGGCTTTCATGGGCGATTATCTTCATGAAAAATCCAATCCCTTCAATGAATACGAACCGGTCGACAGTTCCGCCGCCGCCATCGCCGCTCAGGGAATGATCCGGTTGGGGAATTTTCTGAAGCGCCGCGGAGACCGCGAAGCGGGCGAGACGTATTATCAAGCCGGATTGACGGCCGCCGACGCTTTGTTCGAAGAGCCGTACCTCTCCACGGATGCGAATCACCAGGGCATGATCCTGCACTCGATCTACCACCGCCCCAACGGATGGGACGCCGTCCCGGAAGGAAGCAGGATTCCCTGTGGAGAATCTTCCATGTGGGGCGATTATCATGCGATGGAATTGGCGGTCCTGATCAAACGCGAAGCAGCCGGCGGCCCCTACCCGACATTTTTCTCCTGATGAAATGCACAAAACGGGGGCGGCCGATGCGGCTTTTCGAAAGTTTCATTGCCATTTCATAAGGAGGCGATTTCATGAAGCGATTCACCAGTTCACTACTCATCGCCGGTTTGCTGGCGTCGGCCGCTTGGGCGGCGCTGAACCGGGATCCAAACGCCGATGCGCCGGTGATTACAACTCTTCTCGAACAGCGAGACGGATCGCAGATTAAACTCTCCTTCCTGGCGATTCGGTGGAATCCAGACGTCATGAACGCCCTGCCTGATTCAAAAGAAATGAGGGATTATTACAATACCTATTTCGCAGCTAAAATGGGCGTTCTGGAGACCAACATCAAATTAAAATTCGGCGGCAAACATCAGATCGGGCCTGGAGTCTATTATTTAGGAATCAAAATCAACGAACCGCCGGCCGAGGATCAATCGCCTTATTGGAGCCTGATCCTTTCCGATCAGCTAACCGTCCTGGCTTCTCTTCCTATAAAAATGAACGAGGAAGACTCCATCCAGGAGCATCTATCCTTTGTTTTCATGCCGGGGCTGACGAATCGCGATTTTGTGTTTCATATGCGATATGGATCCATGTCGACGTCTATGCGATGGACGATTACCGGAATTCCATCCGTCCTGTTCGGCTCGCCCCCGCCCGGCAATCCCTTTTGGAATGAGGAAAAAGAAGATATAAAAGATTCCATATCGCCGAGCGCAATTCAACAGGCGACGTCAACACCTAAAGCAAAATAGCGAAAAAAAAGAGAAAGCAAATTATTGTAGTAAATCCCGCGGCGGTTTCTTATAGAAACATCCGATTCGGGATAAATCGATTTTGATAAAGGAATGCGTTAAAAGTAATGAAATCCAAAAACCGATCCGCCAAGAATCATTCCCACGATGTTTATCATGGGAAAAATCCATTCAGCAAAACGGAATGGGCCATCATCAAAGAAGAGTTGAAGGACGAAGAAGCCTATAAGAGAAATCTACCCATTTTTTCCAAACTCATGGAGAAAAACGATCCTATGAGATCGATGCGGATCAATCCATTTCACCTGATGAACCTGATGGCGTCCCGGGTCGGAACAGCCATGGCAACCAATACGCTAACCAGGGAGTCGATCCAGGAGGGGCGCATCATGGACGCCGTTTTTCAGGATGTCGTCGACCAGATCGATCCCAATTTCATCATGGATGTACTGATGAGCGCCGTCAAAGATACCAAAATCAAGCGAGAAAAGCGTGCGCTGCTTTGGGCGACGGGCGAATTGATCACGACGTGTCTTTCGCAAGAAGGAGATCAAAGAGCCTCGCGAGTGATCCAAGCCATTGTTTTTGCATCCATGAATCATGTCATGGAGCTTACCAACCGGGCCAATACATTCTTCAAAGAAGAAGAACCTTTCCATTTCTCTTATAAGAAAATCCTGGACGACTCGTTTGATGATGACGATTGGAAGGCGTTGACCGATCTCACTATGTCTTATGAGCCTGATTTTACATTTTATATGTCGTATCAGGCCGCTGATTTTTGTAAAAAATTATCTCGGCCCCATGGACTGCGCTTTTATCGCATCCTTAATTATGTAAGTTCCAGGAAGCCGAATCAAAAGCGCCACGTTCTGCTGCAGGGCGAAACCGAGCCCAATCAAAACGACGAGAATCAAGACGAAAATTTCTCAGAGGAACAGTTAAGAGGCATAACGAGAGATTTGCTGTTTCAACGCATCGAATTATGTAAAAGCGCTCTTCAATCCATGAAATCCGCCGCTTTTGGCGAGGTAAAAGACGATCTGTTGAACCAATCCTTGAATGCCGCAGCTTATTGCATGCTGAGCCCCGTTCTGTTTTCTATGTTTATTTTTCAATTCATTGAGAAAAGCGTCGAAAACGCCGCTCAGATCAATCCCGGCGACGAAAAGGAATTGATTATCGATATCATAGGTTCGCCCAAAAACACGAGACTCTACGAAAAATACGCCCAGTTGCTGGAGCAAAAAGGCGAATTGGCGGGCGCTTATCTTGCTTATATGCGCATGGAGGATCTTTTAGAAAATCCGGACGCCGAATTAGAGAAGAAAATTCTTGAATTACGCGACAAAGCGGAAATCGACGACTCAAGCGCCGCCTATGAATTGGCCAGGATAATTCAATCAGCCGCTCAACCGCAGAACGCCTTCGCCAATGAACCGAAATTCGATTGAATCCCAACGCCTTAACGAATAGAAAAAGCAGGAGAAGAAACATTCCGCCGGAGATAACAATCATGAAACAAATGGGAGCGTTCAAAAGACTTTTGCGATGGTTCATCTTCTCATTATTTATTTTACTGATTGCCGGCGCCCATCCGGCGGAAGTTTACGTTAATCCGCTTGTGGTCGATGCGGGCGAGTCGTTTTCTTTTCATATCACCGCCCGCAACGCCGCCGGACTGCAATCCTTCCTGATTCACCTCCACCTTCCCATCGAGGTGATCAGCCGAGTGCAATCCATCGAACCCGGCGGCGCCAATTACGCCGTCTTCGATGTGGACAGCTATTATGATGAAACTCTAAAAAGCGTTGTGCGAACCATCCACGGCGAATTCAAACAGCCTGTTTCAGGCGACGCGATACTTTTTAAAGTCAATGCGACCGCCTCCAGCACGGCCGGGTACAGCAATCTGGGCGTCGCCGTATTGAACAGCGAGCTGGCCGGCGCCTTTGTACATGGGGGATCGATCTACGTGCTCGATCCCGATTGGCCCTGGTACGACATCCAAATCAATTATCAAAACGCCTTCCATCGCCTGGATTTCGACAACAGCGGCCGGGTGGATCAGAAGGATCTGCTCTATCTGCACGCCTCGTGGCATCAGAATTTTGCAACCGACCTGCCCTTGGCGCCCACGCCCACGCCGATTTCCTCTCAACCGACGCCCACGCCTACGCCGCCGGAGGCGCCCTCCATTGAAAACTTTATTGGAACGTGGACCTTCAATTTTCTGCAAAACACTCTCATCGGAACCAAAGTCCACGTCGTATTCGACGCCGTATTAAACGAAGACGGCCTGATCCTTCTCCAAGCGCCATACGCCAACGAAAATTTAGGAACTTACACCTACGATGAAACGACCGGATCGATCAACGGAGTGTTTGCCATTACGCGATCCAGCCCTTTTAATCCAGTCAATATGATCGATTATTTTATTAATTTTGACGGAGCGGCCGGCGCAGGAAACGCCATTGAAGGCGACGCCCAATTCACGTACCACACCAAAGACCTGCAAATCGCCGGCTATCAATCGTATGGATTGACGATCACCGATGCGGGAAATTTTACGGCAGTTAAAAAGCCGTAAATTCCATCATCTCGTAGATTGCTCATTCTCGCCATCCAGCGCCGGCGCTCAGGAAATTCCCGGCGCAAACGCTTCAAAATTGTCCTGGAACAGCCGTTTCACATCGCGCCGGATCTCTTCTTCCGAAACCGTCCATCCCGCCTGAAGAAGGTCGCCGTATTTATCGGTCAACACATTGGCGATCAAGCGGCGCGAATGCGGCCATTTGTATATCAATTG
The DNA here is from genome assembly GCA_016934335.1 of Candidatus Omnitrophota bacterium. Taxonomy (GTDB): domain Bacteria; phylum Hinthialibacterota; class Hinthialibacteria; order Hinthialibacterales; family Hinthialibacteraceae; genus JAFGTC01. The sequence goes on along the minus strand of JAFGTC010000291.1, from coordinate 3,221 downwards.
ATCGAGCACGCGCGCGTCGGAATGCTGGGGGATAAAACTCCAACCCAATAATTCGAAACGCTCTCGAGTCATCTCGTCGATGATGCTGGGATTGTTCATAAACCACCAGCATCCGAATGGCAGAAGGTTATTGAACTTGCGCGCGATCACGCACAGTTCGTGCTGATTTTCCCGGCTTAACAATGTGACCAAAAACCGGTTATCGGGATTTTTCAGACAGAGGTTTTCCAGACATTCCAAATTCGCGCGCCCGAGGCTGTCACCCGCCAACTGGAGATTGGGATTGATCAGTTTTTTGACGCCGATCATCAAGGCAAACGGAAGATTGCGCTCGCGAGCGAATGGAAGTATGCAGCGATCGATGATTCGCGTCCCAATCGAATCGTCCGGATAGACAAAACTTGGGGGCAGAGAAACGGCCATATAACGAGGATTCATCCGGTCGGCCCAGTCTTCCAGAAACTGGCGAACGTGTTTGATCGAAGAATCATTGAAAGCGCCGCCGACCTTGTATCCCATTTCCCGCAGATGGGTAGAGGCCGAATCCCAGTTCAAGAGAAGGGGATCCATTCGCAGCGCAGCCTGAAAGCGGGGATGGTTTTGAAAGCCGTTTTCCCAAAACGGCCGCTCCTCGGCATCGAAGGGATCGTTAGTCATCACCGCATACGAAACATTGGCCTTTTCAAAAACCGTCTCGACGTACGATTCGACGCTTTGGCGGCGGAAAAAATCGCGAATCACATCCAACCGGCGTTCGGAAGGATCGAAGCCGAGCGATTGAATGACAGTAATGACGCCCCGGCAGGCTTCCGAAATAGGAGCGCGATCCAGAAACATGTGCTTCCAAATATAGTCGGCCTGTTCGGTTTTGGACATTGCCCAAAAGGTCTTGTAAGGAATGGGGGCGGCGCGCATCACTTCGGCGACAATATAATGGTATGTCAGAAGTTCATCGATGCCCCACAGCAGTATCGAACCGAACGACGGCGGATAGAGATGCGTGTGCATATCCACGATTGCCGTCTCTTGAACAATCTTATCTACGGTTTGCCGTATGTTTGGCAAGGCGGCTTCCATTGAATCGACTCTCCCTATGCTATTTTTGACCTTCGCAGGCCGATAGATCGAAGAAATAGTGTATCTTCTATCAGAAATAACGTTAATCCCAATGAAATCGGCCTAGAAAAAAATCGCCGCCGCAAAAGGCGATTCCTCTTTTCATAAAACAACCCCGGAGAATGCCTTCGCCGATTTCTTCGATAAAAACTGACCTACATCCGTGAAGGAGTGGAGAAGACTTTCCGCTAAGTGTTCGAATTGAACGAATCCGTAAGAGAAGACGAAACGCCGGAATCATCCCCCATCGAATCCGCCGCCGGATCGGAAGGTCACATCGCCGGCGCTTGTCAGCCCATTGGATGAATCATAGGGAATCCCGCGAAATCCGCTTTGAACCACGATTCCATCGGGGCCGCTTCCAATGATGGCAAACTCTCCTCTGGTTAAAGGCCGCACAGCTCCGCTGACGCCCTGATTGGCCGGTTGATAAGCATCGATGTTATGATTATGAGGCGGCCAAGCGTCCGTGCAACGGGGATCATTATCGACATACGTATAAGTATCCAACTGCCCTGTCCAGGTTTCACTTGCCGCAGTTGTTTTGGGATCTTTGAGGAACGGATCCTGGGGAATAGCCGACATGTAGGAGATCGGCGTGGTCAATGGCGCCATGACGTCGCGCATCAGGCGGGTGGCCTTACTGGGATTGGCAATCTGCTTGAAATACTTATTTAAAAGATCCAGGCAAATCGTCCCATCATCATCCCAGATATCGATCAACAATCCCCCTCGATCGATCCGAAACGATTCGATGGCCGTTCCCAGATTTTTGGTATCGGCTTGCGAGCGAGCGACTTTGGCGCGAATTTGCGCGTTCAAAAAATTGGGCACGGCAATCGCAGCCAAAATACCGATAATCGCGACAACGATCAGAAGTTCGATAAGCGTGAAGGCAGACTTTTTCATAATCTCCTTATCCCAAAAAACATTATACGAATCCAACGATTCCACATTTATCCTGTTTTTTTTCTAAAACAACAATAATAGTGAACAATGGACCAATCAAGAAGAAAAGCAGTAATGGCAAGCGCTGTTCAAAATTGTCAGCCGCAAACTAAATCATAATGACAGTCTCTCATTTTCGCCATGTAAACCGCTCATGCATCCCTTGGTTTCTTCGTTCACAGATTCAGGAATTGTGATAAGATAAAACATCTTTTCCTACAGGAGAATTGGTATGGACGCAGAAAAACTCTTAGGCGGCATGCTCCGCATGGGCATGGGCCGCCGCGTTGGCATGGGAACGAAAGCGGCCCTGGGATTGGGCGCCTTGGGCGTAGCGATGGCGGCCTTCGATCATTTCACCGATCGGAGCGAAGCTTCGCCGACAAGGCGGCCGGCGACCTCCTCGCCGGGATATGGAAGCGCGCCCGCCTCTCCGCCGCCTCCTCCTCCCGGCGCAAAGAAAACCGCCTCCCCTCCCCCGCCGCCCGGTTCTCAATCTCAACCGGATCGCAATGAGGAAGCGATTCTCTTGATTCGAGCCATGATCGCCGCCGCGAATGCCGACGGGCAAATCGACGCGAACGAACGGAAAAAGATACTCGATAAGTTGGAGAATGCGGGATTATCCGGCGAAGAGCGAGCCTTTGTTTTGCAGGAACTCTTAGCGCCCGTCTCGATGGAAGCGATTGCGGCTCAGGCCGCCTCGCCCGATTTAGCCAAAAAAGTCTACGCCGTCTCCCTGCTGGCCGTCGAAGCCGATACGGAAGCGGAAATTGCCTATCTTCAAAACTTGGCTGGCAGGCTCGCGTTACATGAAAAGGACATTCAAGAACTGCGGGAAAACCTGGAATTGCAATAAATATGGATTCCATAAAATTATTCCTGTGCAAAAAACTCAACGAAAAAATTGTTTGGGAGGATAACCGATGAGCCAATGGTTTCTTAGCTATGATGGACAGCAGTCCGGTCCGTTCGAACTGGCCCAAGCCGCCGAAAAAGCCCGAGCCAATCCAGACGGGTATGCATGGCGCGAAGGCTTCGCGGAATGGGTTCCGATTTCTCAAGTGGCGGAGCTCAGTCAGCGCGCCGCTCCCACGGCCCCGCCGCCCGCCGCCGCTCCCCGCCTCGCCGACGAAATCGACTTCACCATTTTTGGT
>JAFGTC010000290.1 GCA_016934335.1 Candidatus Omnitrophota bacterium | reverse complement strand
GTATCAGCGCTTCAGGAATACGTCCGCACCGGCCAACTCCCCCCATTCCCCCCGCCTATCACTTCAGCAGTGTGACCTGTTACAAAATTTAAAACACTCTGAGATTCTTACATTTGGATGTGTGAATAAAGCATGCAATCCAAAATTTAAGAAATCTCACGCCATTAAGAATTGCTTCTTGAAAAACGTCATTCTCCCGGCCCCCAACCATAGCTGATGTGATGCGACATGCGGTTTTCTGGTAATTGATAGAGGCATGTGGCTTCCTCCCCCTCGTGATGTAGTTTCTATAATTATAATGCATATCATATCATTTTGATTTTGTCAACAAAAATTCCTTTAAATTTTATAAAAATTTCGAATTTATTTTTTGGGATATTTTTGGACAATTCGGAGCCCGTTAGGAACTATCGGGGCGAGGGTATGAATTTATTTCTTGGAGGCGCGTTTGGGAGGGATTTCCACCGGCGCGAGCTGGTTGGGGGTGTGGAACTGCGAATCCAACCATTCGGGATGATAGGTTTTCGTTCGGATGCGATAGATTTTGTCGATGTAGGCCTGTTTGAATTTCGCGGAGGCGGGGCTTCGCAAAATGCGTTTGATTTCCTCGGAAGCCATCTCGTCGAAGAGGCGGACGGACATCAGAAGATGGGCGGGTTCGTCCAGCGAGCGGCGTTTGGCCATGTCGGACATGGCTTTTTCCTGGCCGGGATCGAGATCCAGCGATTTCATCTCCGCTTCAAATTCTTTGTATTTTTTCCAGCGATGGTATTGAGCGTTTCCGAAACTGAACAGAAAAATGGATAAAATCAGGCCGCCCAGGAAATAGATGAAGACAGTCAGATCGAAATCGGACGTTTCATAAGGCTTGAAGCCAAGAGGACGCTCCTGAGCGATGACCGCAGGCAAGGTTAACCAAGCAGGAAGCAGCATTCCCAACCCTCCCGTTTTTGTCCCATTTCAGAATATGGGGGCTGCCGTTATTGTAGGTTGAGGATGGTAAAAGGCAAGATTATTTTTCAAGCGGCGCGACATTAAGACCGATTCATCCAGCGTCCAATCCCAAGACGGCGCGCTGGGCGTGCACGATTCGTTCGATGCCGGCGTCGGCGATCTCGAGCAGTTGGTTGAGTTGATCCCGATCGAAGGTGTTGTGCTCGGCCGTCCCCTGGATCTCGACGAATCGCCCCGATTCGGTTTTAACCACATTAAAATCGACGTCGGCGATGCTGTCTTCGCTGTAGTCGAGATCGAGATGGGGGATGCTGTTGACCAGGCCGACGCTGACCGCGGCGACCAGTTCGCGGACGGGGATTTCGCTGATCAAATTATATTTGCGCATGAATCGAAGCGCGTCGTACAGAGCCACCATCGCGCCGGATATCGAAGCGGTGCGCGTGCCGCCGTCGGCCTGAATGACGTCGCAGTCGATATAGATGGTTCGTTCGCCCAATAGTTTGAGATTCGTGACGCTGCGCAGAGAGCGGCCGATCAGGCGTTGAATTTCCTGCGATCGCCCGCTGCGCGCGCGGTCGCGGGAGGTGCGCTGTTTGGTGGATTTGGGCAGCATGGCGTATTCGGCGGTCACCCATCCCTGGCCCGAACCGAGCAAAAAAGGCGGCACCCGGTCGTCGATGGAGGCCGAACAGATCACCTTGGTGCGGCCGAACGAGACTAAACAGGACCCTTCCGCGAAATCCAGATACCCCCGTTCGAAGGATAGATTTCTCATCTCATCCAATAGACGTCCTTCCGATCGAGATAAATTGGATTGGGTCATGCGTCGAACTCCTTTATGCGCTGTGTTTTTACTCCGCGATTTTACGCGGATTTCTTTTTTGTTTTCGACATATTAAGGATAGGTTTTAAAAACTCGCCTGTATAGGAGGAGGGATGTTTGACCACTTTTTCGGGCGCGCCCGCCGCGACGATTTCTCCTCCTTTGTCGCCGCCTTCGGGCCCCAAATCGATGATCCAGTCGGCGCATTTGATGACGTCCAGGTTGTGTTCGATCACCAGAACCGTATTGCCGCGATCCACCAGTTCGTTGAGGACGCGGAGCAGTTTCAGGATGTCGTCAAAGTGCAGGCCGGTCGTAGGTTCGTCGAGGATGTAGAGCGTATTGCCCGTATCCCGGCGGGATAATTCTTTGGCCAGTTTGATGCGCTGCGCCTCGCCGCCGGACAGAGTCGGGGCGGATTGGCCCAGATGGATGTAATCGAGGCCCACGTGGGCCAGCGTGTCGAGAATGCGCGTGATGCGGGGAAAGTTTTCGAAAATTTCCAACGCTTCCTTGACGGAGAGATCCAGCACATCCGCGATGGAGAGGCCTTTGTATTTCACCTGGAGCGTCTCGCGGTTGAATCGCTTGCCTTGGCAGACGTCGCAGGTCACGTACACGTCGGGCAGAAAGTGCATCTCGATCTGATTAACGCCGTCGCCCGAACAGGCGTCGCATCGCCCGCCGGCGACGTTGAAGGAAAAGCGCCCCGGCTTGTAGCCGCGCATTTTGGATTCGGGAAGTTGAGCGAACAGATTGCGAATCGGATCGAAGACTTTGACATAGGTGGCGGGATTGGACCGGGGCGTGCGGCCGATGGGCTTCTGGTCGATTTCGATCACCTTGTCGATATGCTCGACGCCGCGAATTTGCTCATGGCGGCCGGGGATCGTATGAGCGCGATGCAGCTGGCGATCGAGCGCTTTGAAGAGAATCTCCGTGATCAGCGTGCTTTTTCCGGATCCGGAAACGCCGGTGACGCAGGTGAAGACGCCCAGGGGAATGCGCACGTCGATCTGCTTGAGATTGTTTTCCGACGCCCCGATGATTTCGATTTGACGCTCGCCGCCGGTTCGGCGAGTGGGAGGGATGGGAATCTCTTTGCGGCCCGCCAGATAGGCGCCGGTCAGAGAAGCGGGATGAGCGCGAATCGCGTCGGGAGATCCTTCCGCGACCACTTCGCCGCCGTCCCTGCCCGCCCCGGGGCCAAAGTCGACGATGACGTCGGCGGCTTCCATCATTTCCGCGTCGTGTTCGACGACAAGGACGGTGTT
>JAFGTC010000289.1 GCA_016934335.1 Candidatus Omnitrophota bacterium | reverse complement strand
CCGCTGCCGGCGACTCCCTTGCGGCGCAGCGAAAAAAAGCGCCCTCCAAGACCTTCCGCCTTGATTGGAAAAATCGCATATGGCGAGCATCAGGATTGGATGACCGATCCAGGAGATTTGGACGGCCTGCTGGGATGGATGAATCCCAAATTAAATCTGAACTACGGATCGCGCACCGTAACCATCAATGACTCGCGCCTGCGCACCATCCCCATATTGTATATGACCGGCCACAATCATTTTCAGGTGGAGCGTGATTGGCCGGTGTTGATGCGGCGATATTTGGAAGACGGAGGCGCCATGATCGCCGAAGCCTGCTGCGGATGGCCGCCGTTTTCGGAATCGTTTCAGCGAATTTATCCAGCCATTTTTCCCGACAAGCCGCTTCGCCGCCTGCCGATGGATCATCCGGTGTACCAATGCTATCACGCCATCGAGCAAGTTGCGATGATGGAAAATGACGAGAATCAGATTCAGGCGCCGGAGCTATACGGAACCGAAATCGGCTGCCGGACGGCTCTGCTGTTTTCCAAAGCGGATCTCAGCTGCGGATGGGATCATCATACCCATCCGGAAGGAAAGCGTTATATGCCGGACGACGCCATGAAACTGGGCATGAACATGCTGGTTTACATGCTCGTCTGCCGGCAGTACGCCGAAGACTACGCCGCGCAGGACCGAGTCGTCAACGAAGACGGCGATCTGCTCGTCGGTCATTTGATTCACAACGGCGATTGGAATCCCAATCCGTATGCGGTCGGCAAACTGCTCAGTGAATTCGCGGCGCAATGCGGCTCTTCTCTTCGCATTCAGTCCAAGCCCATTCGACCCGCTCCCGATGAACTAAAACAATTCCCCCTGATCTACATAATCGGCCATCATGCGTTTGATTTTTCCGATGCGGCTCGCTCCGCCTTAGCCGATTATCTCCGCGGCGGGGGCTTGCTGCTCGCTAACAATTGCTGCGGCCGCGAGGAATTCGACCAATCGTTTCGCCGCGAAGCGGCCAAGATTCTGCCCGAGGCGTCGCTCGCGCCGATTGCTTTGAACGAACCCTTGTTCCAGGTACCCTTTCCCATGGATCGCGTGTCGTATGTCATGGATCGGTTTGCGCCGTCCAGACCGCCCATGGAGGGAGTCGCATGGGGAAATGGATACGGCGTATTGTATTTCAAACACGGCGTCGAGAACGGCTGGGCCGGTCTCGAATATCCGTTTGGAGCAAGTCTGATTCGGGAAGACAGCATGAAACTGGGCGTCAACGCTCTGGTTTTCGCTATGACTCATTAAGGAGCCGATAAAAATGTTGGAAAGTACAGAGAGGCGAGTCGAACCGACGCCGGATGATTTGAAGCGTTTGGCGGCCATGCGCCAATCCATTCTCACCGAAATTCAAAAAGTGATTATCGGACAGCGCGATGTGATCGATGAAATGTTGATCGCTCTGTTTGTCGGCGCTCATGCGCTGATCGTAGGCGTACCGGGATTGGCCAAGACGCTTTTGATCCACACTCTGTCCGAGATTTTTCAAATTACGTTTAAGCGAATCCAGTTTACTCCCGATCTGATGCCCAGCGACATCATCGGCACAGACGTCATCGAAGAAGATCCCGACACACGGCGGCGGCATTTCACCTTCATTAAAGGCCCGATCTTCGCCAACATCATTTTGGCGGATGAAATCAACCGGACGCCCCCCAAGACGCAAGCCGCCCTTTTGGAAGCCATGCAGGAGCGAAAAGTGACCGTGGGAGGCGTCGATTATCCGCTGGCGCCGCCCTTTTTTGTTCTGGCGACGCAGAATCCCATTGAACAGGAAGGCACCTATCCCCTCCCCGAAGCGCAATTGGACCGCTTTATGTTCAACATTCTTATCGATTATCCCAATGCGGAGGAAGAGAAAGCCATCATCAAACAGACGACTCTTCCTCAAACCAACGGCCAGGTTCAAAAACTTGAAAAAGTCGATTTCCCCTGGATTCAAAAAATCGTGCGCGGCGTGCCCGTTTCCGATCATGTGGTGGATTACGCTTCGCGGCTGGTTCGCGCAACCCGTTCGAATCATGCGGAATCGCCGGACTTCATCCGCGAATGGGTGAGTTGGGGAGCCGGGCCGCGAGCCGGGCAATATTTGATTCTCGGCGCGAAAACCCGCGCGGCGCTGCGCGGCGAGTTCAATGTCTCCTGCGATGATATTCGAGCTGTTGCGCGACCGGTTCTGCGGCATCGCATCGTTCCGAATTTCACCGCCGAAAGCGAAGGAATCAACGCTAACGACATCATCCAGCGTCTTTTGGACATCATTTCCGAAGCGAGCGACCGGGAATACGCATGAAAAAACAGACCGATGCTCAACATGCTCCATGGCGGGAATTTCTCGATCCCGCGCGCGTCAATCGAATCTGCGATTTGAAACTGGTGGCGCGGCTGGTGGTGGAAGGCTTCATCTCGGGACTGCACCGCAGCCCCTACCGGGGATTCAGCGTCGAATTCGCCGAACATCGCGAATACGCGCCAGGCGACGATCCGCGCAGCATCGATTGGAAAGTCTGGAGCCGCACGGATAAATATTACGTCAAGGAATTCGAGGAAGAAACCAACCTGAAGGCCTGTCTGGTTTTGGACGGCAGCGCCTCCATGCACTACTCGTCCGGCGGCCGGCCGACGAAGCGGAATTACGCCTGCTGCGTAGCGGCGGCGTTGGGCTATTTGATGATCCGCCAATCGGATGCGGTAGGATTAACGGTCAGCGGCTGCTGCCAACCGCGTTATATTCCACCCCGCAGCAATCCAACTCATCTGACGGCGCTGCTGAAAGAAATGAGTCGATTTCAAAACGAGCCGCCGCCAAAAACAGATCCGGAGAATTCGTTTTCTTTAGCGGCGGCTCTTCATGCAGTCGCGGAGCGTATGAAGCGCCGCGGTTTGATCGTTATATTGTCCGACCTTTGGGACGATCCCGCCGAAATGATCAATGGCCTGCATCATCTCAATTATCGGGGGCATGAAGCGATTCTGTTTCATATCTGGGATTCGTCCGAGTGGGAGTTTCCCTTCGCGGGAGCGACAACCTTTGTGGATGCGGAAACAGGCGAGCAACTGCCGACAGACGCGACGCTGCTGCGCCGCGAATATTTACGCAAAGCGGAGGATTGGCGCAGCATGTATTCGAAGGCATGCGCGCAATGTCGCTACGATTATGTTCCCGTCAATACCTCGACGCCTTTCGATCGCGTGTTGGCCGGTTATTTAACCCGGCGGGCGAAGTTATTTTAATCAACGGACTTCCATCATGTTCTTTTTGAATCCAACATTTTTATTGGGATTGTTCGGGTTATCCCTCCCCGTCATGATTCACCTCATCGCCCGTCGGAAGCATAATCAAGTTGTGTTCGGTTCGCTGCGCTTCTTGCATGAGTCGCAGCGCCGCGTAGGCCGGGCGTTCAATATCCGGCAGATGCTGCTGCTGATTCTGCGCGTTTTGATCTTAACGGCGTTGGTCTTGAGTTTCGCCCGGCCGCTCTCGACCGGATCCTGGCTGGGTTCCTGGCTGGGGGCGCAGGAGCGGCAGGTCGTCTTGATCATCGACTCATCGTGCAGTATGGACGCCCGCTCGCTGAACGATACATTCTTCCAGCGAGCCAAGACTATCTCCGCCGAAATCGTGAATGCTCTCCACCCGGGAAGTTCGATCGCGTTGATCGCATTCCACAAAAACGCTCAAATGCTCACGCCTGGATGGACGAGAGACCGGGCGGAAGCGTTTCGGATTCTGGATTCTCTGGAAAATTCAACAATGGGGACCAATCTCGCCTCCGCTTTTTCTCTCCTGCCCGGACTTTTAGAAAGCGCCGGACCGGGGACGCGCGAAATTTTTGTGTTATCGGATATGCAGCGATGCGGATGGGAGCATGTCGATCGGCAGCGTTATGACGACGCCGACCTGCGTATTTTGTTTATCGACTGCAACGACGGGCGTGCGCCGGACGCGGCCGTCGAGAATGTCGACGTCACGATTACCAGCACGTTAAGAAAAGCTCCGGCGCGCCTTAGCGCACAGATATGCAATTACAGCGGCGTCGAACTCCAGCCGACCTGTTCGTTGATCCTCAATGATCAGAAGCGCGACGAGCAGCGCATTTTTATTCCGGCGGGCGGCCGGGCGGAAGTGTTGTTTGAATTCTCCGCCGAGGGCATGCGTCATTTGAAAGGCGCTATCGAACTCAGCCCCGACGGTTGGAGTTGGAACAACCGCCGTTATTTCTACACTCAACTTCCCGATGAAATACCGGTCGTCATCGTCGACTCCACGGCGGATTCCATCCAAGCGAAAAGTTATTTTTTACAGCGCGCCCTCTCCCCTCCGGGAAGTTCCATTTCCATCATCCAGCCCCGCGTCGTGCAGGCGTTGAATCCGGATCATTTACACAGTTGCCGCGCAGTCATCTTCGCCGATCTTCAAGACATTCCCCGAGAAGAATGGATTTTGGATTGGATCGGAGACGGAGGCGCCGCCTATGTTTTTGCCGCTGATGCTCCATTGACTGAATCCATCCTGTTTGGAGATATTCGTGTTCGCTCTTCGGCGCAGGCCGGCAATGAAGCCATGAAAATAGCGCGCACTCATGACATGGACGAAGCGATCGCTCAGATGGTTTTCCAAGCGGAATTTTATCAGACGGCGGCGCTGGAAGCGGATTTTTCCAATCCATTAACCGACGCATTCGCCTGGTTTCAAGACGGACGCCCCGCGATCCTCCAGCATCGATGGGGAAAAGGCAACATCACGGTCTTAGCCATCCCCTGCGGCCGGCATTGGACGGAGTTTCCCCTGCAGCCCGGCTACCTTCCCTTTCTTCATGAAATTCTAGCATTGGGGCAAAATTCGATTGACGGCGGTTTTTTAACCGGCGACTCGTTCCGCTTTCTAATCGAACGAACTCAAACCTCCATTCTGACGCCCGATAATGAAGATATCATTTGGGATTCGCAAAATCATGATGTACCGCCCATAGCGGAGCGCCCGGGATTCTATCGCTTCACGGAAATCATGCCGGAACAACGCGGGGAGTCTTATGCGGCCGTGAATATCGATGCGGCTGAATTCAATCCGGAAAAGATCTCTTTAAGCCAAATAAAAGAAAAATTTCCCGGCGCGCGCATGATTCCAAGCAGTAATATCCAAGAGGATTCCAACCGGCAAATCGGTGTCAGCGATTGGACGGATTTAATACTGCTGCTGACCATTGGTTTGATATTTCTGGAATTCTATCTTGCAGGGCGATTCGCCGTTCCCAAACAGAGCGAATCAGGACGGGAGAAGCCGGCATGGATGTCTTGACTCTCGTCCCCCGTCTTCCCTTCTTCAGCGTCTTGCTGCTTTATGCGCTTGTCGTGTGGGCTTTATGGATCCATTATCAAAAAACATCCCGCCGCTTATGGGGCGGGCGATATTATTTTCTCAATCGGGCTGCGGTCTCCACGCTTTTATTTCTGCTTATGCTGCATCCTTCCAGAGAGATTCAACATCATACTCGGGAAAAGAAAATTCTGGCGATTGTTCAGGATGCGTCGTCAAGTTTTTTTATAGCCGATGAAAACGAGAAGGCGCCGATCCAGGACGCTTATCAATTATTAACCGACCCGCAATTTATCGATTATTTCAAATCCAATTTCGAAATTCATTGGCATCGCTTCGATGTGGATGTGCAGCCCGTCTCTGGACCGATTGGAGAAAAATCGATCGATTCGCCGGGGGCGTTAAGCCGGATCGGCCATGCGCTGCACACCATCAGTTCCCGCCTGTCGCCGGATATTCTCGCCGGCATCGTTCTTGTCACGGACGGCAGCGAAACCGGAGTTTCACAAAATAACACGCTGCCTTCCGCGCCTGTTTATCCCATTGGCGTCGGCTCGGATCATCCCAGACCGATCTGCGACCGGGAAATTCAGGATGTCATCGCTCCCCCCAAAGTGACGGTCAAGAGTCAAGCCAAGGCGTCCGTCTTTGTCCGTTCTCTTGGTTTGGATGACTCGTCGATTCCCATTACTCTCAGCCTGGCGGATGAAAGCGGCGAAGCCGAAAATGTCGTCGCGTCGGCGACGGCGGCTGTTTCCCATGCCGGTCAAAGCGCTTTATGCTCCGTCGATTTCATTCCAGAGGCGACCGGCCGCTTCCGGTTTATCGCTCGCGTCCCCTTGCATGAGAATGAAATGCTTCCTCATAACAATGAACGCTCCATCTATATCGATGTCGTCGATCCGGACATCCCCGTTTTATATCTGGAGGGAAGTCCCCGATTCGAGTTCAAGTTTTTAAAGCGCGCGTTGGAAGAGGATGAATTCATCCAGCCGACAAACATCATGAAGATCGGCGAGAATCGCTTCTTTGTTCAAATCGGCGATCAAGCCAGCCAGGAAACTACCCGCCCGGCCGCCGATTTTTCGCAATATAAAGTCATTGTTTTGGGTGACGTCGGCCCCGAGATTCTCGGGCAAAACGGCATGGAAGATCTCCTCCATTTTGTGGAGGATGGAGGCGGTTTATTATTTTGGGGATCGAAAAATCTATGGGCGGCCTTGGGATCTGCATCAACCTTGCAGCCCTTGCTCCCCATCCAAGACGGCGCGCCTTCCATTCGATTCTCACTCGATTCATATACATTGTCTGTTTCGCGATTGGGGCGCAATCATCCTATGTTCAGCGCCTCACTGTCCGATCAGGAAGAGCCGCAGGTTCAAGGCGCTTTGTATTTCTCATCGCTGAAGCCGGCGGCGTCCATCCTTGCCCATTTAACGCAAGATCAAGTCCGCATTCCAGGCGTCATAACTCAGCGTTACGGCAGAGGGCGTGTTGCGATTATGGCGGGATTGAATGCATGGCAATGGGAATTGCAGCAGGGAATCCAGGGAAATAAAACGACATTCTTCCACCGCTTTTGGCGGCAGTCTGTGCGCTGGCTGGCTGGATTGGAGGATGAAGAATACGACATGGAAGAGCCGCTCATCGTTCGAACGGATCAATATGATTATTACGTCGGCGAACCGGTTATCATGACGGCCATGGCCTCGCGACAATATTTCGAGACTCCCCCCTCCATAACGGCTCATTGTTTAGAACCCATCGAATCCACGTTGACAATGGCGCTGGATCGATCCTTCGTTCCTGGGCCCTATCGCTATTCATACGAGTTCAATCCGACCAAGCCCGGCCGCTGCACGTTTCAAATTCAAGCGCATCCAGGCGGTCAAGAGGATGCGGCGACCGTCGAATCGACGCTCTCATTCGAAATCAAAGAATCGGCGTGCGAATGGGAACAAACAACTCTCAACGACGCCTATCTCAAGCAGCTGGCCCGGCAAACGGGAGGGCAATACTATCCATTGTCGCAGGCCATGCTGCTGCAGCGCCGTTTATCCGAACCGCCTGAAACAAAGAGCCGGCTTATCGAATATGAATTCTGGCAAAATCCGTGGCTCATGAGTTTGATTGGATCGCTGCTATGTTTGGAGTGGGGAATCCGCCGCCGCTATGAACGGCTCAAGCCGGAGGACAAGCCATGATGGATCATACGCAAGATTTCCTGCGCGAACTGAATCGCGTCAAACGACGATGGTGCATCCAGATCTTTCTAAAAAGGTTCTTTCTTTCCGGCTTTGGTCTGTTCTGCGCGTTGTTGTTGATCGTCTGCCTGGAACATTTTTTCTTTTATACCGCGGCGCTGCGATACGTTATGGGAGCGGCTTTGTTGTTCCTTGTTCTTTTTTGCGCCGCGGCGATTTGTCTTCCTTGGCTGAAGCGGCTGAGCGATGAGCGGGCGGCGAGACGATTGGAAATTTTTAATCTCGGCTTGGAAAACCGCTTGATCAATTTTTTGCAGTTTCGCCGACAAAACATGCACGAATCGATTTTAACGCAGATGGCCGGCGATGCTTTCGAAGCATTGAAACAGTCGCCATGCTCCGTCGGCGTGAACAAGAAGCGAATCCAACAATACGGCGCCGCTCTGCTGGCGTCATGGCTGCTATTCTCGGCGCATTTTTATTTTTACCCGGAGCGAACGCAGAACACACTATGGCGGATTCTGCTACCCTGGTCGAATATCTCTCCCTATTTTGAAACGCGAATCCATCTATCTCCGGGCGATGCGGCGGTAGCGGAAGGCGATTCGCTCGAAGTCAAGATTCATTGCGAAGGAAAGCGCCCGTCGCGTTTGAGTATGGTTACGTCGATGAACCGGGATTCCTGGATTCGCGAGCCTGTCGATTGGCCTGAATCCGGTATGGATGCGATTCATCGCTTCGAAAAAGTATCCAGGGATTTCGATTATTTTGTCGAAGCGGACGATGGATTGTCGGAAGTGCATCGCGTCACGATGCTGCTGCGCCCCGTTATCGCGGAGCGGAGCATCCAACTTCTCTACCCTTCCTATACGCAGAGACCTGCTGAAACGATTTACAACATCGATGCGGGAATCGCCGTTCTTGCCGGAACGCGCATCATTCTTTGCGCGACATCGGACATTCCCATCGAAAGCGGGCGGCTGGCGCTCGAACAAGACGGCCGAAAGACTAATATCCCCGCCCAAGTTCTTCGTCGGCGATGCATGAAAGCCGAATTCACCGTTCAGCAGAATGGATTCTTTTCCATCCACATGATTAGCGAACAAGGCCTTGAAAATCGCAATCCCATTCGATACGCCTTAACCGCTATTCCCGACGTTCCCCCGACGATCGCCATGCCGCTGCCCGGGCGTGATTTGCTGAGCGCGTCAATGCCGTCCAGCATTCCTTGTTTAATTCAAGCGCGCGACGATGTAGGCGTCCGCCAAATCGATTTGTATTGCGCCGACCTGATGCGAGTCGCAACCGAAGTGATCGCCTCGAAACCGGGCGGAGCCGGCGTCTTGTATGTCCAGTTGGAGCATATTCTCGATGTAACCGATTCGGTTTATGAACCGGGCCGTACTTTTGAACTTTTCGCGGCGGCGCAGGACGTTTTCGGGCATCGCGTCAAATCGCAAAGATATACAATTCGAATTCAGCAATCGGACCAACAAGTCGATTCAAATCCTCTAACCTCGAAAGAATTAGCCGAAATCGCCGATGAAATGAGAGAGGCGTTGATTCAGCAGAAAGCCGGCGAAGATCGTGAAAAAGAAAAGAAAGAAACTCTTCTCGGCTTGCTCGATGAATTATGGCAAAAACAGAAGGAATTGATTCCTCCCGCTCAGGATTTATTGGAAATTCCCGAAGAGCAGCGCATCCAAAATCAGGAAGACGAGTTGGAGCGGTTGGCGCTGGCCGAAAAAAGATTGCTGGAAGACATCCAGGATTTTAACCAATATCTAAAAGAATTAGCCCCGGCCGCGTTTGACGATCCAACCATGGTCGACGAGTTTCGGGAAATTATCGACAACGTTGAACGGGCGGAAGAATCGCTGATCGGCAATGCCGTCGAAATCGCCCTCGATTCGGAAGAGGCCGCCTTGAATTGCATTGAAAAACTCGAAGAACGCATCGAAAGCGAGTTGGAATCCTGGCTGCCGGATAAGCCGGATCGCATCAAGTGGAACCTGGAAGACGCTCCACTCGAACAAATCGATGAAATATCGCTGGTGGATTTGCCGGAGGAACTGGAAGACCTGATCGGCGAATTGATCGAAGACGAAGAGGATGTCAACGAACAGACCGAAGATCTCTCCAGCAATTGGGCCAGCGCTGATTTAGAAGAAGGCTGGGACGTAATGGACGGGCAGATCAGCAATTTCAGCGCAAAAGGAAAAACCGGCAATACCCTGCCCGATTCGACGGAGGCGACCGGCCGCTCGGGCGAAGGGCGAACCGGCAAGTCGAACGGTCAGTTCGTGGAGAAATACGCGCAGCACAAAGACAACCGCCAGACCGGGCCGCGAATGCGCGACGAACCTTTCGAAGACGCCGTCGTGCAGGAGTTGGACAATAAGCCTCCCGGCGAATCGACCGGCGGCGGCAAAAAGAGCGGAATGGGGACTGAAGGATTCACCGGCAAGCCGCCGCTTTCCATTCAAAACAAAATGACCCGCCTTGCCGACATGCAGAAGGAAATCCGCGATCGCGCAGAGAAACTCGACAAGCAGCTGAACCATCTCTATCTTTCCCCCCTCGAATTAAAAAAGAGCGTCGAAGCGATGAAAAACATCGAAATTCAACTTCAGGATTTCCAGTTGATCAACGTTATTGAAAAGCAGCGTCAAGTCGTCCAGGATTTACGCACGATTCAAAAAGCAGTCTCCGATCCCATGCAATCCTATGTTGAAAAAATATCGCCCGCCGATGATTCACGGAATGAACCGGTTCAAGGCATGCAATCCGAAAGCGTCCCTTCGCAATATGCGGAGGCCCTTCAACTCTACTTTCGCTCTCTATCCGAAAACGAACGTACATCGAATGCGGCGCCTTAAACTCTCTATTCTCTTGAACATCCCTAACAAATCTCCGCCGTTGTTATAAGCGTTCTTGCCGAACATAAACCAGCTCGGCTAAAATAGTAAGATAGGAAAAGCAATCATCGGCGAGCGAATCTCGTTGGCAGCGACGGCTTGTTGCTTGTCGTTTCTAAGAGAATTATCCCGGCGTGAAGCAATGATCTTATGGAGGGGAGGATAGGCATGAGATTCCTTTTGATAATCCTGATTCTGTTTTGTTGCGCTGGATGCGCGTCAGAGCCCATTTATACAAGACCCCCGATGTGGAACGCGGATCAAACCTCTTTTTCGAATCCCCGCCGGGATTACGATCCCTGCGATAATCTCGTTTGGAACGAATCCTATGACAAAAGGGCGTTTTTTCATGAACATCATCCTCTTCGATGCACCATACGTAGTCTTTTCCCTGACAAAAAAAGTGGAGAATTCCTTGCTGAAAAATAAGGTTTTTACTCTCAATATATAAACAGGAATTCATTATCATTTTACATAAATTCGAGCTTTCATACCTTTGAGAGAATTTGTCCTCCGTACACTTTCTCTCTTTTTTTATGTAGGCCTTTTAGTTCCCATCGATTCCTCTTTGTAATTGATTTTACTGACTTCGCACCCAGTAAGGGTATGAACATTCCATGGATTGGCGAAAAGCGCCCGAGCAATGAGAATCTTTATAGAAAAGCATATGCCCCCCCGCGGCAATCGCACGAAATATTACAAATTGTGATCTTCTTAATTCTAGGCATGGATTGATTCGGCCTAATCCCATCCGGCCTGATCGCATGTTGACAAATGTTGCCGACTATGAATAAATAACGTCGACTTGCACAGGAAATTTGTTTGGCTGCACATTTGAATTTGCACTTTTGGACGCTGCTTCAATCGCTGCGTTTTTACGTCCGAGAGGCGGCAAATCATAGGATCCCGATCGAATGAATATCAAAAGCAAGAATCCAATCCTTTTTGCTGGTTTTACGCTGATTGAACTGCTCATCGTCGTCGCCATCATTGGAATCCTGGCGGCGATCGCTGTTCCCAATTTTCTCAACGCTCAGATTCGCGCCAAAGTGTCGCGAACGATGTCGGATATTCGATCCATCGCGACGGCGCTGGAAATGTACAACACCGACAAAGGAGCGTACCCTCCCGGCCGCGCGACATGGGCGATTTTTGGATTGGACAGGCTGACCTCGCCTACCGCCTACATGGCCTCCATCCCGATCGATCCCTTTGCTCCCACAGAAAGCAGCACGGCTCGCAGTCTGGGCGGATATGGCTGGTTCCCCGAAGTCCTCCCTTATTATGTGTATTTATGGGAGCAGAATTTTTCGGACTCTTTAAATACGGCGATCAGTCGCGATTATTTGTTCCGCAAGGGCGAGATGAAAGATCCGACGGCGTCCCCGCCCAAGATTTTTCACTTTTATCAAATTCGCGCAATGGGGCCCAACGCCCAAGGCGATTATTCGATGGCGTACGACCCCTCCAATGGACTTCTCAGTCCGGGCGATATTTCGTATCACGGCCCCGGCGCGGGATTTTAAGCCATCAACGCAAAGAAACATTTTATTCCTGTCAAAAAGCGAGGATTCAATGAAAGCCAATAGTAATTTGTCACGTCGAGTTTTTATCGCTAATTCATCCATTCTGGCGTTAGGCGCTCCCGCCGCGTCCTATGCAAGAACAATGAGCAGCAACGACAACATCCATGTCGGTCTTATTGGATGCGGAAACCGCGGTTCTTCCCTGCGCATGGAATTGCTGAAAGAAGCCGAAGCGGCTCATGTCAAAATAACGGCGGTATGCGATATTTGGGAAGCCAAACGCCAGGCGGCCGCCCGGCATGTGGAAGACATCCAAGGGCATAAGCCCTCTCAGTATATCCGATATGAGGATGTTCTTACGCAAAAGGACCTGCATGCCGTCGTGATCGCTACGCCGGATCATCTTCATCCCATCATCCTCCGCGACGCCGCGAAAGCTGCGTTGGACGCCTATGTCGAAAAGCCGCTGGCCATACACTTCGGCGATCTATGCGAGGCGTACGATGCCGTGAAGGCTAATGAAACCGTCGTCCAGAACGGCACGCAGCTGCGGAGCCTCCCTTCATTCACAGGCTGCCGCGAATTTGTTCGCTCTGGCGGATTGGGATCGATCATCCGAATCGAGCAAGCCCGGAACGAGTATTATCCCTACTGGTATCAGTACCGGCGTGAGATTCAGGAGAATGAGACTGATTGGAATCGCTTTCTGGCTCATGCGGCGTCTCGTCCTTGGGATCCGGAAGTCTATACCGCTTGGATGGGATATCGTCCGTTTTCCAACGGCGCGTTTGGCGGCTACATGACTCATTTCACCGATCTTGTTCATTATATCACAGGCGCATCCGCTCCCCGTTCTGTCGTATCGATGAGTTGGAAGAATCAATTGAAAGATAACTTCACCGTTCCTTCCTGCGTCCAGGCGGTCTTCGATTATCCCGAAGGCTACAGCGTCAGTTATCATACGACGACCGGCAACGGCGGCGCGAATTTTTTCCGCGCCGTCGGCAGTAAAGGCATTCTCGATATGAGCGACTGGAACCATCCCGTCGTTTCGGGAGAAGGCAGCCTGGATCCTGAGGCGATCCAGGAAAAGCAGGAAATCCCCTCCACCGATCATGACAGCCACATGCTCGATTGGTTGAAATGCATTCGCAGCCGCAAACAGCCGAATGCGGGAATCGAGGCGGGATTCGCGCAAGCGCTGACTGCCATCATGGCGGACGAGGCGCTGCTGCAAAATCGGCGGATCGCCTTCGATCCGCAGGCCCGACAACTGAAGGCAATCTGATTGATCTGAAAATTCCCGGGCGGGGCAAAGAGAAAAATTCGCAGGAGATCGATTTCATTGGATGTCAGGAAAGTGGATTGCTTCTTGGTTAATCTCCTGCGTCCCCGTCTTCATAATGAAAAACATCTTCTATGGAAACGCCGAAAAATCTCGCGATTTTGAAGGCAAGCGTCAACGAAGGCGAGTAGCGATTCGCTTCGATGGCGATAATGGTTTGGCGAGTCACGCCAACCTGATCAGCCAGTTCCTGCTGGGTCATCTCTCCGTTTTCAAAACGCAGGCGGCGGACCCGGCTTCGTATTAATTTATCGGTCATTTTTCCAATCAGATCTTTCTTGAATCAAACTGCTGATCACATGCGCGAACTGAAAAAGCACAACCCATCCTACAAACATTAACGAGATTAAATTGCTTGAAACTGAATTGTCGGATGCAGCCATCCTCCATGCGACGATCCATGCCGCTAAGAAATAGAACCAGGATACAATATGCGCCGCAAAAACGGAATTTTTAAAAATGACAAGACTGCGTTCATCGACAACGATTTTGAAATTCCTGGATTTTTTCTTAAGGAGATGGGGAATCGACCACTGAAAGAAAGGAATTGACCACATAATGCTGACCGCCGCCAGCCATGCTGCCATCAAAAATAACGACTTTTTACATAGCCCGTCAAAATAAATCGACGTTGCGACAACAGAGCCGATAACAAGAGTGCTGAGGAGCGCAATGAATGCGCCAATCAAATCTTCATATTTCTTTTTCATGATCGCCGCCTCCATTTTTCGAAAATCTCTTAGAATAAATTCATCTCATGGCATAGTAATATATTTCTAACATATTGTCAAGTCAGTTTTACATTGCTCTCCAATTTCTTTTAATTTCTTATTATTAACAAGATAAATGTTTTTGGAATTTCTCTCTTTTGTTAAATTTACTTTGATGAGATTCTTATGGCGTCTCTTTTGAAAACTTATAGACGAAACGGTATTATGGTGAATAAAAATGCCGCCGGTCTGAAAGGAATCAGGATCATGCATGGCGCCCGTTCTGTTTGCTTACCGTTCATCGTTTCCTTCTTATTTACGCTGCCCGGATTTGCAGAGAATCATGATGTTGTTCTTCTCGATGAAAATTTCAGCGGCCTGCGTCCAGGCATGTTTTCTCCCGGAGCGATTGGAGCTCATGCGGAATATCATTATTTGGCGGAAACATCGCCGAAAGAAAATTGGGTGGTTTCCTGTTTTAGTTCGAATCCGGAATCGCAGCGCGCTTGGCGGGTTATTCAGGAAGAAGGCGACGCCATGATGCAGCAAGTATATCGCGAGCGCACAAAGCATACTCATCCCATGATTGTGACGGGCGAAGCTTTGTGGGGAGACTATACAGTAGAAGTTCGCTTCTCGCCCGACTCGGACGAAAAACAAAGCGGTTTTGCAGTCCGTTATAAAAACGATCGCTGTTATTACTTTATAGGCGTTTGCAACGGGAAGGCCGTTTTGAAGCGTGTGAATCATGCAACGGCATATCACAAACCGGATGAGAAAATCCTGGCGGAAACTCAATGGAATTTCTCGCCTCGTTCTTTCATCACGGCGAAAGTGACGCTGCAGGGAAAACATATCCGCGCTGAATTGAATCAAGAGGTTGTATTGGAAGCGGATGACGACGCTTTTTTGCGCGGAAAAGTCGCCTTGACAGCCGACATTCCTACTCGATACAGCCGCGTAATCGTCACGGCGGCGGGTGAGGAGAAAAAACGAATCGACCGGCAGATTCAACAGAAATATCTGGAAGAAAAACGTCTGCAGTCTCATAATCCCAAACCCGTTGTTTGGAAGAAAATGGCCATGAAGGATTTTGGCGTAGGCCGCAATGTGCGATTCGGCGATCTGAACGGCGACGGCGAGATCGATGTTCTTTTCGGTCAGGTGCTGCACCATGGCCCCAAAGATCGTAACAGCGAATTGAGTTGTCTCACGGCGGCGACGATGGACGGCGAGGTTCTCTGGCAAATCGGTCAACCCGATATGTGGAAGGATCACTTGACCAACGATGTCGGTTTTCAAATCCACGATTTGAATCATGACGGCCGCCATGAAGTCGTTTATTGCATGAACCAGGAAATCATTGTAGCCAGGGGATCGGATGGAAAAACGCTTTATCGATCCCCCACTCCGGAAACGCCGCCGGGCGACCACGGCGAGCATAATATTTTCCCCCGCATTTTGGGCGACTCGCTTTATTTCTGCGACTTGCGAGGAATCGGTCATGACGGCGATATCATCTTCAAAGACCGCTACAAGTATTTATGGGCGTTAAACGATCGTTTGGAAATCATGTGGACGGGAAAATGCGTAACCGGCCACTATCCTTATGCCTTCGATATCGACGGCGATAAAAAAGATGAATTGATGATGGGATACACGCTGTTTGACGATGACGGACAAACATTATGGAGTCTGGACGGCGTCATCCAGGATCACGCCGACGGCGTGGCGATCGTCGAGTTCAAGCCTGGCGAGGAACTCCGTCTCTTATGCGCCGCCAGCGATGAAGGGATGTTTTTCACCGATATGAAAGGAAATATTCTTAAGCATCATTATCTCGGCCATGTTCAGAATCCGGCGACGGCCAATTTCCGAGACGATCTGCCCGGTTTGGAATCGGTCTCCATTAATTTTTGGGGAAACCAGGGCATCATTCATTTCTTCGATGCGGACGGTCAATTGTATTACGACTTTGAACCGGTTCAACACGGCAGCATGTGCCTCCCCGTCAATTGGACGGGCGCATCCGAAGAGTTCTTCGTCTTATCGCCCAATGTAACGGAAGGCGGTCTTTATGACGGCTGGGGGCGGCGCGTTGTGAATTTCCCTGCGGACGGTCACCCCGACCTGTGCAATGCGGTTTTGGATATTACCGGCGATTGCCGCGATGAAATTGTTGTTTGGGATGCATTTGAACTATGGGTATACACTCAGGATGACAACCCCCGAGAAGGCCGATTGTATCAACCCATTCGAAATCCACTCTATAATTATTCCAATTATCAAGCGACCGTTTCATTGCCGGATTGGAATGAATGAAAGCGCATCTCTTTTTCCAGCATATATAATACTACATATAAAATCCGACTCAACCGCATTAAAAACGCCCGCTTCGTAACGGCGATATTATCGGCATTTCGCCAACAAATGGCTAAAAGGGATTGGACGGCATGAGATCCCATGCTCTGATCGAAGTAACGATCGCATCGCCTCCCTCGGAGAAGAGCGCCGCGCCGCGCCCCCCCAGGGTGGGGTAAATGGAGCGGGCGACCGCCTGCCGATCGTTGGCGTATGCTTCGACGATCGATTTGTCGACAAACACCCGCAACACCAGCGGTTCGCCGTCGCGGAGTTCAAAGGGGCCGCCTTCGACGATTTTGCGTCCAAAACCGAGGCTCGATCGAGTCGCATCGCATTTCAGTTTTCGATCCACGGCGTCATAGTAGAGCCGGGTCTGTTCCCGGTCGTCTTCCGAACAGCCAACCACCACGCCGCACTGTTTGGCTTCACCGGGCTGCATGGTGATTTCCAGTTCCATCAACTCGCCGCCCCAGCCATCGAGGTTCAATGCGACGCCGTCTTTAATCGTCAGATTTTCCTTTTTCTTTTCAGTTAACCGAAGATTCTTTAATTCTTCGATGGGCCGCATGCGCAGTGCGCCATCATCCCCCAGCCATAACGAACGCGGCAAACCGTACGTCCCCGACCATCCGCTGGCGTTCTTGATATCCTCGGGGCGATCGTCAAAGATCCACGCCCACATAATTTGCCGGCCGTCACCGTCTATCAGCGCCTCCGGCGCAAAGTATGCGTTGTCCTCCCATGTCATTCTTCCATGGTTTTCGGGATAAAACCGATCGTTTTCGTATCGGCCGATGTAATACTGACATCCTTTGTTATGGCTGATAAACAGTAATAGATGCTTGCCGCTGGGCGGGCCGCCGGCGGGGCTGGAGGGCAAAGGCAGAAAACTTGGGCACATATTGTCTTCACTGCTCTCCGTCCATTGGCGGTTCGATTCATAGAATGGGTGCATGTATTCCCATTGTTTCAGATCGCTTGATTTAAATAGGTAAAGACGATCTCCCTGCATGTCGGGGGGAGAATCCGGCTTGCGGCCATACTTGTTCAGCACCAGAAGATTGCCGGTCAGCATGTAATAAAGTCCATCTTTCATCCAAATGTTGGACGGATCGGCGGAGCCGTAAACAACCTCTTCGCCGTTTTTATTGGTCACGGCGGTGATCCCCCATTCGGTGGATGGGATGACCGGATTCAACGGGCTTTTCTTCCAATGATCGTAATTTTCATCCGTACTCTCGGCCAGTCCAATGCCGCGGGCGCCCCACAGCTGCCAATAGGATAGGATCGCCCTGCCTGGCGGATCGACGAAGGCGCCGCCGCTGAAACAGCCTTCATCGCCGTCGCCCGGGCCGATGGCGTCGGGATGATAACGCCAATGCAGCATGTCCCGGCTGGAAACGTGACCCCAGCAGAATCCTGTGATATTGTTTTTATATAAATACATCAAGTGATAGCGGCCATTGGCATAGAAAGCTCCGTTGGGATCTCCCGGCTCCCCCCGATCTT
>JAFGTC010000288.1 GCA_016934335.1 Candidatus Omnitrophota bacterium | reverse complement strand
TTATTTTGAATATCAATCGGCTTTTTTTGCTTTTTTTGAATATTCAATTTTACTCGAATCATATCGCTGATTTTAAATCCGTTATCCAAGATATCTTCATAAAGAGCTTCAGGTACGCAGAGGGAATTCAGTTCATTTTTATCCAACCAATTCTTGAGCAGCCAATTGCGGATGAAAGTTTGATTCAAACTGATTCCGTCAATCGGGGGCACTCCTTCGATCAAATCCTGAAACGGACAAAAATCCGCATCGTAACAATGAATATAGGCGTAAGCAGCTATCAATAAATCAAGTTCCTTTTCTTCACAATCGCTGCAGCAAATAGAATTCTCGTCGAGTTTTTTGGATTTTCCGCAAATTTCGCATCGTTTCGTAGGCATTCATCCACACTCCCGTATGTTTAAATTCACCCAAATAGCGTCCACTCCGGATTTTTATTATTCTTATATAATCATTGAAAATAGCATCAATCCCGTCAGAATAAAACTATCTTTTATATAATAATCTCATTT
Source organism: Candidatus Omnitrophota bacterium (assembly GCA_016934335.1). GTDB lineage: Bacteria > Hinthialibacterota > Hinthialibacteria > Hinthialibacterales > Hinthialibacteraceae > JAFGTC01. The sequence goes on along the minus strand of JAFGTC010000288.1, from coordinate 20,757 downwards.
CGCAAAAAAAATCCCCTTTTTTTATAAAAAGGGGATTTTTTTTGCGATGAATCGAAACGTAATCCCGTCATTTGACTTTGCCGGTGAGGAATTCGAAGGCCTCTCTCCGATCTTTGGGAAAATCATGGGGTTGAGTCAAAACGGCGTTTTGCAGAGCGTTGCAGCATCCACAAGGATTCATCTCTCGAGTCTCGGGAATTTTGGGGATGGCGGTTTTAATCAATCGTTTCAGATTTTCTGCATTTTTTTTCAGATATTCGAGAACCATATCGATTTCGACGTCCTGTTCGTGCCAGCAATCATAATCGGTGACCGCGGCGACGATGGAATAGCAGATTTGCGCCTCGCGGGCCAACTTCGCTTCCGGAAGGGCAGTCATTCCAATGAGATGCGCCCCCCAGCTGCGGTAGAGATTCGACTCGGCGCGCGTCGAAAACAAGGGCCCCTCCATACAGACATACGTTCCCGAAGGATGAACCGTCACCTCACTTTCCCGGGCCGATTCAATGAGGAGATTTCGCATTGACGGACAAAATGGATCGGCAAAAGCGACATGCACGGCAATCGGATCAAAAAAAGTGTTGGGTCGATGCTTGGTGCGATCGATCACCTGATCCGGCACGACGAAATCAAGAGGCTTCATGTCGAGTTGAAGGCTGCCGACGGCATTGACTGCAATGATCCACTCCACGCCTAATTTTTTCATGGCGTAGATATTGGCCTGATAGGGAACCTGCGTAGGATTATACTTATGAGTCCGGCCATGACGCGGAAGAAATGCCAGTTCCCTGCCCTCATATCGTCCCAATCGAATATGATCGGATGGAGATCCATAGGGAGTCCAAAGATCGATTTCATCATGGTATTCAATTCCTTCCAGATCATAAATGCCCGAACCGCCGATAATTCCGATGCGCGCTTTCACCATGTATTTCCTTTCTTGTAATTTTCGAGGATGCGTTAGAAAATCCATTTTTTGATTTGATATTCAGAAGTCTAACGTTACCGTACTACGTTAATGCCAACGCGGAAGAATGACAACGACTTCGAAAAAACAAACGAATTGTTTTTTTGAGTTCGAATCAATCCATCCAATGTATTCGATGGCATTCTCCACAAAAAATTTCTCCGTAGTATAATGGGCAAAAAGTGGAAAAAAACTCTTCGATTGATCTTTTGTGTGAAAAGTTATTTATGACCATGGCTCCAATCATTGCATAGAATATCCGATTGGCGCTACCATAGAGGCTGCCGCTCGAAGACGGACGCCTATTCCCAAACATCGAGCCCAATTAGATTCTTTTCCCCGGCGACTCTAGGGAGAGCCATTTGGAGAACGACAATGATACGAAGCATGACTGGATATTGCAGTTTACGAGAAAAAATCGGCGATGCCAACATCAGCCTGGAGATCAAAACTCTGAATCACCGGGGCTACGATGTTCACTACCACTCATCGCGAGTTCTGGCCATGCTTGAAGTGCCTATACGAGAATTGATCCAGAAGAGCATCCACCGGGGCCGGGTGGAAATATACGTACGCTGCAACGGCGGACTCATCGCGCAGGATATGGTGCGCCCCAACGCAGAGGCGGCGCGGCGCTACCTTGAAGCCTCGCAGGTTATTGCGAATGAGCTGAACATGGATTTTCATCCCAGGATCGACTTCCTTCTCAGCCAGAATGGGGTTTTGGAGACGGAAGAGCCGGAGTTGGATCTCGAACAGACGTGGGATATGATGAAAAATTTCGTCGAAAGAGTCATCCAATCCTTGATGGCGATGAAAATCAATGAAGGGATGCGATTAAAAACGGAGTTGGAAGACATTCTTTCACGCATACAAACATATAACAATGAAGTACGAGCCATGCGGGATACAGTCAACGATGAATATCGCGAAAAGATTCTCAGCCGAATCGGGGAATGGAAAAATCAGTTGGAACTCGATCCCAATCGCGTTCTCCAGGAAGTGGCGTTTTATACAGATCGCTCCGACATCCAAGAAGAAATATCGCGTTTGCAGAGTCATATCGAGCAATTTCAAGAAATTCTGAACAGCAACGGAGAAGAAAAACGTTACTCTCCCGTCGGACGACGCCTTGATTTCCTCTGTCAAGAGATGTTTCGCGAAGTCAATACAATCGGTTCGAAAAGTTCGTCCATTGAAATTGTTCGAAGAGTGCTGGATTTGAAAGGGGCGGCGGAGCAGCTGCGAGAGCAGGTGCAAAACATCGAATAGCGGCTTTATCCTTGTCGTTCATGTTGGGAGTTGAATGCCATTTGTATATTGTTGTCTTTTTTAAACACAAAGAAAAATATCTCTGGAAGAAAGCCGGTTTTTCCGTCACACTATGCTCAGCAATAAGATAAACCATTTTTCTTGAAAAATGGCGGTGGTTTTTATGCCTGTAATAACGCCGCGCAGACGATTTCTCATCACAGCGCCTCTCGCGCTGCTTCTACCCGCCGGACTCTTAACCTATCTGGGGTTTGAGACGGTTAAAGGAGTGGATATTCAATACGAATTAATCGCCCAAGAGAAAGTCACCAGCATAACCAAAAGCATTCGAGACCGAACCAGCAACCGCGTCATTTATACCATTCAGTATCCCTTCAAGGATATCTTCGAGAGAGAAGGCCCTCAACAAATCACAACATTGCCGCCCCTGCCTGACTTTTCATTCGATTTAACCGATGACGTTCCCGCCGCTCATTCTATTTTTTTGTATGGTTCTGACCAAAACCTTTATTTTTTCCATCGAAAAACATTCCCGGCAAGCGATGACGATGAAGAAACGACGGAAAAGAAAAAAAACTCTTGTTGGACAATAGAGTCTCCATCGCGCAATGTATTCGCCGGCCGTCTGAAAAGTCACATTGAGACGAATTTGGAATCCATGCGAGACGCCATCCATCCGGTAGACGCAAAAACTTTTCATACTCTTTATTATCCGATAAACGATTTATACCCCATAGACGGGAAGCGCATGCTGGCCTTTTACAAGATCTTCAGCGATTTGAGTCATGCCGGGGCGGATTCTCCCATCCTCGCGTACGGCATGACAATCGATTTCGATTACATCAACAATCATTTTTTCCAAATTCTGCTCGATGAAATGTGGCCGGAGCTTCAGCACCCCGTCTCTATTGAAGACGTCCTCCAGGGCAAGCGGGTCGCCGTCATTAAAAGACCTAATGAAGGCAGGCTGGAGGAAAGTACGAAATATCGTCCGGAAATTTTCCAAAACGAGTTTTTCCCGTGGTACCGCGTTCATTTTTCTGCGGCGATCGGTGAAGAAGTCATGCAGTACGCCAATAATCTCAAAATTTTCTATTATTGCCTGATAGCCACGGCGAATCTGATCATGATCGCCTCGCTGATCGGCGCCCTGCGCAACATTTCCAAAGAGTTGGCGTTATCGGATATGCGGTCTAATTTTGTGGCGCGCGTCTCCCATGAGTTGCGAACTCCGTTGGGATTGATTCGTTTATATTCGGAAACCTTGGAGATGAATCGAGCCAAGACTGAGGAGAAGCGCATCGCCTACCTTCACGCCATAACCAAGGAGAGCGAACGGCTGACGCACATGATCAACAACATCCTCAATTTTTCGCGGATGGAAGCCAACAGCTTGCAATATTCGATGGCGCCGAATTCGATCGAACCCATTATCTTGGAGACGATCGATTCCCTGCAATATCATTTTGAACGGCATGGATTGCAGATCAACATACAAATGGATCAAGATTTGCCTTCCATACTCTGCGACCCGGACGCCTTGCAGCAGGCGCTCTACAATCTTTTAAACAACGCCATGAAATATTCCGGCGATGGAAAAAATGTAGACGTCCAAGTCTATAGGGATGACGGCGAAGTTGTTTTATCCGTAACCGATTACGGAATCGGCATCGCCTCGGATCAGCACGAAAAAATCTTCGACGAATTCTACCGAGTCAACGATCCGCAAGTTCGGGAGACAGGAGGGAGCGGTCTGGGGCTGGCGGTCGTCAAACATATTGTAAAAGCCCATCGGGGGCGGTTAACCGTCGCGAGTAAACCCAAAGAAGGCAGCACCTTTGCCATTCATATCCCAATCGACAATGAGCTCCAGATCTATGAAGACAATTCTCGATCCTGAAAATACAAACAAGACGCCCTATCACTCTCTTTTGGAACGCATGACGCGGATTTTGTGCGATTGTTTGTTTATTCTTCCTGTGGTGTTAGTGCCCATCGTATTCACATCTTTCAATACGAATACGATCGTGATGAAAGAGACCATTCTTCAAGTCTGCGTCTGCCTTCTGATGCTGGCGCTGCCTCTCGCCATCCGGACAAATTCAAAATCCGCCAATCGTTCGATCTTTGCCGGCTGGCCGAGAACGGCCTCGCTCCTTCTTGTTATATTGATCGGCTATCTCTATATTTCATCGACATGGATCTCTACGCATCCTCGATCAGAGCATGAATTTTTTCGTTGGCTGAGTTACCTCCTGCTTGCTTTGCTCTCCATCGTCTACGCCGCGGATCGGAAGCGTTATTTTCTTTATCTCTTAAGCACAGTGATGACGGCGAGTGCGATTAGTCTATACGCCATTGGACAATCGTTTGAAATCGACTTTTTTTATCAGGATTGGGATCGCTTCTCGTTCGGGCTGGAGGGAGTTCGCCGGGTTTGCGGAAGTTTAGGCAATCCCGATTATTTGGCGGGGCACCTGATCGCCATCATTCCGCTCTCCGCCATTTTGACGCTGTTTTACACAAAAATACGGCGAGGCGCATGCATAATCATTACACTTTTGGCCGTCACTGCGCTTCTCTTCACATACAGCCGCGGCGCCGAAGCAGCCTTGTTTGTGACCGGCTGCATCCTATTCGCCTCAATCATCATCTTATCCCGAAAAAATCCGCAATTGATTCGCCTCGATTTATCCCGGCGCAATTGGGCGACCGTTTTTGCCGTTTTGATTGTCCTCTGTGGATTTTTCGGCATGATCATGTGGGATGACATTTCGGTTACTCTCCAACGAATCGGCCAGCTGGGAGAAGACGCCTCCACGTTGACTCGGCCAATGTATTGGCGCGGCGCGTTGTCAATGTGGGAAGCGAAGCCTTTAACGGGCTTCGGCATAGGAACGTTTGCTTTATATTTTCCTGAATATCGCCCTCAACAACTGGCGAATTATCAATCCTTTAAGGAATTTTACGTCGAGCACGCCCATAATGAGTTCGTTGAAATTCTGGCGGAGACAGGAATAATCGGCTTCCTTCTTTATGGATTTTTTTTCCTTCTTTTAACTGGGAAGGTCTGGAAACTCCTGCTGCAAAAAAACGATCGCGAGAATCTGATTTTATTGGGATTATGGTTGGGAATCTTGAGCGCTTTGATCCATAACCTATTTACAGTCACTCTGCGCTTTACCCCCAGCGCCTTTCTTTTATGGTCCTTTAGCGGCGTAATTCTTGCCCGGACAACGACTGTGAAAAAAGCATCGCTATTGCCCGTTTTGAAAAAAAAATGGATTCTCTATCTGATTCTGTTGGCTGCGATCCCATCTCTCTTTATCTTCGCCCTGCAAAATTACATGGGCGATTATCAAATCCGCCAAGCGAAGGGTTGGATATCGGAATTGAGTCCTGAAAAAACGCAGCAATTCAATCATGAATTGCTGGAAGATATATTCCCGGCGCTTTACAAAGGGGCCGACTTAGCGCCCGATCATGTGGAAAGTCACTTTCTCCTCGGATTGGCCTATTACAAGATGTACGATTATCCTCAGTCCATTGAATCGTTCGAAAAACTTGAATTGCATCAAAAAGACTTCACATCGAACCGATTGAATTTGGCCATAAGTTATATGAAATTATCGGATTTACTGGGCGGGAATTCGTCTCTGACGCAAATATCGCGTCAGACTTATCCTCTGCTTGCCCGTGAATGCATGGAAAAAGCCATCGAGTGGCTTGAGCGCGGCATAGCAAGCGATCCCACGGGGCCCGACTATCATCATTTCCTCGGGCGCACCTATTATTATTTGGGAGATTTGTCAAAGGCGGAGAGCGAACTTCGAGAGGCCCTGCGCTATAGCGAACAACGCCCTTTCGAATTTATCGACTCTGTCAATCCCAGCCCCGACATACACGCTTTTCTGGGGCGGATTTATTTTCGCCAGCAGAAATTCGACGAATCAGCCGGCGAATTTCACCAAGCCGTTCAAGAAATCCAGCGAAGTACGGATCGAGACGCGAATTCGGCATACACGCGCGACTTGCTCGCTGAAATCAACCGCTACTTATATGAGATTCAAAAAGCGAAAAAAACGATGCCTGCTCCGTGATTCTTCCATCGCAAAATTCCATGCAACAGCCCGACGGCGAGACGCCGAGACATCGCTGACGCTTTGTTCAGAAAAATATCACTTTTTATCCGCATCGATCTCGGTGGATTGCGGGATGGGATCGTAGAGGATCATATTAATTCCCAGATTCGTTTGAACATAATCCACAAAATTCGTGAATTCATCCACCATGTCCGGCGACAGCCAATATTCCATGCGCCCTTCCTCCGCATCCTCCGTGCGCACGACGACCATGCCTTCATGGTCGTCCAACAAAGCGTTGATGAAACCGATTTCATGCCGGGGCAATCGGCCGGGGATTATGATGCAATCTTCCTTTTTTTCCATAATGATAACAAAACGCCGGTTATGACGTACAAACGACCTGACGAGTTAAGCAGAATTTGGGAATCGACCCCTTCTATCCCTATTTTATCTCATTCGATTATTTTGAAAATGATTTGACAAAGATCAAGTATAATGCTTCGGAAACCGTTTTCCCCCCATGGAGGCCGATAAAATGAGAAACCTCTGTTTCTTTATCGGAGTCGCTTTATTGATTTTCATATTGATCAGGTATTTTTGGGATGATTTTTCCGATATGGAGTTTCTAGCGGCTCTAGTGAAAATCATGACGTACTGACACGTTTGGCGCGCCTGAGGGCCATCGAAACGCTAAATCCAGCCTTGAACAACAATCGATTAAGCCGCCGATCGCAGACATCCGCTTAAAAAATTATTAACGGGATTACGGCCGCTGCTCGTATTTGTATAGTACGTATAAGAAAAGTGGAGATCCACCATAATATCGGCGATGACGCCTTGAATGCCGGCGCAGATCGGTCGATGCACTTCGAAAGATATGCCGCTGTCGCCGCCCGCTGTTTCATCGACTTCAATCATTTTCCCCGCCTTAAATTTGGGAGCGACGACTTTTTTCACTTTTCCGCCGCCTCCGCCACCCATGCCGCTCCCCCCTCCTCGGGCGCGTCCCAAGGCATATTGAGTCGGCATATCCAAATGATATTTTACCCCATCGCAAAGAATATCGAGTCCCGTATTGACGGGAAAATTGCCGGCGATCGTGGAATAGATCATTTGATAGCCCATTTTCCCTTGCACGGGTGTATCGCCGATCATGCCCATGAACCGATTATTGACGGGGAAACTCCCGTAGGTATTCGGCATAGTGGTATATTCCAGGCGTAAATTCACGGGAAAACCCAGGATCGAGCCATGAATTTTATCATTGACCGGCATATTCCCTTGCAGCGTACTGTAGACGACGCGATATTCCACATGAAGTTCGACAGGGATAATCCCTTGGTTTAATACGGCTTCTCGAATAGTAGACAGGGCCGCTCCGCCCATAATGAATACTCCTCGCCATGCAGCAAAAGAATGATCTCTTCATTTCACACGGCTCGAATGCATTAGTCAATTGCTGTGGAGAAAAAGAAAATTAATTCATAAAAGATTGATGCAGGATTTTGCCCGCACCATCCTCTCGCATCAAATCCTTCATTTCCGACAAGGGAATTTTTACGTTGATCGGCCCGGCCGCATAAGGAGCAATGGCGTAGAGAGGAAAATGAATAACGAAATACTGTTCGGTCAGAAACCATTCCGAGGATTTCTCGAATGGAATGGGGGTTTCGATTCTGTATTCACTGTCCGTAGGAACATGAGCGTTAATCAATTGAGTGAGGCGCGCTTCGAAGCCGGGAACCAATAAATCCTCTAATTCCAGAGACTTGCCGGTTCGCAAATCGAACAGCCAGTATGTCCAGGTGGTCATTCCATGTGCAGAGCCGCCGCGATAAACATAACTGACTTTTTCCAAGCATAACAAGTCGTCTCGATTGAAATGCGTATCGAAGCGGATGACATCTGAAAACCAGTTTGGAATGTTTTCGTTCGGATCAAAAGACGGAATTTTTATGGTTCCACTGGCGGAAGTCGTCGATTCGCTTCCTAAAAACAGGTTGAATAAGCAGCGATTAAGTTCTTCCTGCCGTTTTGCATCCTTCATCCCGCAGATCACAGGCCAATTCACCTCAATGTCTTGTTTTTCGTTGGCGAAGGAAAGATAGAGAGAACGCCCGGAGACGAAGACCTCATCTGAATACGAAAATCCATGACAGAATAAAACCAGAACAACGATGCATAGCCGAAACATTGCTTTTTCCTCCTTGACTGTCATCCATTTTCTTGGAGCCCATATTTTACCACAAATGCTATCAACCTGCCAATGCGGTCTCTTCAAACTCTCTCAGCAGACAATCGAAATTTCAACGCCTGCATCCATTTATCCGATGAAGCCGCGTTCGGTATAAGCGTATGACGCCGGAAGCGTCATAAAAATTCTGATTCAGAAAAAAATATGGGATATTTTAAAGGCAAAATAGTTTTTTTCGTTGACAGACAATCCGGCTGCTGGCAAGATAAAACATCACCGAATCGGGGTTGAGGGAATGAAGCGGTTGAGGCTCCTGAACAGAGCGAGAAAAGCGAATGGCTTTCGGAATTCATATAAACCGTGTTATCCCCGATTCAGAATGAAATTTTTTTCAGCGGGCGCCTGTCTCAGAGACGTATTCTGAGAAGGCGGAGTTTTTTTAATAGAACCATTCTGAAATGATGCACGAAAAACAATCTAAATCGACGGCTAGGATCACGGAAGATCCGTGCGATTCTGCTTTACGCTTTGGCTGCAGCGAGTCTCCCCCCTCTGGAAACGGAAAATTCGTCCGTTTCGTCCTGCTTATTGATTGATCTTAATGAGTTGTACATCGAATAGGAATACATATAACGGAGCGATGGATGGATTTGTATTCCTGCCCAGCCGGCTCAACGAATGATTTTCGCGAGAGCCGGCGCAGTCCAATGAATTCGATTGAAAAATCCTAAAAAATCGAATTCCAAACAACCACTTTTTGAAAGAGTTAAAAAGGAGTCATGATCATGGCGAACAATACCAAAAACACAGAGAAAAACGGTCGTTCAGCCGCGAACGGGTTGGAAAATGGAAATGGCGCAAGGTCGGCGGCGGGTCTCGTGGTCGCCGGATTAGTTACCGTAGTCGGTTCATGGATCGGCATGGCGGCTTACATGGATTACCGTCTGCAAGGGATGGAAGATCGAATCGCGACGGAGACCAAACAGCAGGTTGTTTCCGTAGTAGACGCTTCCCGAACGACATTGGGCGCACAAATCAACACTTTCAGCGATGGAATCACGACAAAAATCAACGATACTTCGTCGGTGCTCGCCAAAGGCTTATTGGATTTGACGGAAAAACAAGAGTCTCGACATCAAAAAACCATGGAGGCGATCGACCAAAACGACGCTAATTTGTCCTTGGCGATGAACGATCTGAAGAGCACCGCTTTGGATGAAATCCGGACGTCGTTGAAATCCCAGCAGGAATCGATTCAAAACGATATTACGCAATTGACGGCTAAAGTGGAAGCGGGCAATCAAGACATCTCGCAAGCGGTTCAGACAATCAGCCGCTCAACGCGAAGTTCCAATGATGCGGTTTTGGCCGCGGTTCAGAATATGAAAAACAATCTGGCCGAAATGAACACGGGATTGCTGGCCCACATGGACGCCAACGCTCAATCTCTACAAGACTTAATTAACCTATCCAATCAACAGAGAAGTCAGGAACTAGTCGATCTGGCCGCTCAATTCAACTTGGCCGCCGAAGGTTCGAACGAAGGGGCCAAGATACTATCGGAGCAACTCGCTGTACTTGCGCAACGCGTAACAACCCTGAGCGACGAGATGGTCGAATCTCAAAACGCCGTTCAAGAACTGAGCGTCCAGGTTCCCGACTGGAAAAACGCCAGTCAGAAGCAAATTCTTCAAATCAGCGAAACGGCTCAATCCATCCAAAAAAGCCTCTCGGATCAAGTTGACGGCCTCCAGAATAAAATGAGCGAAATGGACAAGCGTCTCAACTCGACAAGCGAAACTTTGATGCGCGCTCTTTATTTGACCAGCGAAGGCATGGAAGGCACGAAAGTTGAGATCAAATCTCATCTTGAAAATTCCAAACAAGAAACTTCCGCGGAAATCCGGAATCTGGTTCAGGGTTTGAGCGATGTATCCAGGCAAATCGAAATGCTCAAAGAAAACGTGACCACAAAAACGGCGGGATCTCAATCCAGTTCCCTGCCCTTCCTCCAAACGCCTCAATTTGAACAATTAGTCTCTTCGATTCAAACCATCTCCTCGAAAACCAACAGTTTGCGCGATCAGATCGACAGCCAGGTCAAGGAAGTCAAAGCGCGAACCGAAACCTTGCTTGGCAATGAAAGCGCGCCGGATCAAACAGGCGCGCTGCGCGACATGCTGCTCAATTTCACATCGCTTGCGGATATGGCCGGCGGAGAATTGGATACTCTGCTGGAAGGCCTCCATCACGTCACTGTAATGGTGGAAGACATCAAAGGAGAAAAAATCACCCAGGAAGCCGACGCCGCGTCGGCCGCCCTCGAGGGTGAAAATGCTGCGGAGATTGGGATGAATCCCGAAGATCGCAATCCGCAGACGCAAAAAGTATCCATGCAATAAACTCTCTACTCCATCCGTTTTCAAAGGCCGGCTCTCGCAGCCGGCCTTTTTTATGTGAAAACTCAAAATGCATCTCCATACAATCATTCGTGATCGGAGAATGACGATCGTATTATTTTTTATTCAATCGAATCTTTCATTGACAGCGATCCGGTATATGTGATTAAATATAGTAATATTGAATCCTTCAATCCGCCTTCCATCATTTTTGCCTTCTGAGAAATACACGTCGAAAGGAGGTGAAAAAGAAGAACACATTGATTAGTTTGCTAATTCAAAAATCTGTCAGTAGTCACGAGCCAAGCTGTAAGGTGATTGCAGCAGGTGGAGGAGGAAATTATGCACAGAAACAAGGCATTCGTATTCCTGTTATTATCCTGTTTATGTGCGTCGCCGGCTTTTTCCCAAGGGCTGTTTGATCAAACCGCCGATTGGGGGCCCTTAAACGATTTTAAAGTCGAAGGCGCCGTAGATTATTCAGACGGTGAATATTTCTTGGAGGGAAATGGCGACGATATAGAAAACATCGAGGATGAAGGCTTTTATATCTACACAGAAAAGGAAGGAGATGTAAGCCTGTCCGCTCAATTGGAATGGGTGGAGCCCGGTACGAACGAATGGTCAAAACTGATGATCATGGTGCGCGAAAAAGGCGGGCAAGCGAATTCCAAACACTACTCCATTCTAGTGCGCGGCAATGATTGGGGCGATCAAGTCAATGCTCAATATCGCAGCAGCGAAGGCGGAGGAACCAGCAGCAATCAAATCATGGATCCATTAACGGGTTTGGGGTTGGAAGCTTTCTCCACGGGAATATATTTCCGAATCAGCCGCATCGTGGAAAAAAATTTATTCGTCTCGGAATGGTCGGATGACGGAGAAACCTGGTATTTCGCCCATAGCGCGACAATCGAAATGGGGCCCAGCGTTGCGTATGGAATCGCCATAACCAATCATGAAGACAACGAAGATATCGCGCAAGGCATTGCTAGAGACGTACAATTCGGAGAATCGGAAGTAACCCTGGCCACGCGAAAAATTTCTCCAACCTCTTTTATAGAGCAGGAAACATTCGACGTCTCCCTCGAAATTTATAATTCCGGCGATGCAAAAACAATCAGCATCGAGGAAATGATTCCCGCCGGCTGGTCGGCCGCCGACATCAGCAACGGCGGTTCTATCAGCGGAGAGACAATCAGTTGGAGTTTTTCCGCGCCTCAAGGAGACAGCGTGCTCACCTACAAAACAACGTCGCCAGCCGATCCTTCCGAACGAGGAATATGGTCGGGAACCATTGAAGGGCAAGTCATCTCCGGTTTGGATTCCGTCTTTTTCATCACTCAGGAGTTGTTGGACACCAAGGTGGACGCACTCTATTTAACCAATGAAGTGATCTTGGATGGAGAATTGGGTGAAAATGAATATGCCGGCGCGAATTCGTATCAATTCGACAACGCCGATGATATAGCGCCCGGCGTATGGCTGTCAGGCACTCAATATTCGGCGGAGGACAACAATGTTACTTTCCATGTTTTCCACGACGATGAATTCATTTATGTCGGCATGGATGTAATCGATCCCGACCTGGATTTCCGCAGCGGCGATGCAGCCTGGCGCAACGATGCTACTGAATTGTATATGGACGGCAACCTGAGTCGCCTTACGACCATCGAGCAGGATCAATATGGATTTCAATTAACAGTCGTCGGCGACGGAAGTTGGGCTCGCTCCAATGATTCTTTTGACGTCATTCATATAACCGACGACAATCCCGAAGAAGACAATTTGCTGACCAACGGCGGCTACGCCGCATTGAACGGACGAGACAGCGAAGGCGGTCCGGTTTTCTGGGGATTGGGCGCGCGCGCGAAAGATGACGGCACAGGCTTCATTGTTGAATATCGAGTGAACAAGGAAATGATACTGGTTCCGCCCGATCGAACCTTGATCGGCTTCGATATTCTTATGAACGGCGCCAGCGATCCCGACGTCAGCGAACGGACGTCAAAATGGGGCTGGCACACGACCGGCGACGATGGAACCGTGCAGGAATATTGGAACAACGAAACGGGCTGGGGGCTGCTTGAACTTCTCGGCGGTCCTGTCAATGTTCCCGATTGGGCTTTGCATTGATCTCGATTCGATAAGAAGCGAGAAAAGGGCAATGGAGAGATCCAACGCCCTTTTTTCTTATCGATGTTTTCGCCCGGCGATATCACTCGGATTCCTGGCGCATAGGCATTATGCAAACAATCGATTATCATGTTTTCTCGTTGAAATTTTAATTCATCCAACCGATCCGCTGAAGAAAATGATTGGGATTATTACGAAACTATTTAATAAGTGTCCTGCGAATCTGTTCGCCATATTATTTATTACAATCGCCTCTTCTTCGGGTGGAGAAAATCCTCAGCGACTCGCTCCTTTGCTGGAATTGATCCAGAAAAATGACGCACAATCCGCTTTGACGGCCTTGCAGGATATTGTCTTTCCGCTGGATGCCAACGAACGCAGCGTTTTATTGAAAACGATTGAATCGCATTCGCTTCGGGGCGAGTGGATTCCTTTTTTAGAAACTTTGGTTGAAAAGATTCCCGACGACGCAGAATTAATCTATCTGCTGGCAAGGGCCTGCTGGCGAGCCGGGGATGAAGAATCCGCCATGAAGTGGGTGGCGCTGGCCATCCAAACTGCGCCGGAGGACGAATCCATACTCTACCGCGCGGCGGCGATCGCGTATGCGGTCAACCGCTTCGAGCAGGCTCAAGAATGGGTTCATCTTCTTCTCGAAAAGAACGCCGAACATCTGGACGGACAGTTTCTTCTCGGCTGCATTCACGCCCGAAGGGGTGAATACGACCAAGCCGAGAAACAATTCCTGCAGATTTTACGCTTCAATCCTCGATATTACATGGCCTATTACGAATTGGGAAAATTATTCAACCAAAAGGGGCAAAGCGAACAAGCCGAGCATTATTTGAGGCAGGCCATACATGGCTACCCTTTCTTCCGTGAGGCGATGAACGCATTGATGGTTGCGCTCGCTCGCCAAGACAAAAAAGAAGAATTAGAAAAAATCAAGCCTGTTTTTGAACGCCTGAACTCATGGGACAACGAGAAATTGAATCGAATCTGGTATTCGTTTCGCCGCCCCAGCGAAATTTCCAATCAGATGGCGGAAGAGTTGGCCGTCGAGTTGACCTATTTGCATCGCGAGGAAGATGCAAAAAAATATCTTGAACATCGCTTGGAAATCGATAAATCCAGCGATTTCCAGAAAATCATGTTGGCGCGCTTCTATTTCAACGGCAAGCAATACGCAGCCTGCCTCAATATATTGGATAAAATTCAATCCGAAAAACAAAAAGAGACGGAAATCTATGGAATTCTCAAGGCTTGGTCGCTTTATTATGAAGGGAAGATCGACGAATCCCGCGACTATTACGAAGCCTATATTAAACAGTTTCCCCAATCCCGGCATCTCAAGGATCTTGGGCAAAAGTCAAAAGAGGCTATATCTAGAAACAGTTCAAAGCAAGATGATATAAGTCCTGCATCCCGAAGTCGTTTTCATTTTATTGATGCGGCTGAAAAATCCGGATTATCCTCCTTTCGGCATATTCTCGGCCACCCTGAGAAGATATGGATTACAGACGCCATGGGATCGGGCGTCGCCGTCGGAGATTATGACAACGACGGTGATGACGACATCTATTTTGTCTGCGGCCGCCCTGAATTGGATCGACCCGATCCACAATGGCGCAACGCTCTTTTTCGCAACGACGGCGGCGCATTCACCGATGTAACAGAAACAGCCGGAGTGGGAGACGCCGGCTTCGGCATGTGCGCCGTCTGGGGGGATGTGGATGGAGACGGATGGAACGATTTGTTTGTAGGGAATTACGGTGAAAACGCTCTTTATAAAAACAACGGCGACGGAACCTTCTCGAATGTTTCCCGGAAGTCAGGCGTGAATGATCCAGGCTATGCGGCGGCGGCGGTTTTTGGAGACGTTGACCGAGACGGTGATTTAGATTTGTTTGTCGGTAATTATGTCGATTTTGCGCCGGATAAACATGGAGAGATGCGAACCAATTACCACGGCGTCGACGTTTTTATGGGGCCGCTGGCTTTCCCCCATCAAAACGACCTGATTTTTATGAATGACGGGAAAGGCGTTTTTGTCAATCGAGCGGAAGAAGCAGGAATCAACGCTTCGAAAAGTCGGGCTATGGGGGCCGTGCTATTCGACCTTGAAAATGACGGGGATCTCGATTTATACGTCACCAACGACTCTACCTACAACCATGTCTTACATAACGATGGGGCGGGACATTTTGAAGACATCAGTTTCCTTTCGGGGGGCGCCTTCACGGAGAGCGGCGTCGAAGGCGCCAGCATGGGAGTAATCAGCGGCGATTACGACAATGACGGATATTTCGATCTTTTCATCACTTCCTATGAACAACAAACGGATATTCTGTTTCACAATAACGGCCATTGCATTCTCACCGATGCGACGGCGCGGGCCGGTCTAAACCTCAAGAGCCGCATGTTGATTACCTGGGGATCCGCTTTTTGCGATTTCGACTCCGACGGCCGGCTCGATCTATTTACATCGAACGGGCATTTATATCCTCAAGTCGATTCGCTTCAACTTGGATTACGCTACGACCAAGGCGCATCTTTTTACCGAAATACAGGAAAGCGCTTCGAGGACGTCAGCCCCCAATCGCTGCCGCCCGATTTTTCCCCCAAAAGCGGACGTGGGGCCGCCTTGATCGATTACGACAGCGACGGCGACATGGACATCGTCATCAATAACATCGACGAATCCCCGATGTTATTGGAAAATCGTTCGGCTCGCGGCAATTGGCTGCAAGTTGACTTAAAAGCTTCTTCATCTGAAAAATTGGGCGTGCGAGTCGTCGCCCGAAAAGACGATCAACGCTGGACCCGCATGGTGGACGGCGGCTCCAGTTATCTTTCTCAACACTCTTCTCTGCTTCATTTCGGATTCGGATCGGTGGAATCGATTGACGATCTGACCATTTATTGGATGCATCGAGAGCCTCAAATCATCCCGTCGCCTCCATTAAATCAGCGCATCACTATAAGACCGGCTGACGGCCCTTAATGCTTCAGAACGATGCACTGAATATGCTCATAGAATGATTAGTACGGTTATGGCGCCGTTGTTGCATCTTGACGATCATCGGAGGAAAAGTCATGATTCCTTACCATTCATAGCGATTAGATTTTACGATATAGGAGAACAAAACGTTGAATATCCTGATTACCGGCTCGAGCGGCCAAATCGGCTCCAATTTAGGATTACGCTTAATGGAAGAAGGCCACTTCGTTTTAGGCGTCGACATCCGCGACAATGCTTGGACGGATTCCATTCCCACCCGCCTTGTAGATCTGACAGGGGACTGCGTCGGGCGAATACTTGAATTGATCAAAGGATACGAGATTGATCTGCTCGTTCATCTAGCCGCTCATGCCAAGGTATTTGAATTAGTGCGAGAGCCTTCGCGCGCGCTTCAGAATGTCAATATGACGTTTAAGGCGGCCGAAAGCGCCCGGATCGCCGAGATACCCATTATCTTTGGCAGTTCCCGCGAAGTGTATGGAGATATTCACCGTCATGTAACCGAAGAAAGCTGCGCCGATTTCGTTGTAGCGGAAAGCCCTTATTCCGCCAGCAAGATTGCCGGCGAGGCGTTGATCTATTCGTATGCGCAGTGTTATGAACTTCCCTATATCGTTTTCCGGTTCAGCAATGTTTACGGGCGATTCGATAATGATTTGGAGCGGATGGAGCGAGTCACGCCGTTATTTATAAAACGCATCTCGCAAGGTCTGCCCATTGTGATTCACGGCAAAGAAAAAATTTTAGATTTCACATACGTAGACGACTGCGTTCAAGGCATTTGCCTGGGGATTGATAAATTACTGAAAGGCGATGTCGTAAATCAAACAATTAACCTTGCTTATGGAAAGGGCAACAGCCTGGTGGATTTGGCTGATTTTATTGGAAAAGCCGTCGGAGTTGAACCGGAAATCAGTTTCACTCCCGCAAAGCCGGGCGAAGTAACTCGTTATATCGCTGATATAACCAAGGCGAGAACACTATTAGGCTATGACCCGAAAACCTCTCTTCAAGAAGGGATCCCCAAAGCGATTGCCTGGAGTCGAGAATATGGGCAATAACTCATTGGCGGCGGAAAAATGGAAAGGGGCGAAACGATAGAAATTTTTTTTATTGCCGGTACGATTTCTAACATGCTGCGAAAAGTTCATTTAAATCACTTCGGATGAAGAGAGGGGCTTCTATGCCGAATTCCCAAACCGTTTCCATACAACGCTGCAATTCCTATGATCGAACGCAGGTCCATGAGGCCGTTCAAACGTCGATTGATTTGCTGGGAGGGATCGAATCGTTTATAAAACGGGGCGACCGTGTTTTGTTGAAGCCCAATCTATTATTCGGACGACCGCCGGAAAAGGCGGTGACGACCCATCCCGCCGTTATTGAAGCGGCCGCCCGATTGGCGTTGGATTGCGGCGCCAAAGTGTTCGTCGGAGACAGCCCGCCCATATCGAGCGCCAAGCGCACATGCGCTCGGTGCGGCGTTAAAGAGGCGGCCGACCGGCTGGGATTGACCATTCTAGAACTGAATCATCCAACCGAGAATGGATGGCATGCGCAATCCAAGACAGCCGGAATCTTGACGCCACCCATCAGCGGCGTCTTGCAGGACATGGATTTCATCATCAATCTTCCCAAATTGAAAACGCACCAGCAGTTATACATGACTGGCGCAGTGAAAAATCTATTCGGCTGCGTCTCAGGCCGGCGAAAAGCCTATTGGCATTTTAAATTGAGATCCAGCGTGGACGATTTCGCCGCCATGCTGCTGGCCTTGCACGAAAAAATCGCGCCGGGTTTAACGATCGTCGATGGAATCGTCGGCATGGAGGGGATGGGGCCGGGGAAAGGCGTTCCCAAATCACTCGGATTGATCGTATCGGGCGCCGATGGAATCGCAGTAGACTGCGTCATTGCGGATCTGCTCGGCGTCGATATCCAAAAGAATTTCATTCTGCGCAAAGCGCAAGAACTGGGCTTTTCCGGCGCGGATCTTCAATCCATCACGCTGGCGGGCGAATCGATCGAGAAAGCCGCCGTTCCATCGATCGAGTTTCCGGAATTGACGCCCATCGGATTTTCGCTTCTCCATTTGATCAAGGGAATGATGAAATATATCGCTCATCGCACGCATCGGCGGCGGTTGTCTTAAAGGATTAAAAAAATTTTACGGCCGAAAGTTTCTTATGCTGACAATCTATGCGATGATGATAAGGATGGAAAGGAGAAAGGCATTTCAGAATTATTCTTTGTTAAGATGCATTTCGATCATAGATTGATGCAAGATTGCTTATTTGCCGATTTGCTGCATGACTCGCATTCGAGGCCGGCTTCTTATACATCAAATTGAGACGACCGAATGAAAGAAACTATTCTTATAGTCGATGATGAAAAGATCATTTGCGATCTACTCGTCTCTATTCTTCAAGAATCAGGCGATTATCGTCTTTTAACAGCCAGCGATGGAGAAGAAGCGCTTGAAATTTTCCAAAAAGAAGAAATAGACCTGGTATTCACCGATCTACGCATGCCGATCATGGGGGGGATAGAACTGCTGGCGGAGATTCGACAAAAGCGCCCGACCATTCCCGTGGTGATCATAACGGGTTATGGACGGCGAGAAGACGTGATAGAAGCCATGCGGCTGGGCGCTTCGAATTTCCTGTTAAAACCGCAGGAAATCGATATGATCTACTCCGTGGCCAGCAAAATTCTACGCATGCGCTGCCAGGAAAAGTTAGAACAAGAAATATATCAATTTTTTACTGAAGATTATCGATTTTTCACCATGCCCAACGATCTTCAATATACGCTGCCTCTCATCGACGTGCTCACGGATAAAATCGAACAAATCGGAGTATGCGACGCCAGTGAAATCATCAATATTCGATTCGCTTTGGATGAAGCATTGGTAAACGCCATCATACACGGAAATCTGGAAATCGATTCAAGCATCAAAGGCGCGTCCCTCGATAAAATGATGGAGTTCGATAAATTTGTTCAAGAACGCAGCGAGAAAGAGCCTTACAAGCAAAGAACAGTCAAAGTGTCGCGGCAGCTTACCCCGGACTTCGTTCGTTTCACAATCGAAGACCAGGGAAAAGGATTCAACTGGCGCGTTCTGCCTGAATCCTTGGATGGAGTAGACCTATTATCGAATTACGGACGAGGCCTTTTTCTCATTCGGACTTTTATGAGTTCTGTGGAATTCAACGATGCGGGCAACCGAATCACCTTAACAAAGCATCGTTGTCGTTGAAGGGCGCCATAAAAGTCCACTCTTTCCCTTGATCTTCAAGAAATCGCCGTTTCAATACAGAATGTTGGAATGATGAGGCTGCGGAGACGAGGCGCGTATACATTTTTGATATTACTTTTACATTGAATCCATCATTAAAACTTTGAAAAAGAACGTTACTTCTTTTGCGAGTGCACGTTGAGATTTCGGCTAATTTTGCCTTGGCAAATGATGTTGATACAAGTAATTGAATGACTTCAGACAGACGAGGAAACCATGATAATTGCGGAAAACATCAAGAAAATGTATGGCCGGGTTACGGCAATCGATGATGTTTCATTCGAGGTTGCCGAAGGTGAAATCCTGGGATTTTTAGGACCGAACGGCGCAGGGAAAACAACCACCATGCGCATCCTGACGGGTTATTCTCCGCCGACCTCGGGGAATGCGACAGTAGCGGGGCTGGATGTTCGACAGAAGTCGCTCGAAGTTCGCCGCTGCATTGGGTATCTTCCCGAAAACACTCCCTTATACAACGATATGGATGTTGTGAGTTTTTTGGGATTCGCCGCGCAGGTAAAACACGTATCTCCGGGCGACCGCGCCGGCCAGATTCGCGAAGCGATGGCGGAAACGGGCATTATGGATGTGGCGAACAGGACGATTGGAAAGTTGTCGAAAGGATATCGGCAGCGCGTGGGATTGGCTCAAGCGTTGATCGGCGATCCGAAAGTGCTCATTCTCGATGAGCCGACGGTGGGTCTGGATCCCAACCAAATTCGTGAAATCCGCGAATTGATCAAGAACATGGCCGGTCGGCGCACAGTCATTCTTTCGACGCACATCCTTCCGGAAGTCAGCATGATCTGCGAACGGGTGCTGATTATCAATGAAGGGCGCATCGTAGCGTCGGATGCGGTCGGCGACTTATCGCGCCGCGTAGGCAAGACTCGCAAGATTCGACTGATCGTGAAAGCCTCCGCGAGTGAAATGCAGACAGCCCTATCCGAGATCGACGGCGTTCAGAACGTGGATTGCCAAGAAATCCAGGGCGAAGTCGGCTTCTGCCAGGCTTTAATCAATACGGATCCGACCAGAGACCTGCGGCCGGTTCTCTCCCATTCTATTGTAGGGCGCGGTTGGGATCTGTGCGAAGTGCGATCCATGGATCCCACTTTGGAAGACATCTTTATTGAAATTATTGCAGGTGAAAAGGAGGTGGCGGCATGAGCAATGTATGGGCCATCTACAAGCGCGAATTGCGAGCTTATTTCTTCTCGCCGCTCGCGTATGTGCTTTATGTGTTTTTTTTGCTGGTGACGGCGGTTTTCTTCAACATGTATTTTTCGGCTTACGTCCAGTGGAGCCAAAGATACCTGATGTCGATGCAGTATCAACAGGGCTTCGGCGCTCCGCCTCTTCCCAACTACACGCAAATTGTTCT
>JAFGTC010000287.1 GCA_016934335.1 Candidatus Omnitrophota bacterium | reverse complement strand
GCTTCGCTGGACCGGTACTGAATGCCCAATCCCTCCGCAGCCATCGTCTCCACGCCGCCATCGCAGTGCAGGACGTCCGCCTGTTGGAGATATTCGCAGACCAGCCGCCCGTAGGCGCCCGCCCCGCCCGCCAATGCGCCCCCCACCGATCCGGGAATCCCGGCCGCAAACGAGAGATCCGCCCACCCGCGCTTCGATAACTCCGTCACAAAGCGATCGAGAGAGCATCCGCCTTCGATGCGAACCGTCCGGTCGCCGCGCCATTCGATGGAGCGGCATCGGTTGATGACTGCCAAACCGGGCAAACCGTCGTCGCTGATCAACACGTTGGAGCAGCCCGCCAGAAAATAGAAAGGGATGCGATAGTTCAACGCAAGACGGTAGGCTTCAATCAGGTTGGCGCGCTTCTCGACTTCAATCAAAAATCGAGCCGGCCCTCCGATGCGCAGAGTGGTGTAGGGCTTTAGAGATGCATTCGTTTGCAATCGTTCTCCGAATCGAGAGCGAAGTTCATTCTCAAATGTCGTCATAAGATGGTTATTCCACGAAGATTTCCAGCCAGGTGTTCATCAAGCGGTCTTCCCCTTTAAGCAGTAAGCCCGGCGGCGTCATTTTCACCTGCTCGATCAAATGAGCTAATTGAGCATCCATCCCCTTGAACTCTTTCACGACATACTGCAGCAGCGTGACGGCCGTGCCCGTCATGAATAGGGGAATCGGCAGCTTCAAATCCGGATTATTGATCTGCAGCCGCGAAGGAGCGGGAGGTTCGGCCGGTTTGGGCTTCGTGAATTTCCGTACGACGATATGAATATCTTTGATGGTAAGATCGAAGACGTCGTCGGGCTTCATCGATTCGACCGCTTCGGCGATGACGGGAATCTCAAATCCCGCCTCCTGTGATTCCTTCAAATACTTGGGAGGAACCGCATCGACGATCGCTTTAGCCAAAGACAGGGGCATGGTGGCGTGTCCAATCATAGGCGACGCCGATTTAATTTCTTCCAAAGAGCCGGCCAGCCAGACTTCGTCCTGAGCCGAAGCCCCCAACGCCCCGAAGAACACCATCAACAGCCCTATGAATATTGAGAGGAGAACCCTCTTACCCCAAACAAACATGTTCGTTATTCCTTCCCTTGCCAATAAAAAAAACGATCTCTCTATCATTAGACGTTGAAAGGAGGCGGCGTATTTAAACGCCGCCCGATTACGCTCTTCAATGTCGCTTGCCGGGGAAGACGGAGAACTACCAGCGATTGATGATGGGCGCCAATCTTCCGTACACTTCATCAATGGTACCCAATCCCTCCACTTCAATCAACTGGTTTTTCTCGGCGAAATAATTCTCCAAAGGCTGGGTTTTTTCTTGATAGACGCGCATGCGCTCCCGGATGACTTCCTCCGTGTCATCGGGCCGCTTCTCGATCTCGGCGCGTTTAATAAGCCGCTGCACCAGTTCTTCTTCATCCACTTTTAGACTGACGCAGCCCGTAAACCGCAGGTTCAGTTGTTTCAGAATATCTTCCAACATGCCCGCCTGCCCCAAAGTCCGGGGGAAGCCGTCCAAAATCAATCCCTTGGCGCCGCTCGATTCCTCCAGAATCGCTTTCAACTGCCCCACCAGCATGTCTCGAATGGTTTCATCCGGAACCAATTCGCCGCGCTCCATCAGTTCCTTGGCCTGCAGCGCCGCCGGATCCCCCTTAGCCAGCGCCGCGCGAAATATATCGCCGGTGCTGACATGAAGATACTCGAGACGCTCTTTGATCACCGCCGCCTGCGTGCCTTTGCCGCAGCCTGGAGGTCCAAAGATGGTAAATGCCGGAATCGATTGATTTGTCATGGAACTTATTCCTTTCCTGGATGAATGGCCGGATGAACAGACAGCTTCCCGACGCCGGGATCCGAACCATTTCAATGTGATGCCTATTTTAGAAATTGTTGCGCAATACGAAAGGGGGGAGAGATTTATCCTGAATTGTGTTTATAATTAATTAATCAGGTGAACACATGAATATAAAACCTATGGAAGCGCCGCCCCGCCGATCCGCGCCGGACGCCGCCGATTTCCCCTTCTACCGCACAATCGAAGGGCGGGCGATTCTTATCTCGCTCGGCGTGGGTTTGCTGATCGTAGCCATCAAAATCGGGGCTTTTTCAATTTCCGGCTCGATGGCCCTGATGGCCGACATGCTCGAATCGCTTGTGCACAACCTGGCGGTGGTCTTTGCCGTCTATTGCATGTGGCTGAGCCGCCTCCCGGCGGACGACAACCATTTATACGGCCACGGCAAGAGCCAGTTTCTATCGGCGGCCATGGAAGGCTCCCTCGTGTGCGGCGCGGGATTATTGATCTTGTTCAACAGCTCTCGCGCCTGGTGGATCGGCTACGACCTCCTCGATGTTCAAAACGGCGCCGGCTTCGCCCTCCTGGCGGGCGTCATCAATGCAATTTTAGGGGGCTGGCTTGTCCAAACCGGCAAAAAAAGACGCGCCATCATCCTCACCGCCAACGGCAAACACGTACTCTCCGACGTCATCACCACCGGCGCCGCCCTGGCGGGCATGCTGGCCGCCTGGATGACCGGCCTGATTTGGATCGACTTGCTCGCCGCTGCGGCGGGGGGCTTGTATATTCTTTTCGACGGTCTGAAACTTCTGCGCCTGTCCGTCGGCGGCCTCCTCGACGAAGCGGATCGAGACGTCGACCAAAAACTGCGGCGCGTGTTGGACGACGAATCCGACGAGCACGCCATCAGCTACCATAAACTGCGCCACCGCTCCGAAGGCGACAAACATTGGATGGAACTGCATCTGGTGATGGACGACGATCTGCTCTTGCAGGACGCGCACAAACTGGCTTCGCACCTGGAGGAAGTGATCCGCAAGAACATCACCGAACCGGTCGTGATCACCACCCACCTGGAGCCCAAGTCGTCTCAACCGCCCGCTTCATCCGCGGATGAAGCCGGCGGTAAAAATCAAATAACTCAATAATCGAAGAGGCGTCTTTATGGAAGATCAATCCAAGCGCTACACAGTCCGCCGCCTGAACGAGATCGAGAAGGAGCGCAGCACCTGCGGATTCCGCCAGCGAATCTTCAGCGCCGGCGACGAAACGCCCGCCTTCATGCATCTGGTGCGCATCACCGAATCGAAAACCCACTACCACAAGCGCGCCACCGAGTTCTATTACGTCCTCGAAGGCGAAGGAACCATGACCGTAGACGGCGAATCCTTCCCCATCGCCCCTGGAACCGTCGTCAAACTCGATCCCGGCTCAATCCACTCCTCCAAAGGCGACCACCTCGTCTTAGTCATCGGAGTACCCGATATTTTGGAGGATGACATTTTCTTTCCGGAATAACCATCACATAAATGACATTACATAAAGTTAGAATCTAAAATGCGGAGTGCTCCCCAAAATTCATTGAAAAAAAAGAAAATTCATGAATACCCGTTTCAATGCGTGAATGTATACAAAACACAGAACAACAAAACAGTGCATAATTACTATTGGTTAGAATAGGCTTATTCTATTGTTACAAATAGGGATAAAACTCCTAAATTTACACCATGAATACTCTGATTGTTTGTAAGGAAAATCCTTACATGCAAACGACAAAAAACAAGCGCCTCCATTCCAAAATGCTGATCATCCCATCTTGAGCATCCAAACTCGGAGAGGTAAGTCTCACCGCATCAGCAAAGCAAATCGTGTCATTTTTCATGTCTATTTTAAACAAAATAGATCTTTTGTCAACAAAAATTTATAGATTATCCGGAAAATCCCCAACTGAATCGTCAATTCGCCGTCAAAACGATTTTACGCCCGGGATGCGTTTCGATCTCTAGCACATCGCCTTTTTCATGAATGTCCGATTTTTTCACGCCGAAAAACCGGTAGGCTCTAGGCTCGAAGGGGCTTTGTAATCGCAGAAGGCCGCCCTTTTCGGGAAGAATCTCCAAGGATTGAACGCGCCCGTTTTTGCGAACCGCCGATATCAAGAACGCCCCCTCCGCCCGCAACGTTCGAAACGACGCATCCCTCCACTCGTCCGGGATGGCGGGAAACACGCGGATCAGCCCGGTATGGCTCTGCAATAGAATTTCCTGAACCCCGGCGGCGAAAGCGAAGTTGCCCTCGAGCGTAAAGGGGCGGTAGGTGAATTTCGATTTGCCGCTTTTGGTTTGATCGCCGTTGAGATGAAACGTGTTGATCGAACAGAAGCATTGCGCGAAAGTGCGCAGCGCCTGCGCCGCCTTCTCCCCTTCGCCGGCGCGCGCGCAGAGATTCGCCAGCCAGGCGTACGAATAACCGCACCAATAGTCGGGCCCCAGACGCTCCAATTCGGCCAGCCCGCTCTCGATGGTCTTCTGATCTTCTTCGCCGTTGGAGACATCGATCAGCCCCAGCGGATGAATGGCCATCAAGTGCGAAAAATGCCGGTGCGACTCTTTCAGAGGATAATCGGGCGCAACCAGCAGCCGGCCGTCCTCTTCCGAGCGCGCCAAATCAGGCCATTCGCTCAACACTTTCTGCCAGGTGACCGCCTCCGAATGCCTGTTCAATTCCTCGGCCATCAGGGCGGCGGTTTGAAAGGTCCATCGGATCAGCGCGAGATCGTAGTTGGTGGTTTTCTGAAACCAGGCGTCCAGCCGGTTGTCGTTGATTTCCGGCGACGAACTGAGAGGAAGCATGCGCTGCCCGTTTTCATCCAGCACAGAATGCGCCTGCAGAAACAGCGCCGCGTCGCGAATCCACGGGTAGGCGCGCTTTTTAAGAAAATCGCGGTCCATGCTGTATCGCCAGTGCAGATAAAAATGATGTCCCAGCCAGGCGGAAACCGTGGGCGAACAGGAATATTGATTCCATCCCCCCATCGGCCGGCCTTCGATCGTCGTGACCCCGTGCGCGCTCAAACCGGGCGTCTGATAGAATTTCCGGGTGTATTCTTCAAAGGCGGGCTTCACATCCCATAGCCAATCCAGAAACGCCAATCCCTCCTCCAGATGATTCCCGCTGTAACAGGGCCAGTAGCTCAACTGGGTATTGAGATCGTGATGAAAATCCCCTTTCCAAGGCGGGATGCGCCGGTTGTCGGCGGTCCAAACCGCCTGCAGCGTAATCGGCGGCGCGCCGCGGCGGGAGGCGCACCCGAACTTATACTGCTCGCGATGCCACTGCGCTTCGATGACCGTATCGGGAATCTGAATGGATGATTGATTCCAAAACGACAGCCACCACTGCTCATGCATTTTGAGATCGTCGTCAAAGGTCCGCTTCAAAGCGCGCTGCACCGCATTCTGGGCGGCGAGCAGCGGGCGTCTCTCCTCCTCGGTGGATTGAATCGACCACGCGCCCGCAATGGTTCGCTCATCGGGATAATCCCAGGCGCAATAAACGGCGAAGGAAAAATCGCCCCATCCCTTTTGCAAATAAGAAATGTATTTCTCGCCTTGCTCCATCTCCGGCGCGGGATACCCCAGCGCGCTGAGTTTATGCGTGTTCAAAGAATCGGCATTCTCGGTCTGCGCCTCTTTCTCGCCGAACGGAGGCGGAGCGATGCGGGGCCTCAGAGCCGTAGTGACGCCGCTGATCATGAACCAGCCCACCGGTTCGTCGGCGTGAACAAACGTCTTCAAAAGAACGCCCCGATCCCAGGCGACCGTGCATAAAGCCTGCCCGATATCCAGCCGCACGCGCTCCACCCGGCCGAAATCAGCCGCCTCGAATTCCAGGCGCCCCGCGGGAATTTTCGTCGGCGCAGGCTCTTTATCGTACGGTTCGTCCACGATCTTCCGGGGCGATTGGATGTCCCCCTCCAACACATGCTTATAAATCCAATCAAAGCGGAATTCCGGCCGTTGGAAACTTTCCACAGGACGATTGTCCCACAGATCCGCCCGATCGAGCGAGAAGCGCAGCACGCTCCCCTCGCGCCAAATCAGCGCCCCCAGCATCCCGTTGCCCAATGGCGCCGCTTCATCCCACCGCTCGGCGAGATCTTGAAACACCATATTGTGCACTTTCGGCGGAAGCTCGGCGAAAGCCGCTGAACCGCTCGCCAACAGAATCATCATTGAATATAAGAAGAACCGAATCATATCGACGCCTGTTCACGCTCCATGAAAAATTTACACATCTTATTTTAAGCGAAATACAGAATGCAAGGAACAGAATCCCTCCAATTAGACAAAGGGCGAGTAAAGCTCCTGTTTCAAACAAAAAACAAGAATTTCACGCGCCTTTCAATCCGCTCCCTTTTCTGTGTATTCTAAAAAGCGGCAGTACGAAAACAACATGGGAGAAAAAGAATGATCATGCACAATCGATTAACGGCTTGCGGCATGCTGCTTATCGGAGCAGCCGCGTTATGCGCCGCGGTCTTCGCCTCCGAATCCAATCCCGGCGAAATCATGATGTATGCGGACGACTCTGACGGCCGGCCTTTCAGCAAAGATCCCGCCGTGGTTCGCTTCAACGACCGTTATTATCTGTATTACTCGGTGCGCCATAACGATCGGTGGGCGATCGGCGCCGCTGAAAGCCGCGATTTAATCCAGTGGACGAAAATCGGCGTGATCGATCCAAGCGCGCCTTACGAACAAAAAGGAATCTGCGCCCCCGGCGCTCTGGTCAAAGACGGCCAAGTACATTTGTTCTATCAGCGCTACGGCTACGGCGCCCAAGACGCCATCTGTCACGCCTTCTCCAGCGACGGCCTCCATTTCGAACGCAATCCCTCCAATCCGATCTTCCATCCCACAGGCGATTGGAACAACGGGCGCGCCATCGACGCCGACGTAATCGAACATCAAGGCAGACTGCTACTCTACTTCGCCACGCGCGATCCCGCCGGCAAAGTGCAGAAACTAGGCGTCGCCGCCGCCCCATACGACTCCGATTTCTCACGAGAACAATGGAAGCAGTTGTGCAGCGATTCCATCTTGGCGCCCGAGCTTCCCTGGGAGAAGAAGTGCATCGAAGCGCCCGCGCTGTGCAGACGCGACGGAAAACTGTACATGTTCTATGCCGGCGCCTACAACAACGAACCCCAGCAGATCGGCTGCGCGGTCAGCCTGGATGGAGTGACATGGCGCCGATTGTTTAACGAGCCCTTCTTAACCAACGGCCAGCCGGGCGAATGGAATTCCTCCGAATCGGGCCACCCCTACGCCTTCGAAGACGACGGCGGGCGCACCTATCTGTTTTACCAGGGAAACAATGACAAGGGCAAAAGCTGGTTTCTCTCGCAAGTGGAGATCGGATGGAAAGACGGCTTGCCGATTCTGCTGAAATCAAACTAAGCGCATCTCTAAATCTGACGCAGCATTAATTGATCAAACACGCCATAAATAGAGAGGTCCGGTTCATTGAATGGGGCCTCTCTTTTTTTACGAAATCGCTGAATTTAATACCTGAACAAACGCTTCTTCGCTTCGAATATGGAATAATTCGTATTTATTTTGCCGTCCTATCCTCTGAATTCTATCCCCCAAAATTTCCAATCTATTTTGAAACTTTTCCATAAAAAAATCGTATTAAGAATAAAACGACTCAATAAAAAACGAGCATCAGCGTTCAAGAGAATAAGCGATTACGATTTGGAAGCTTCCTCGATCATTACCGCTGAAACAAAACAACCTCAGCCGTTCATTTCAGTCTGGTCATAGAAAGACAGGAGCATAAAATCATGTACGACAATCGATATTCCTCAACGTTTCGATCCCGCCGGCCGGCTCAATGCGGTTCGGCGGTTCAGGAAGAACCTCAATCCGCTTCGAATCAACGCATGCAGCGCTTCGCCCGCTATTTGGAAAACTACGGCGTGGATGTGCGGCTGGCTCGCGCCAAAACCGCCGAGGTCGAAATTCGATGGTTGGATTAAGCAAGATAAACTATAGTTCAGCGCGGCCAGGGCAGTCCGTCGACTTGGACGACTTCGTCGGCGGGCTGGCCGCCCTGAAAGGTATAAATGTCGCCCTTGCTGTACAAGCCGTTGGTGATGTCGAATCGCCACATCTTCTGACTGAAGGGATAGGACGCCATCGCCTGAGTGTCGTCGCCGGAATCGCCTCCCTCCGCCGCCTTCCCGAAAGCGGAATCCGGCCCGATGCTCACCAGCACCCAATCTTCGAACGGATATTCGTTGTATGACGCCGGATTGTGATTTCCGGTTCCCATCTCATATAAAGCCAAAGATCCGATTGGACTCTCTCCCGCATTCACGGTTTTCGGTTTAAAGGGATCGATCAGCGATCCCGCGTTGATATAACTGATGGGCGTCGTCAGACTGACCCATCCATTGGTCGCCGTAAAACCGAATCCGCGCCAGCCGTCGGGTGGATAGGAATTATTGTCAAGGCGATACGACTCCAGCGCCGAACGAACGCCGCGAAACTCCGCCTGCACTTTCGCAACTTTGGCGCGCGTCTGCGCCTGAAGAAAATTCGGAACCGCTATGGCGGCCAATATCCCGATGATGGCCACGACGATCAACAGCTCAATCAGGGTGAAAGCCCGAATTTCACGCACGATTCATCCTCCCGCCCCAAACTCGAAATGTCGATTCATACTATCACATTGTTCAAGACAAAAGCAAATGAATTTTCCCGTTAGAACGCTCCAATAAAACACACAAGTGCGGAGGATTTACGAATTTCTTTTTCCGATCATTCAATGCGCCTTGCCATGCGCGCATAACGAAAAAGCCGGAGTGCGCAATCGCGCGCCCCGGCTTCCTGTCAAAAACTGAAATCTCTTTTTTTATTTTTAATCCACGAAAAATTCTCGCCCGGCTCCTTCACTACCAATCTTTCAACACATCCTCCACCGCCTCCACGCTTCCGCTGGCGACGTGGAATTTGTTGGCGTAGCGGGCGTTTGGTTTTTCGTCATGATAATACGCCGTCGATTCGGAAAATTTCAACCCGGTCGCCGTGCTGATGACGACCGAATGATCGCCTTCTTTTACGACGCCGCTCGCGCGCGCCTGGAACAGCGCCGAAAGCGCGATGCCGGTTTGAGGGCAGATGTCCACCCCGCTGCGCGAGATCGCCATCTGCGCATCCTGAATCTCGTCTTCGCTGGCTCGATAGAATTTCGCGTCGAATTCGCCGATCAATTTCGCCACGCGCGGAAACGAAACCGGATCGCAGATATTGGCGGCGGACGCCACGCTCGTCTGATGCTTGCCGGGTTGATACGCCTCCGGCGTTCGCCCGCCTTCATCCCATCGCACCATCGTATCGCAGACTTGCGCCTGCCCCACCAGGATTCCCGGCAGGCGATCGATCAAGCCGTGCCGGTATGCTCGCTTCAATCCAATCAATAAAGCGGTCAGATTGCCTGCATTGCCGACGGGAATCGAGACCCAGTCCGGCGTATTCCAATGCAGATCCTGACACAACTCCAACCCGATAGTCTCTTGCCCCGCCACGCGATACGCATTCTTGGAATTGACCAGCACCAGCTCGGGATGAGTCGCGCTGAATTCCTGTATGATCCGCATGCAGCCGTCGAAGCCGTCCGGATGATCCACAGCGATGACTTGCGCGCCGAATTTCAATGCCTGGGTCAATTGCGCCACCGAAATTTTCTTGTGCGGCACCAGAATGACGCATTCCAGGCGATCTCGCGAATAGGCGGCGTAAGCCGCCGCCGCCGCCGACGTATCTCCCGTGCTGGCGCAGCAGACTCCCGTGATGCCCAAATCGGGATAGTTCATCTGCAGGCGCAGAGTTTCGCTGACCGCCACCGACATCCCCCGATCCTTAAAACTGCCGCTGGGATTCTGCCCTTCCAACTTCAGGAAAGTCGGTCCAAGCCCAAGTTCCTTGCGCAGCCACCCGGGCACTTCAAACAGATCGGTGCAGCCTTCATACATGGCCATGCACGCTTCATCGGGAAAGCCCGGCAGTATCAAATCCTTCCAGCCGAATACGCCCGATCCCGTCGGATATTGACGCGCAATTTCACTCCAGCGAATTTGATCGAAATAAATCTGAGCCGCTCTGCCGTGACCCACATGCGCGGCGACCGCCTCCTCGTCGCGATCCACCAGCAGCAGCCCCCCGCAGCCCGACTGGGTGCAGGTATAGGTAAAACGGTCGGTTGGATATTCCGTTCCGCAAGCGATGCATTTCAAATGATATTCGACAGGCGCTTTGTCTGCCATAATCCCATCTCCAGGAGCGTTATAATGTTTCTGCATAAACCGTTCCATTATTGATCAGTCGATTTATCATACAACGTCGAGACAAAAGAGGAATCCATACAGTCCAGTCTAACTTTTATTTTCTTTATCTAGAGAAAATAATCGAATTGAACCATAATCGTTTTAGTCAAGTTTCATACGGGAACGATCTGTTATGTTGACATATAGAAAATGTTTATTCGCTTTAAGAACCACTCTGGCTTTGATCCTTGGGGCTCTGTGGATCTTTCTTCAACCGCCTCAATCCGTTCAAGCCGAAGCGTGGTGGACGTCCAATAAGGTGGAAGAAGCCCGGCCGGTCGAAGGAGGCATCGACTATGAACGAGTCCTTTATCAAAAGCCCAACGGCCGCCCCGTTCGCGCTCACATCCTCAGCGTCACCGGCGTGGGAAGCGATTATATCTTCGGCGTTCTGGGCGCCTTCGGCGTGCTGCTGCCGCCCAGCGACTTCGCCCAACAAAGCGGCGCCGTCGTCGTCGTAAACGGCAGTTACTTCTCCAAGAAGCCCACGCGAGCTCAGGGGCTGGTCATCGCTCATAATCGCGTTCTCTACCCTCCCCACGCCGGCGGGACTTTACGCGGCGCCGTCGGATTCTCTCCGACAAGCGTTCTCTTTGATTGGATCGGCATGGATGACATCAACGGCTTCCGCCTCCAATCCGACAAGCCCGGCTGGAACGACTGCCACTCCGCCTTGGGCGCGGGCCCCATGCTGATTCGCAAAGGCAAGCCCCGCACCGACGCCGAAATGGAAGGCTTCAATCTCGAACAGTTCGCTCCCCGAACCGCCATCGGCCATACCCGGGACGGCCGCATTCTCCTGCTGGTGATCGACGGCCGCCAACCCGATTGGAGCGAAGGCGTCACGCTGCTCGAATTGACCGAAATCCTGGTAAACCGCCAATCCATCGACGCCCTCAACCTGGACGGCGGCGGCTCTTCCACCCTTGTCATCCAGAACCAGGTGATCAATCGCCCCTCCGATTACGCCCTCCCCGGGCAACCCGGCCGCGAACGATCCGTCGCCAACGTCATCGCCCTGTTCCATAAACAATAAAGCCCTCGCAGGCAAAAACATCTAACGGACATTTCCGCCGGCGCGTTATACCATTATAGACAAACCAATTGATCCGGCGGGGAGCGCGCTCATGAAGGGTTTCTTTTCGTTGATAGGCGGCATTCTAGTCTTGGCGGTGACGGCCTGGTTCTTGTTGACCTATGTGTTGATTTCCGACGAACAAAAAATCCAGCGCGTCATCGAAAAAGCCCGCTGCAGCGTGGAAAGCGGATCGCTGCTTTCGCTCGCCAGTCTTTTCACCCTCGATTATCGCCACGAAAACGGCATGGGGCGCGAAGACGTGCTCGCCGGCTTGCGCGAGCTCTTCCAACAGACTGACGACCGCCGCGTGCGCGTTCTTCGATCGATCGTCGACGTCCGGGACGATCGCGCGGAAGCCTCCGTCACCTTCATTTTTTCCGGCAAGGCGCCGCACGCCCATCCCGGCTTCGAAGATCTGCTGAGCAATTCGACGAGCGAAACCCAGGACGTCCAAATCACGTTCCAGCGAGACGGCCGCTCGTGGAAAATTCATCAAACCGCCTTTCGCCGCAGCCCCGCCCGAGCCGGCGGGCGCACTTGAAATAGAATGGCTGCTGCATCATTCTCGCCGATCTCCTCCCTGGCGCCATCGGTAGGAAG
This sequence comes from Candidatus Omnitrophota bacterium, assembly GCA_016934335.1. GTDB lineage: Bacteria > Hinthialibacterota > Hinthialibacteria > Hinthialibacterales > Hinthialibacteraceae > JAFGTC01. Next base: position 951 of record JAFGTC010000287.1, on the reverse strand, counting down.
ATCATCCTTTTAGGCTATAATGGCTGCAAATTTCATATGGCAAGATGATCCTTGGAAGCGGCGGCGCGGCCGCCCGTAAACAAAAGATCCTGCCCGGCATCATTCTGTTTTTTATAAATTCACAACGGCGGCCGGCGAGCCGCAATGCCCATGAACGAAAAACGAGTTCTACGCGAACAAGAGCACTTCGATAAATTAGCCAGGGAAACAGGCGAAATCTGGTGGGGCAGCGCCACACCGGCCGGACGATTGCGCAAAAAACGCCGCGCGCAGCTCATCCTAAGCGCCGCCGCCGCCTTCGAGGATCCGCTGCTTCTTGAACTGGGCTGCGGAACCGGGGCCTTGACCCGCTATCTGCTCGAAATAAATCCAAACCTAAACCTGATCGGCCTGGACGTCTCCCCCTTATGCATCCAAGAGGCCATCCAACGATTTCAACAAAACCCCCGCGCCGATTTCCAGGTCGCCAACGCGTACGAACTGCCCATCCGCAGCGGCGCGGCCGATGTCGTCGCGGCGGCCTCCGTTCTTCATCACCTCGATGTGAACCGCGCCTTGAAGGAATGTTTTCGCGTTCTGAAGCCCGGCGGCTTGGTCTGGTTTTCCGAACCCAACATGATGAACCCCCAGGTGGCCGTTGAAAAGAATATTCATTTCATCGGCCGTCTTCTGGATAATTCCGACGACGAAACCGCCTTTTTTCGCTGGCGGCTGGCCCGACGACTGCGGCAGGCCGGCTTCGAACAAGTCCGGATCACGCCCTACGATTTTCTTCACCCGGCCGTCCCCGAACGCTGGATCCCCTTTGCGCGGACTATCGAACGATTTTTGGAGGCCGCCCCCCTGCTGCGCGAAATTTCCGGCTCCTTGATCATCCAGGCGTCAAAACCGGTCTCCGCCGCGTGAGAACAATAGGGAACAGCGCAACATGAACGCCGAAACGATTCCAGC
>JAFGTC010000286.1 GCA_016934335.1 Candidatus Omnitrophota bacterium | reverse complement strand
GGGAGACATTTTACCTGGCGAAACGGCTCCCTTCACAAAAGAGGACGATGCGAGCGTTACTGTCAATTGCTATGAGTTGACCGTAGAAAAAACCGCAGATCCTGAAAAGACTGTCTTCCATGACTGGGATATTGAAAAGACGGTCTCGCCGGAAGGGCCCATTTACCTCAACCTTGAAGAAGAAACTTCCTATACATGGACGATCACGGTTACGAAGATCAGCAGCGAAGACATGGATTGGAGCGTTTCGGGAACGATTACGGTTGAAAATCCTGCGCCCATCCCAGTGACCATCACGAATATTGCCGATGAGTTGCCCGGCGCTCAGAATCTGACCTTTACACCACCTGATCTTCCTCAATCCGGCGATGATACAACGTGGGTTGAGATAGCGGCGGGCGCATCCCAACAATGGACATACAGCGCCGATTTCCTCAATGGAGATTCACGATCCAACAGCATTACGGTTTCCATTCTGGGCAGCAATGAGACGTACCAAGCCACAGTTGAATTCGAGTTTGATGAGTCATCGATCACAAAAGAGATCAATGAATCGGTCGTCTTAACCGACGACAATGAATTGGAAGGTCTTTTGATCGAAGAGGTGATTTCAACATCGCCTTGGACGAATAATTATCCCAGAATCCACGAATGCACTGTTCCGGGTCTGGAGCAGAAAATCAACACGGCCGTCATCGCTTTGAAAGATAAAGAAGAAAATGACATCACGAAAGATTCAACCGCGGAATTGGACATCAACTGCGGTCCCGAAGTAACCATCAACGTGGAAGCGATTGTTACGCCTAAATCGACGTATCAGTACGCCATAACGAAGGATGTTGATCCAGATCATTGGGATCTGTTTTATGGTGATCAAGGCGTCTCGAACTACACAATCACTGTAGAACAGACGTACAATCCAACGTCGTCATCGTTCATTGAGTTCGAGTTTTTCGGCGAGAATGACAGCGTCTATGCCATGAAGGTGTATGCGGATACAGCTAACTCCACGTTAACGCCAACAGACAGCGGTGAAACCCTCACCTTCCCATGTGATGCAGACAATCCCATCGATGTCTTGATTGGGGAGTCATGGAATTGCGTGGCCACGGCGGACAATTTGATTCCAGGAACAGAATACACCGTCGATGCAGATTTCATTGTGGAACTTTACGATCCTGAAATTGGTATCACAGAAGAGGGGTATATTGGAGAATTAACCGTGGAAGTTTCTAAATCCGCCACCGCAACAGAGGTTACTAATCCCAGTTATGTGAATGTAGACGACTATTTCTGCGTCGAACTGCCGATTGAACCGGGCGCAATTCTTCCACCATACGATAAGACATTCTTCTTTGATCCGTCTGATTCGGGCACTCCCTTCGAATATTCCCAAGATCCGGATGATCCTGGACCAGAGGATATTGTCGTAACTACAGGCATTGTTTCTTATCCTCGCGACTTTGACTGCTTTGATAATGGAGGCTGCGACAATATCGCCTACATCCGAGAAACCGGCCAATCCGACGATGCGAGCGTTACGGTGGACTGTTATGAGATCGTGGTCACAAAAGACGCGGCTCCGGATTCCGAAAAGAAGTATGATTGGTCCGTTACGAAGTCTGCGGATGCAAGCAGCCTGACTCTGAAGCCGGGTCAAGCATACCTTCTGGGTTATACAGTTACGTTGAACAAAGGTGTGGATGAATATTACGACTTGACCGGCAACATAACCGTCGATAATCCAGCGCCGATTGATGCGGTAATCAACAGTTTGGCGGATATTCTCGATCCCGCTCCGGTTGGAGGAGTGACGGTTGACTTCGGCGTTTCATTCCCCTATGTGCTTCCCGCTGGAGGTCAACTCAACGGCACTTATAGTGCCTCCTGGGAATCTGAACCGGAGCCCGGAACAAACATCGCGACCGCAACCAGACAAAACTTCAAGTATGAATCAGGTGAAGATCCTGTACCGATAGGCACCACAGACATCTCGAGTGATCCACCTACCAACTTTGCATTTAACACCCCCGTGTATTACGAGAAGTACGATTTGTATGACACGATGCATGATCTGCTCGGATCTCTATGGTTTATTTCTTATCTATCAGGACCAATACCCGACGAGTCTGGCAGCTATCCTGAGACTCCCAAGGAGTTTAACTATCTCATCCAAATCGGACCGTTTACGGAGGAAGATTGCGGGCTGGAGTATCGAATTCCCAATATCGCTCAGCTATGGTCAATCGATGTTGGCGAACCGCCCTATGCAGATCCCATAGAACTTTATGCGGAAGCGCCATGGACGGTAGTAGTCCAACTCGATTGCGGCTGCACCCTCACCCAAGGATATTGGAAAACGCATACCAAGTATAATTCTCCCCCGCGCGATGACACTTGGGATGAACTTTCAGAAGGAGAGGACACTACATTCTTCTTAAGCGGTCAGAGCTACTATGATGTCATGTGGTTCAAACATCAAGGCAATGCTTATTACATCCTAGCGCGCCAATACATCGCCGCAACGTTGAATAGTCTGGCCGGCGCATCCGTTCCTGCTGAGGTTCAAGAGGCCTTAGGTGATGCGACAACCTTCTTCGAAACTTATGTGCCTTCTTATTTCGACAAGGCGAATCTTAAAGGTAAAGAAGGAAAAGAAGTACGTGATATAGCGAATGACGCCAAATCTTTGGCTGGCCTTCTCGATCAATATAACAATGGCCTCATTGGACCGGGACATTGCAGCGAGGATTATACTTCCAACAACAGCGACTAAACGCTGACGCGGAAACATGAAGCATTCGAGGGCGGTGAGTTGATTCTCATCGCCCTCTTTTTTTTGCGCCCTCAGGGTGCATCGATTTGGCGCTGAGAGTCGCTCTCTGTCACGTAAGTTTAATGGAATGAAGGATGGTGGAGGCGGCGGGAGTCGAACCCGCGTCCGAAAACGTTCACCTGGCAAGCGCTACATGCTTAGTCTTCGCGAAGAATCTCGCTGTCTGTCATGCGAAGACGCTTTTAAGACAGCCAGCCTTCTAAGGGTTTCGCGGGTTGGCCGAAGGCGAACCGCACCGCTATCCTCTCCATTATGACGCCGATCGCCTGACCGAAGAGGCCCAACCGGGCGAGGCGTGGCTGCCTTAGGCAGCCATGGGTAGTGCTTCGTAATCTGCAGTTATTTGTTTTCCGCCTTTTTAACGAGGCCGACGGAACCTCGGCATGCTCTTACCAGCTGGATCATCCCCGTCGAAACCGGAACGCCCCCAGATTGGCCTGCAAACAGAACGAAGCTGCATCCCTTTATACTTATATTATAAGAGCCAAACAATTTTCGTCAATTCAAACTTTTCGATCAGCGATTATTCTCTGATTTTCACTCCACCGCCGTCGATTCTAAATCGCCGACCGGAATGGCGCCCTCCGTGGTGATTTTTGGCGCAAACGAGTCGCCGCCCGCAGAGGATCGGGTGGAGGCGGGAACCGGAATGTCGCGGAGGACCATAATCCCGCCGTCGTCGACATTGAGACGCACCATGGGGAAGCCCTGGCCTTGACCGATGGCGCCTTTCGCATACGAAACCTTGCCTTCGGCGGATACTTGCATGGGAAACTCGGAGTGAATGCTGCCGTTGATCGCCATGAGTTCCATCATCATGCTGGAATTATCAGGGATGCGAAAAGTCAGATTTCCATCAATCACTTGGCAATCATAGGGGCGCACTACAGGAACTTTGGGCGCCAGAAGCAAGGCCCCTTTTTTGACTTCGGCCCGGATACCGTCGTAAAAACCGTTGCACACTACGTCTCCGACGTGATTGTCAAGTTGAATAAAACCTTGAATACGATTGAGTTGAATGGGGGATTTGCCGCCCTGGACTGTTAATTTCCCGTCTATGTCCGATGCGATTAACTCGCCGTCGCTGTGCCTCAACTCCGCATCGCCTTGCACTTTGGAAAGAGTGACGTCGACGAAGCGGGAATTCAGGGTCAATCGGCGCTCGATGGATGCAATTTCAACTTTCTGTCCGGCTTTCTTTTTTCCGGCCGCTTTGACTAACACGCTTCCTGAAATGGAATTGACTCGTACATTGCCCTCTTTCTGCTCAACAAACAGATCGTTTTTTATGTTTGAAACGCTGACGGCGCCGTTTTCGGAATAAACGTCGAGAATCATTCCGCGTGGAACCTTGGCCGTGTAATCCATTCCTTCTTCAGGAATCTTGCCTCGCGCGAATCCCGCCGGCCCTTCATATTCCAAGACCAGCCGATTCGTCGGGCGTTCATAGGCGACAACCTCCACCATTTCGATAATAGCCCGCGCCATATTGACGGTTTCCGCCGACGCCCGAATAACTCCTTCAATCAAGATATACGGCTGATCCCACCCGACGATCGACAAATCTCCGCCGGCGTGATGGAATTCCAAAATTTTCACGTTGGCGGGAATTTCAATCTGCCGCGTGATATTCTCTTGATCGGATACAAGCGTCGCTGTTTGCCGCGTCGGAAGAATCGAACCGCTGCATCCAATCCAAAGGAAGGCCGTTGCGAAAAAGAAAGTCAGGCGAATTACAGACGCATTTTTCATCTCCTCAACTCCTGGGGAAAATTAGATTCAATAAAATTTAATTTATGAATTTATTCAGTATAACACAATCCATTTGAAATCGGGGAGAGTTTGTCGAAAAAAATAGCGCCATAAACGATCGGATTGAAAAGTTGGAGGCAGGGGTTCACAATTTGAGAGCAGGCCGCTATCCTTTTCTTCTTGTGTACTTTTTGTCCTATTCGATACAATTATTTTTAAGGAGCAGCAATGTCTTTCATTGACCAAACAGTGGAAAACGGTATTGAGGAATATATGAATCTCGTCCGCCGCACGGATGAGCTGTTATCCAAATTCAATCAAGAAAAAGAAACAACGCCTCCCGAAAAGCAGCATGAGGTCGCCGAACGGATCGATGACGTTGAAGTGATCCGAAAACAGCTGATTTCTCACGTCAAGGGAAAAGGCATCAGTCAGGAAATTTTGGATAAGACAAGCCGTTTGCTGAGCATCTTCTAATTTTATTTTTCTCGAAATAGCAGTCTTCCTAAAGACGCATTTCAATCTATTGATTCTGCAAAACGCCCTTCTGTGAGAATCCTCTCCGAAAGGGCTGTTGTTGTTTGTAAGATGAATCTCCCTTTCACTTCGATCTATTCCGTACAAGCCTGTATAATTGATTCTCTATTTTTTACTTGACATTATATATAAATTAAGTAAAATTAGCAATCGCTTCTTTCGAAATGAAAATCGATAAATCAATATTCGCTTAGGAGAAACGTTATGCAGCCTTATTATGATCCTGTTGCGGTAAAGCCGATGGAAGAAGAATTAGAGCGCGTGGGCGTGCATCCCCTAAAAACCGCCGCGGAAGTGGACGAAGTTTTTGAAATCCAAGAGGGCGCCACATTACTGGTCATCAATTCGGTGTGCGGGTGCGCTGCGGGAGGCGCTCGCCCCGGCGTCATGAAAGCGCTCCAGAACTCCATAATCCCCGACAGATCGGTCACCGTGTTCGCCGGAGTGGATCATGAAGCGGTTCAGCGCGCCCGATATTATTTGCGCGACGTCCCGCCCTCGTCTCCATTTATTGCTCTATTTAAAGAAGGGAAGCCGGTTTTTGTTCTTGAACGGCATCATATCGAACAATTAAGTGCGGATAGCGCGGCGGAGAGACTTTGCCAAGCCTTTAACGAACATTGTTCGGCGAAAGGTCCGTCAATATCTCCTGAGAAATTCGCCAAGATTACGGCGATCGAACAATGCGGCTCATCCATCCCCTTATTTGGACAATGAGAACGGAATTTTTTCCCGAGACATAACCTTATAATCAAGACCTCACGCCATCCCTCCAAGACTTTCTTCGAGGGATGGTTTTTTACGTATATATCCGTAAATTGGAGAAAATGGCGACTCTTCCACAAATTTTCAAACCGATTTCTTTTCATATCCGTTTCATAATAATAAGGTAATATAATCCCTATTTTTTTACAAAAGGAGTTGATTATGAAACTCAGAACTTTGAGGATTCCCTTTGTTGGCGTTGCATTTCTTGTCTGCTTCATCGCAACAGCGAAATCAGAAGAAAGCCGTCATTCGGTTTTAAGTACGACGCCTTCCTATGCAGCTCTTTTCAAAAACGGCGTCGGATTGGTCATGAGCAAGGTGGAAATGCCCGATTCGGAGGGGGATTATCAAATCGCCCCGCTGCCCGATGCGACCTTGGGTAGTTTTTGGATTCAATGGGGCGATGGTTTGCAGTTGAAAAACATCAAAGCCACCCAGATCGAGACGAAGGAAAGCGTCAAAGCGGCCAATCTGTCTGACATTCTGGAAGCCAACATCGGCGGGGATGTCATATTGAAGGTAAGAGACCGGGAAGAGACGCTTTCGTGTAAAATTCTCGACATCCCCAGGCGGCATGACGATCCTATCATTCAGCCCCGTCCTCAGAACGTGATTCCTATCATTCCGCCCAATGAGCGCGGCGATATCGTCATTGTGGAATCCCAAACGAGAAAATACGCTTTTCCCCTGCATAGCATTCTCTGGATCGATCATATAAAGAAGGACAGCATCGAGCGGTCCAAGTTTGAAAATGTGGTTCAATTCGAGGCCGTTAAGGGCGAAGAGGGGCAGGCGGCCGATGTTTCTTTAACCTATCTGGCCAAAGGAATCGCCTGGTCTCCCAGCTATGTGCTCGACATCAGCCGGGAGGATAAGGCGGTCATCACCGCCAAGGCGGTTATCGTCAACGATCTGCAGCCTCTGGAGCACACGAATTTGGAATTGATCGCCGGGTATCCGAACATCGCTTTCAGCGAAGCCAACAGCGCTTTTTCATTAACGCCGCTCAATCAAATCCTGGAAAGAATTCGAGAGCGGGGCCGCATGAGAGAGGAAATGATGCTCAGCAATATGGCCGTTCTATCACAGCGAGCGTATTATGACGCCTCTGCGCGGCCTGGAACGCCATCCGCCCCCGCAACGCCGGTGATGGGGGAAACGGCGGAGGATCTGTATTTCTATCAGATCGGCGATGTGACTCTGAAAAAAGGGGAAAGAGGGTATTACCCGCTTTTCTCGCAGGAAATTCCCTATGAACATATCTATACGTGGGAAATTTCCCAATTCATCGACGAAAATGCAGCCTATCGTGGACGGCAGGACGAGACGCCCGTCATCCAGGAAGTATGGCATGCTCTGAAACTAACGAATACCACGAATCAGCCCTGGACCAGCGCTCCGGCGACCACCATGAAGGACGGCCGGATCTTGGGGCAGGATACGATTCTCTTTACGCCCGGCGGCGCTGAGACCGAACTGAAAATCACCCAAGCGGTTTCGATCGACGCCGAGCATAACGAATATGAAATCGAACGCCAGCGCAGCGCGGCTCAGTTTTACGGCCGCAATTACGATCTCGTGAAGGTTCGGGGCGAATTGGCGGTTACCAATTTCAAGGACAAAGAAGTCGATATCGAAATCACCAAAACATTGAGCGGCGAAGTGAAAGACTACAGCCTCGAACCGAAAGTGGTCCAGTTGGCCCGGGGATTGAATTCCGTGAATCCGGAAAGCCAGTTGGTATGGAACGTCAAAGTCAAACCGGGCAAGGAGAACGCCGTCAAATTGACGTATACGTACCAGATTTGGATTCGCGGATAACGTTTTCTAGCCATTCATGCCGTGCCGAAAGAGCTCCTGCCAGACGGGGGCTCTTTTTTTGTGTAAGATTATTTCTTGTTGACTTTGGGTTGGAACGATTGGCAGTCCATCCCTGAACTTTCATACACTGTCATGCACGGCAGGCGGCGGGTTTTGAAGCCCATGATTCGGCAGCCGTACGGGAAGTTTTTATCCCAGGTAATGTAAAAATGGGCGCAGTTTCGGCAGTTCGCTTTCTGCGATAAAGATTTTTGGGGGCCGGTCGATCTCATTTCGTTTTTCTTCCATCTACGCAAAACGACTTGGTCTTATTATGATACAGGATCAGAGAAGATCTTTCCATTCTCATGACAGAATGAGAATTAACGCTATAGTATGAGGAATAATAAAGACAAAACGACGATGAGATATCTACGCTCTTTTTGTTATACGATTCCGATAGGGTTGTTGGTGCTGTTGGCGCTGGATCTCGCTCTGCGCCCCGCGCTGGTCGACGAAATCAGTGAAAACAATTTCTACCGCCCTTCCCGATATGCGCCGATCTTTTCTCCGGATCATTACGGCGCATTGCGTCCTAATCTGCGCCTGGATCTTACCGAGTCGCCTTCGCAGCCTTTTTTGATAGAAACCAACTCGTTCGGCATGCGAATGGGTGAAATTGCCGTCGAGAAAGATCCCCAAATCACGCGCGTCGCCGTCATGGGCGACAGCATCGCGTTTGGCTGGCGGATGGCGCCGGAAGCGGCCTTCCCATCGCAGTTGGAATCCTTGTTGAATCATGAAGACGGAAAGAAATACGAAGTGCTGAATTTCGCGGCGCCCGGCTTCACAACCTTCCACGCCGTCAAGCAGTACGAGCGGCTTGTTCACAATTTCCAGCCCGACATCCTGGTTCTCGCCTTCGGATTATACGATTCGTATGAATGCCGTCTCTCGGAGCCGGAATTTTATACGATTCTGGAGGAGCAGGGAGCGCTGTCTGGCGCGAAGGGCGTTTTGGGATTCATGAATTCCTACAGCGCAGTCGGCTATTGGATGGCGCAGCGAAAGCGGGAGCAGCTGAACAGTCTCATTCAATCGCGGACCGGCGAACGAATCGCACAAAACGATTGGAGAAAGAAAGTTTCTCCCGATTCCATGAAAATTTTTCTGGGCGCGATCATCGAGCATCAGCGGGCGCAGGGCGGCGCGATCGTCCTTGTGAACGATAATCTCTTTAATTTCGATGCGTCATCCGCTCTGGAGGATGTGAGTGAAAAATACGGCGCTCCGCTTTTGGATCTTCGCTCGATCTTCGACGGGATCGGCGGATATGAAGAACGGAGAAAGCATTTCGAACTTGATTTGGCCGACAGCGGGATCGACTATTTCAACCGGGACGACTCAAGCGATTATCTGTTCCGCGCGCAGACGTCCGATGAGCGCGCTCTAAGTCGGGGCGTTTTCATTGCCGGCGATCATCCCGACCTGGGCGGCGAGGCGCCGTACAAAGTGCGCATGTATGATGACGGAACCCACGGCGATGAAAAAGCCGGCGACCGAATCTGGTCTCTGCAGATTTCGATAAAAGAGCCGGAGCCCGTTCACTTTACGTTCACCGTAAACGGCGTCGAGGAACAAAGGGGAGACCGGCAGGCGGAATATGAGAACGATTCCAAGAATCATGTATTCGTGCATCTTTTTTCGCCTCCTCCTTCCGAATCGACGATTCATTGGCGCTCGCCGGTTTATTCTGTAAACCGCATTCCCTTCGAGCATCTTTTATTGGATTCGAATTCACAATATCCCAACGAACTCGGTCATCGTCTCATTGCGCATCGATTGTCAAAAATGATTCAGGACTTATCGGTCGAATCGTCCGAGACGATTACGCAAAAATCCATTTCGCCTTACAAACCCGGCGTCCAGCGCTGAATGAATCCCTGCTTGACGAGTTCAAGGCAAGGACGGCGTCTTCAGGCGTCTTCAATAGAGGCGCATGCCCAACTTTGTTTTTAAATCGTCTACGATGCAGTAAATGCAGGGAAGCACGAGAAGCGTCAGCAATGTGGCGAAGGCCAACCCCCAGGAGATGGCGATCGCCATGGGCGAAAGAAACTCGGATGTGCCTCGCACCCACACGGTCAGCGGCAGCAGACCGCCGATGGTGGTTACGGAGGTAAGGATGATGGGGCGAATTCGCAGGACGCCGGATTCATAGACGCTTCGCCAGCGGCCGATTCCGCGCCGCCGGGCCTGATTGATGAAGTCGACCAGCACGATCGCGTCGTTCACGACGATCCCGTTCAGCGAAATCACGCCGATGAGCGACATGATGCCGATGGGCTGGCCCATTACGAACAAGCCGAAAATTACGCCGATAAACGAAAAGGGGATGGTGAATAGGACGATAAGCGGCTGAATATACGAGCGAAAGACAGTCGCCATAATGAAATAAATCAAGACAATCGAAACAAAAAATGCGCGGAGCAGCGACGAGAGAGAGCGCTGGGTTTCTTCATTTTCTCCCCCGAAGTTCAACGAATAGCCAGGATAGCCGCGGCAAGGCGTGGAGACGTCCAACTTCCCCGTCAGCATATCGGTGAATTGGCGCCAAGCGCTCTTCCCTTCCCTGTCGGCGTCGCTGAATTTTTCTCGCACCAACCGGTTGGCTTCAACGGAAGTAATCTTATCGGTCAGCACTTCGGCGGTGACCGATAGAGTGCGGCGATTGTTGAAGCGCGTGATTTGCGCGAAGCCGCCGCCCGGAATCAAGGACGCAAAATTTTGGAAAGGAACCCACTCGCCCTGCCGGTTGAGAAAGCGCATTTTGTTGATGTCTTGAATGCGGTTTTGCCGGTTTTCCTTCGAGCGAACGACAATATCCAGCTCGTCATCCCGATCAAAATAGTTTCCGGCTTCTCCCCCGTCGAAGGCGAAGCGCATGGAAACGGCGACGTCTTCGGGAGTGAGCCCCAGCTGTGAAGCCCTGATGCGATCGACCTTAACCCGCAGTTCGGGCTTCCCCTCTTGAAAATTGTTGCGGATGTCAACCACGCCGTCGATGGACGCTAAATAGTCTTCCACTTCGCGGGCGATTTTTTGAAGAACCGCCCAGTCATCGCCGCGAATGCGAACAGAAACCGCTTCGCCCTGGGGCGGCCCGGCGGCTTCCTTGACGATGGATAACTTTTTGATTTCGGGCATCGCTGGGAGGGAGGTTCGATAATCGTTCATGATCTCCATTCCCACGCGCCCGCGCGCCGATGTTTCGGAGATGTCCATCCAAATCTGCCCGAAATGGCTTCCTAGTTTCAACTGGCCCCATTCATCGACTTGATAGCCGATGTAGGCCACCACGGCGTCGATTTCATTCTTCGGAAGTCGTAAAGCCTCGTTTTCCAATTGGGCGAGGGCTTTAGAGGTTCGCTCCAGGGTTGTGCCGGTCGGCATTTCCACATTCACGCGGAAATAATTGATGTCCCGGTTTTGGAAAAGAATGAAATCCATTTTTGTCCAGGCGAACCAGGCGCTTAACACGGCCAGACTGAGTATGGCGACAAGGGTGGCGTAACGATAGCGAATGCATTTTTTCAGCATGAAGCGATAAAATCCCACGATGCCTTCATACCAGAAGCGGCGCCGGCTCCCCGGCTTAGAATAATTCTTTGGCGTCGCGTGCGACCATTCGGCGATATGCGAAGGCAGGATGACAAAGGCTTCAAACAGAGAGGCAAGCAGGGCGAAACTGATGACGATGGGAAGGACGGACATGAATTTCCCCATGAGTCCTTCCATGAGCAGCAAAGGGAGAAACGCCGCGCAGGTGGTCAAGACGGCGGCGATTACCGGCGCGGTCACTTGTTGGGCGCCTTGCACGGCGGCTTGAAGGCGGTTGACGCCTTTCTCCATATACCGGTAACAGTTTTCGGCGATGATGATCGCATCGTCGACGATCATCCCCAAAACGACGATCATGCCGAACATGGTCAGCATATTCAGCGACATACCCCAAAAATGCATGAATAAGATGGCGCCCAGAAAGGAAAAGGGAATGCCCAGGGATACCATAGCGGCCGTTCGCAGATCGAGAAACAAGCAAAGGCATGTCATTACAATAGTCAATCCGAGTGCGGCGTTGAATTGCATGACGCTCAGACGTTCGCGAATGGCGAAGGAAAAGTCAATAAAAGGGATGATCGTAATCGGCTCCGGCGTTTGCGCGAGGAATTGTTCGACGACTTCATCGACGTCTTTCTTGATGCGCAGAGCGTCGCCTTCGGCTTTTTTCTGCAGAAGAAGGACGACCGATGCTTCCCCGTTCACCCGAGCGAAGTTTTTGCGGTCTTCGAAGGCGTCCGCCACTTCGGCGACGTCGTCGATTGTGACCTTGCCCCCCCGCCGGTTGGCGCGAACAATCACACGCCGGATGGAATCCAAGTCGCTGAAATCTTCCTGCGTGCGGACGAGAAATTCCTGGCGCGAATTTTCCAGCGCGCCGGCCGGCAAATCGCGATTGGCTTCGATCAACGCCTGCGCCAGCATCGGCAGCGAGATTTGGAATGCATGCAGGCGATCCAGATCGGCGAGAACTTGAATTTCACGTTCGCGCACGCCGACGATCGTTACTCGCGAAACGCCGGGAACTTCGATCAATAAATCCTTCAAGTCCTCCGCCAAATCCTTGAGACGTTTTTCCGAGATGAGAGGAATGGCGTCCGGATCGACGAAATTGGAATGAGGCGCGCGCAGGGCGAGATTGACAATGGGCCAATCGTACTTGAGTTCGCGCACTTCGGGATCTTCCGCATCATCCGGGAAATCGATGGCGTCGACTTCCGCCTGAACGTCGCGAACTACATCGTCGGGATCCGCATCTACTTCCAGTTCCAGCGTAATGACGCTAAGCCCCTCAATGCTGACGGAAGTGATGTCTTTGATGCCGTCCAATCCGATGATTTCACGCTCGATGGGCGCCGTTATCTGTTTTTCGATGTCTTCCGGCGAAGCATCGACATAGACAGTCCGAATTTGAACACGGTCTTGGGGCAGAATGGGAAACAACTCCCGCACCATAAAAAAATAGGCGGGAACGCCGGTCGCGATGAGTAAAACGACCAGCATGTTCACGACAACAGGATTACGAACCGAGAATGATATCAGCCCCATAGCGAATAAGAACGTCGTTAACAGCGAATATAGAATAGGAATCCAGTATAGATGATAAATCCATTCGGTGGATTGCCCTATCGATTTTTGATGAATTATGAGAAATGCGCTTCGTATAATGCAAATGAAAAGGAAGAAAAATCGGGAGATTTTGTTGATATGATTTGTCAACTAAGTCATATAAAAAGAGAAATTCGAAGGAGCTATTTTTGTGATTCATATTGACAGCCGCTCTTTTTTGTTTTACTTTACTCCTACTTAACTGGAGGATGAAGAAGAGTGAACTGTATCCCTTGGAAAATAGAACAAGGGTTTGAGGGGGATTCTTAAATAGGAATTGTTTTGATATGAAACGTCACTCGGGAAGGATCCTTGCGCGCGCATCCGTGGAGGAAATTACTCGTTTTTATGCCGGAATCTATGTTCGCCGAGTAGAAAAACGATTTCCGTTGTTATTTCGGGGAAAGATGGAAACGTGGATATGCCGCCCTCTAATCGGGCTGATTCGGTTAATGGTTGCTTTTCTTGTTCGGAGTAGGGCGGTATGGCCCCCTCTCCGGCGAATTTTGAAAGCGCCATTGCGGACTTCTCCCATTTTAGTGTGTGCGCTGATGAGTTTTTTATCAGCGGGCGCTATTCTTCTAAGTTCGAATCAATGGCCTGATCCCGCCCTCCCGTTACATATGGAGGGGCTTCTTCTAACTTCTTCCGATGCAGATGTACTCGCTTCATGGTCAAATGAAGAAAAGGTTGACGATTGCGCGCTGCTTGATTTTGAGATCCCTCGTGAACTTTATCCGGCCCGTAACGCGTCTTCATCCAAGCAACTGATAGCCGCTATAAATCGGCCGGACATAGAATCAACCGTTCTCTCTAAAGAGAATATCGCAACATCCGTTGTTTTGACTACAAAAAATTTGGAAAAAGATTCTTTTTCGCCTAAACCTATTCCCCCTGACGGCATCCATCACAAAATTCGCCAAGGGGAGACGTTATGGGATATTGCCAAAGCGTACGGCGTGAAATGCGATTTACTTGAGCGCTACAATCCGGATGTGAATCCCCGCCGGATGCAATTGGATCAAAAAATCTTCATTCCCGGCGCAGACAGCCCGGTTGTCATTACCCGAAAATCGAGAATGGTCTCGCCGATTTCAAACACGGTGATCGTTTCCGGTTTTGGAATGCGCAAGCATCCTCTCGGCGGCGTACTTCGTTTTCATCGGGGAATCGATCTCAAAGCCGATTCCGGTACGCCGGTTCGAGCTGTTATGGACGGCGTCATTATCGAGGCCGGATGGCAGGGGACGCTGGGGCGGTATATAAAAATAAGACACAGCGGCGGATTTGAAACAGTTTACGCCCACAACAGCCGCATCAAGGTCAGGAAAGGACAGCGAGTAAAGCAGGGTCAAACGATCAGCCTAAGCGGCAATACCGGACGATCGACGGGTCCGCACTTGCATTTTGAAGTCATCAAAAACGGGAAGCATGTCGATCCCGTACAATACCTCCCCCGAATCAACCATTCTCCTTCATCCCGATACACAAAGAAATAGCCTTTCATTCAATCTCCACACCGATAAAGAGTTATTTAATTCATCATCTTGCCGTCCTCTGTGACATGACTTTTGAATTGTGATAATTTTAATCTGAATGCAGCTATTCAGTCGTGGATAGTGGTGTATGATTTTTTTGTGCAATCATAGGGAGAAAAATACATGCTTCATCGCAGCGTTTGTGTTTCCTTCACAGCGTCGAGAATCCTCCTTTTCGCCGTTTCCTTTCTGTTTTCCCATCCTTCCGCGCATGCCGATTTATGGATTAATGAGATCCTTGCTTCGACGGATGAGGTAGATGAATTTGGAACTTCACTGGAGTGGATCGAATTATATAACAGCGGCGATCAAGCCGTTAATCTGCTCGGATATACGCTGTCGGACGACCCTCTCGCGCCGGGGAAATGGATGTTCGGCGCGGTGGAAATTCCGGCGCATGGTTATTTTCTCGTCTGGACGACGGGGTATGATCTGCTGGATCAGAGCCGTTATCACGCCAATTTCCGTCTGGATCGCGATGGAGAGATGTTGGCTCTCTATGCGCCCGGCGGGATGGAATTAGACGCTGTCCATTATCCGATTCAACAAAAGAACATCTCGTATGGACGCAGGCCGGACGGCGGCGATGCCTGGAATTATTTTCTCCATCCCACTCCCGGCGGCGCCAATAACTCGGAAGGCGTCGTTGGATTCGCTCAAGAGCCGGGTTTTTCAACCCCCGGCGGGATTTATACGCATGCGTTTTACATAGAATTAAGCGCCGGGGAGCCGGATGCGGAGATACGATACACGCTGGATGGATCGGCGCCCACGGAGAGCAGCGACAAGTATGCATCGCCGATCCCTATTCAAGAGGCGAGCCTGGTTCGAGCGCGGGTCTTTTGCCAGGATTGGCTTCCCAGCCCGGTCGCGACGCACACCTACATTTTTCGAGAGAATTTGGCGCTTCCCATCTTGTCGCTGACGGCCGATCCGGATGATCTGTTCAGCCGCAGCAAGGGAATTTATGCCAATCCCGAGCAGCATGGCGGCGCCTGGGAGCGCCCGGCATCCGTTGAGTTCTTCTCCAAAGACGGCCGGCGGAGGTTCCAGGAAGATGCGGGAATTCGCATCCACGGCGGGGCGTCCCGCAGCCGCTCGCCCAAGAAGTCCTTCCGATTGTATTTCCGTTCTGAATATGGAAGCGCCCGCTTGAACTATCCCTTGTTCCCGGATGCGGGCGTCGACAAAATCAACCAAATCGTCGTACGCGGCGGATTTAACGATACGTGGGGATACGATAATGCTTCCCAGCGGCCGACCGCCATTTATGTGAGCGACCAGGTCGCTCGCGACCTCCATCGGGAAATGGGGCAGCTGGCCTGCGACGGGATTTTTGTCGAATTGTATCTCAACGGCGAAAACTGGGGCATCTACAATCCGTCGGAGCGGATCGAAGAAGATTTCTTTGAACAGCACACCGGCCTGGACGGCTGGACGGTCGTGGCCGACGGGGTGGAGGTGAAAGACGGAGAAGCGGCGCGCTGGGATGAGTATTTATCATTTATTCAAAGCGTCTCGTTCGCCGGCGCGGACGGCTTGGAGCGGCTTAATGCGCTCATTGATCAAGAGAGTTTCACCGCATTCATCATTTTGAATACGTGGATCCAGAATTACGATTGGCCCCGGCACAATTGGCTTTGCGCCCGGCCCGGCGAGGGCCCCTGGATCTATCAGATCTGGGATATGGAATATTCCTTCGGCTCCGGATCGAAGGGCTACAAGACGAACGTCAATGTCTATGACTATCTCGACGGCGATCAGCCGCTCGGATCGCTCTTTGCCAGACTGATCCGCAATCCCGCCTACCAGGCTTATTACTGGGAGCAGGTGGATCGTTATTTGAGCACGGCTCTCAGCGAAGAAAATGTTCTGAAACGCTTGAACGCCCGTTTGGACGAAATCCGGGACGCCATCCCCTGGGAAGCGGAAAAATGGGGGGAGGCCAAAGGCGGCGATCCGGAAAAAACGCCGGTTGATTGGGAGAAAGCCGCCCAACAGGCGCGCGATTTTGTCTCCGTGCGCACGCCGATTTATTTGCAGCAGACGGAGCGGGTCGTCGGCCCCAAGCCGGTTAGGATAGGGGATTGGTCGATTTATTGAAAGGCGGCTGCACCTTTATCGAATCCAATTCGCGATGGCGTCGAGCAATCCTTCCAGAGTATACGGATCCGCTTCTACGGTGGGCGCCTGCCCGTGCGAGAGAAGCGTTTGCGTCGTGGACGGACCGATGGATGCGATTTGAAAATTCGTCGGCGGGCCGGGCGCATCGCTTAGAATCCGGTAAAAATTGTTGACGGCGGATGAACTGAAAAACGTCACCCAATCGATTTGATTTTTTTTTAAGCCGTCGATAAATTCGTTGGAGAAATCGACGGCGGGCGTGTTGCAATACGCAGTAACCGCTGTTGCATCGCCGCCGTGCTCTCTCAGTAGATTCGTGAGAGTTTTCCGGGCGATGTTGGATAGAGGCAGTAAAAATCGCTTTTTTTCGACCGGATGAACCTTGTTGAAATCATGAAACAGGTTCTCTCCGGTAAAAGTTTCGGCGGTGAAATCCGATTGAAATCCTCGAGAAGCCAAACTGTTGGCCGTGGCGCTTCCGACGGCCGCCATGTTGATCTTGTTCAATACGCCCGCATCGATGTCCAGCGCGCCGGTGCGGGCGAAAAAAAATTGAACGGCGTGCGGGCTGGTGAAGAAGATCCAGTCAAAGTGCGCCAATGACTGCAGCGCGCGATCCAAGGGTTCGGTGTTTTCCGGCTGAGTTAGTTTGATCATGGGACAGGCGATGGGAATGCCGCCCCGGGCGCGCACCGCCTCCGCCGCCGCTTGGAAATCTTCCATGCTGCGCGTGATTACGATTCGTTGTCCGGCCAGCTTCTCCATGATCGACATAGTAAGAATCCCAAAAGAATGTGCAGGGGAATGCCGAATTGGCTGAACAAATCCCAATCCAGCCGCCCCCAGTCGGGATGCCAGATCGTCGTCCAGACCAGTCCGCATATCGTACAACCCAATAAAAACCGTAAATACAGAGTATCAATTTTTCGCCGGACGAGGAATAGAGCGAGCAGAGGAAGTTCGATGGGAATCCCCAAAAATGCGGCGCGCTGGTGAAAATAAAAGAGAATCTCCAGGTGCTTCGCCGAAAAGAGCGTGAAGAATTGATTCTCGGCCCAAACCTGCCTCAAGGGTACCAGCCGCTCCAATCCGATGTCGGTTCCCATCATCTGAAAGCACAGGCTGAGGATCGTGATGAGCAGGCAGAAGACGATGAGGGGTATCAAAACATCCCGGGGATCGTACCGCCGTTTTTTCCATAGAAGATAGGCGTAAGCAGGCGCGTAAAAAACGGCCAGCATGTGCGAGAGGCAGGCGAGCGCCAGAAAGACGAACGCCGGCCGCACCCGCCCTTCTTCGCGCAGCCATCGCTGCACGCTCCAAAAACTGAGGATCAAAAAAGTGTTCACCCAGGCGTAATTTTCTACATGCCCGACAAAAACCAGAAACGATCCGCAGAGAACGTTGACGGCGATAAAGGCCGGATCGGGATTCATGCGCCAGAGCGTCAGCAGCGCAATCGCTCCGGCGAGCGAACTGCTGACGGCGACGGCCTGCCAGCCGCCGACGCCCAGGGGAGACAGAAGCGTGTATATGATTTTATGAATCCAAATAGTCAGGAGGGATCGGTAGTAGAGCGGGAAAGGATCGCTTTCGACTAAATTGGCCATAAACCAACCGTCGGCGCCCCAAAAATGTTTTCCGATTTCCTCGGGAAGAACCCAGCGGATGGAGAAAAGCAGCAAAGTAAGCAAAATGGTTATGAAAAAAAGGCGTGTGATGTTGCGCATGGAACGGGGCCTGTCAGTGTTTGTTTTTGTCGCATAGTATCTTGACGCATAGTAAACATGTCTGCCGGCCAATTAAAGACGATTCAACGCGCCGGTTCTAGTTTTTGTTGGCGAGGCAGGCGAGGGTGATGCGGATTACTTCGTATGGAACTTCGCCGTTTAGAAATTCGTAAATCGGCTTCAGTTTGTCGGCGGCGGTCTGTTGGGCGGCGTCGATGATCCTGTCGCGAATCGCCGGCTCGACCCAAGGATCCGAATCGATGATCTTGTTTTCTATGATGTAGTCGAAAAGATAACCATAGACGGTTGATATTTTCCGATCCACGGAGGCGGCGGCATGCTCCAGCGAACATCCTTCGGCGAATAATCTGTAGGCTTGTTCTTTGGCGGTATTGATCGGTTTGGAGGAGGCGGAAGATTTGGCCGGCGCTTCGCCGAGAGAGGTTGATGAAAACTTGCGCGTTTGGAGATCGATGCCGCTGTCTTCGCAATAATCTTGGATAACCGCTGTAAATTCGTCGCCGTACATCTGGATTTTACTCTCGCCGACGCCGTGAATTTCGCCGAATTCTTCAAGCGTGACCGGCATCCTGCGGGCCATGTCGCGCAGGGCGGCGTCGCTGAACACGACGAATGCGGGAACATGATTTTGTTCGGCCAGACTGCGCCGCAGATCGCGCAGGATTTCGAACAAATCGCGGTCGACTCCCTCCCACGACGCGCGAGCCGTTTTCGAAACTTTGGCGGGCTTCCTGGCGGGCTGCAGAAGACGGGGCGCTTCCTTGCCGCGGATGATCCGCCAGCCGGCTTCGGTGACGGTGAGCACGTTGTAGTCGCCGGTTTTTTGGAGGAATCCCTGGGACGTCAATTGCTCAATCCACTCGCGCACGGTTCTTTTGTCGAATTCGGAGAGCAGATTGTACGTCGTCAATTGATCGTGACCGTTGCTGAGAATGCGCTGATCGCGCGAGCCGGTCAGCACCAGGGCGGTGTAATCCGCTCCGAAGCGCTGCTCCAACCGGACGATGCACGAGAGGATTTTTTGCGCAATGATCAGAGGATCTTTCGCCAATTCCAGCCCATCAAGGCAGACGTCGCAGGCTGCGCAGTTGGGTTTGTCCAAATCCTGCCCGAAATAACGGAGAAGCGCCCGATGCCGGCAGACGACTCCCGTGCAATAATCGTACATATCGTTCAGTTTTTGATCGGCGGCTTGGCGGGCTTGACCTTTTGTTCCGCGAAGAATGCTCTTCCAAACGCCGTAATCGGCGCCGGAAAAGAACAGGCAGCATTCCGCTTCGAGGCCGTCGCGCCCGGCGCGTCCGCTCTCCTGCTGATAATGTTCGAGCGATTTGGGCATGCCGGTATGGATCACATAGCGGACGTTGGATTTGTCGATGCCCATGCCGAAGGCCACCGTGGCGATAATGGCGTTCACTTTTTCCTGGATGAACGCGTCCTGGTTTCGTTTGCGCGATTCGTCGTCCATGCCGGCATGGTAGGGAAGAACGCTGTACCCGCGCTGCGATAGTTCGCTGCAGGCTTCATCGACGTCGGCGCGGCGAATGCAGTAGATGACGCCGGATTCGTTTGGATGACGATCCAAAATGGCGCAAACTTGCTTGATGATGTTGTCGGCGCGCTCCGTTTTATAGATCAGGTTGGGGCGGTCGAACGATCCGACCAGGATGGCGGGATCCTCGAGTTTCAGTTGCTTGGCGATGTCGCCGCGCACCTGTTCGGTGGCGGTGGCTGTATAGGCGTGTAAAGAAACCCCCGGCAGCGCTTGCTTCAATTGACCCAACTGGCGGTATTCGGGGCGGAAATCGTGACCCCACATGCTGACGCAGTGCGCTTCGTCCACTGCAATGAAAGAGATAGTGCGTTTTTTGATGAAATCCATAAATCCATTGGAAAACATGCGCTCCGGCGAGAGGTAAAGCAGTTTCAGCGACCCCGCCTCCATGCGGTCGTAAACCAGAGTGCGCTCCTGTCTCGATTGCGCGCTGTCGATGCGGGCGGCCGCGGCGCCGCATTGATTCAAG
>JAFGTC010000285.1 GCA_016934335.1 Candidatus Omnitrophota bacterium | reverse complement strand
TTGGATAAATCATGCGATCGGGCGAAAGCTTCCACCAGAGACTGCTGCGCGAAAATCTGTTCGTTCACCGTGCCTTGCACCGCCAAAGCGTCTGCGACTTCACGAAAGGCGATTTGGATCGCCTTCTCGTATTGACTCACCGCGATTTCCTTATCGGTTTTTGAGACTTTGTAAGCCGACCGCAGGCGGCTGTCAAAAATCGGCGTCACAATTTGCGGTGCGTAATTCCATGTATCCGTTCCGGATGAAAACAAGTCGCTCAGATCTCCGCTGGCGCTTCCGAACGTAGTCGTCAGGGAAATGCGGGGGAAAAACGCCGCCCGAGCGGCGCCTATATTGGCATAGGCCGCTTTAAGTTGATGTTCGGCGACAAGAATATCAGGCCGGTTCAAAAGGATTTCCGACGACAAACCCGCCGTTATATTCTGCGGCGCCGCCACGTCGTCTAAAGCCTCAGGCAATAGATCTTCGGAAGCCGGGATCGATGCGCCGACCAGGAGGTTCAATGCATTTTCATCCTGGGCGGTCAGTTGCGTATATCGACTGATGTCGACTCGAGCGGCGTCCACTTGGGTTTGCGCCCTTCGCAGGTCGAGTTCGTTGGCGACTCCTACATCAAAGCGCTTTTGAATAAGATCAAACGATTTTTTTTGCGTTTCATAAGTGGTTTGGGCCAAAAGGAGATTTTCCCGGTCTGCGGCTAAGGATAGATAAGCGTTGGCGACCCCGAAAATGAGCGATATCTGCACGCTGCGCTGCGCTTCTTCCGTAGCAAGAAACTCTTCCAACACTTGATCCTTCAGATTTCGAAGACGTCCGAAGAAATCGATTTCCCACGAACTAATGCCGAGATCCACACTGTATTGTTCGACATTGACGCCTCCTCCCCCTCCAAAGGAAGAAGTGGATACGCGTCCTTTCATTGCACCGGCGGCGGCATTCACCGTGGGGAAAAGTTCAGCGCGCTGAATTCCGTACATCGCCCGCGCTTTTTGCACATTCAATGCGGCGATTTGTAAATCACGATTGTTGTCCAGAGCAATTTCGATCACGGTTCTCAAGCGCTCATCCGTAAAGAAATCCCGCCATTGAATATCCGTCGCCGCGGAAATACCGGCGGACGCAAGATTCTCTCCGTAAGCGGCGCCGGAAGGCCACGCACTGGGAATCGGGGCGTCGGGCCTATCGTAGCGCGGCGCCAGGGAACAGCCGCTCAAGATGATCAACAGGGTACAAAGGGGAAATAACTGTTTATTCATGAATTTAGTTTCCTGATCGATGGGATTCCACGATTTGACTCTCATTTTTCAAACTCTTGCCAAACATTTTTTCGATCAACACATAAAACAAGGGTGCAAAAATAATGACGAACAGAGTAGCGGAGATCATCCCCCCTAATACGCTGACGCCGATGGCGTTTTGCGCTCCAGCGCCCGCTCCAGAAGCGAACGCCAACGGGACAACGCCGAATCCAAAAGCCATCGACGTCATGACAATCGGACGCAGTCTCAATTTAGCGCCCTCCAGGGTTGCTGGAATCAACTCCATTCCGCGTTCCACGCCGTTTTTGGCGAACTGGACGATCAAAATGGCGTTTTTAGTCGTGAGGCCTAAGGTCGTCAGCAATCCGATCTGGAAGTAAACATCATTGGGAAGGCCTCGCAGAGTAGAGTATATAACGCTTCCAATTACGCCGAGAGGAAATGTCAGCAGGATCGAGATCGGGATGGGCCAACTTTCGTAAAGAGCGGCTAAGCATAAAAAAATGACTAGAATGGAAAAAGAATAAAGAGCGCCTATTTGCGTGCCGGCCTGCCTTTCCTGATAAGAAAGCCCTGTCCAGTCGTAGCCGATGCCTTGCGGCAACTCTTTCACAAAGTCTTCCATCTCCTGCATGGCCTCGCCGGAGCTTCTTCCCGGCGCAGGCTCACCCAAGATGTTGATAGAAGGAAATCCATTGAAACGCTCCAGTTTGGGTGAACCATAACGCCACTCGCCGGAAGCGAAGGAAGTATAGGGAACCATCTTCCCTGCCGTATTTCTCACGTAGAGTTTATCGAGATTCTTGGGCAGCATGCGATAAGGAGCGTCCGCCTGCACATAAACTCTTTTGACGCGACCGCCCTGGATGAAGTCATTGACATAGGCGCTGCCAAAGGCCGCCGCAATCGTATTGTGAATCGAGTTGATGGGAACGCCTAATACGCCGGCTTTCTCCCAGTCCACATTCACCCGATACTCGGGCACATCATCCAGACCGTTAGGCCGCACTTTAGTCAAGACGGGGCTTTGAGCCGCCATGCTAAGAATTTGATTTCGCGCTTCCATGAGATCGGCGTGCCCTAAACCGCCAAAATCCAACAATTCGAAGTCAAAGCCCTTGGCCTGCCCCAACTCGACTACCGCAGGCGGCGCAAAGGCGAACACCATCGCGTTTCGAATTTTTGAAAAATTGGCCATCGCCCGTTCACTGATCGCCTGAACTTTCAATTCAGGCCTGCCGCGGAGTTCCCAATCTCGAAGTTTGACAAACGACATGCCTGAATTCTGCCCCCGGCCGGCAAAATTGATCCCGGAAATGGTCATGCACGAATCGACCGAGTCTTTCTCCTGCTCCAAAAAATATTTTTGAACTTCATTCATGATTTGCTGCGTCTGCTCTAGAGTCGAGTTGCCGGGAAGAGTAGCCTGCACCATCAACATGCCTTGGTCCTCATCGGG
Source organism: Candidatus Omnitrophota bacterium (assembly GCA_016934335.1). GTDB lineage: Bacteria > Hinthialibacterota > Hinthialibacteria > Hinthialibacterales > Hinthialibacteraceae > JAFGTC01. The sequence continues at coordinate 54,156 of JAFGTC010000285.1, read as the reverse complement.
CAGATACGCGGTTGGCATCCGCATAAAAAGATATCCCATAGCCGCCACAATGATTACGAAAATCATCAGGTAACGTAACTTTCTGGACAGAGAATGTTCTACTAATCTTACATACCAGTCGCGAATCCAGAAAAAGGTGCGATCGAACCACATAAAGAAGGGACGCAGAAACCAGACCGCCGATTCCGCCGGTTCATGACCCTTGGGCACCGGCTTAAGAAACGAGGCGCATAACACCGGCGTCAGCACCAGAGCCACCACGACCGACAGAAGCATTGAGGAAATAATAGTCACCGAAAATTGGCGATAGATGACGCCTGTGGAGCCGGCAAAAAAAGCCATCGGGCCGAACACAGCCGACAACACCAGACCAATGCCGATCAGAGCGCTGGTGATTTGGTCCATTGACTTGGCGGTCGCTTCTTTGGGAGGAAGTCCTTCCTCGCTCATGATGCGCTCTACATTTTCGACAACCACGATTGCATCATCCACTAACAGACCGATCGCGAGCACCATCGCGAACATGGTCAACATATTGATCGAGAATCCGAAAAATCCCAGGATGGCGAACGTCCCCAAAAGCACGACCGGTACGGCGATGGTGGGAATCAAGGTGGCCCGCAAATTGCCCATAAATAAGTACATGACCAGAAAAACCAGCAGAATCGCCTCAAACAGGGTTCGAACTACCTCATTGATCGCAACCCGGACAAAGGGGGTGGTGTCATAGGGATATACAATTTTTAAGCCGGGGGGAAAGTAGCGGCTCATCTCGTCTAAACGCGTTCGTATATTATTGGCGGTTTCCAAGGCATTTGCGCCGGCCGCCTGCCGAATGGCCATAGCGGAGGAGGGTTTGCCATTGTAATAGGATTGGATATCGTACGATTCGGTTCCCAATTCCGTCCGCCCGACATCAGAGATCTTTACCACTGATCCATCAGGATTGGTTCGCAGAGGGATGGAGGCGAACTCTTCCGGCGTTTTCAGCAGATTCTGAACGACGATGGCGGCGTTCAAGCGCTGGCCCTCTACAGCCGGAGATCCGCCGAACTGACCGGCAGAGACTTCCACGTTGTAAGATTGCAGCCCGCTGATCACATCCTGAAAGGTCATTTTATAATCGGTCAGTTTGTCAGGATCCAGCCAGATGCGCATAGAATATTGGCTGCCGAAAACCTCCACTTCTCCGACGCCCGGTACGCGGGAGAGGACTTTCTCCAGGTTGGATTGGGCATAGTCCCGCAGATCGTTGCCGTCCATGCTTCCATCCTCGGAAATCATGCCCACGATCATAAGGTAATTGCGGGTCGATTTGCTCACCTTGATGCCTTGCCGCTGCACCACCTCCGGCAGACTCGCCATGGCCAGTTGGAGTTTATTCTGCACCTGCGACCACGCCATATCCGGATCGGTTCCGGGAGCAAACGTTAACTCGAGGCGGGAACTGCCCGACGAATCGCTGGTTGCGGTGAAATACAACAGCTTGTCGAAGCCGGTCATTTTCTGCTCGATGATTTGGGTGACGCTGTTTTCGACCGTCTCTGCTGAAGCGCCAGGATAAAACGCCGTAATCGCTATAGACGGAGGCGCGATTGGCGGGTATTGAGAAACAGGCAGCTGATAGATCGCCAGCAATCCAAACACCATAAGGATAATGGCGATGACCCATGCAAAAACGGGACGCTCCAGAAAAAATCTTGATAACATTACAATCCTCCGTAAATTTGACAATCCTAATCAATTTGATATTCCAAACAGAGAGTCTTAGCCTTCATTTTCATCGCCATTGTTCTGCTTAGATTCAACAACGATTGCTTTGACGCTGGATCCGGGATGCACCTTTTGACTTCCCTCTACAACAACTCGATCCCCCTGCGACAATCCATCGGAAACAAACCACTGATTGCCTATCGCTCGATTGATTATGATCATTCGCTGTTCTATTTGATTTTCATCATTAACGAGCATGACATACGGATCGCCTTTATGATCCCGCATTACCGCTTGTTGCGGGATCATAAGGGCATCGTGTTTTTCCCCCTCCTTCACCACCGCCTGCACATACATGCCCGGCAGTAAGACAGATTCCGGATTAGGGACGAGGATTCGTAAAACGACGGAGGCTGTTGTTGGATCTACCGTGATATCGCGAAACTGAAGATCTCCCTCCTGTGAATATTCCGATCCATCCTCCAAAAGGATTTTGACTTTCTTGTGATCGGCGCCCTCCTGGTTAAGGCCTCCTTTTTCCAGCCTTTGACGAAGTCGCAATAGTTCAGTGGTGGATTGCGGAACATCCACATAGATCGGATCCAATTGTTGTATAGTCGACAAGGGAGTGGCCTGATAAGCCATTACGATGGCGCCTTCAGTGATATTGGAGCGGCCGATGCGCCCGGAAATGGGAGCCGTGATGTGAGTATATTCCAGATTGATCCGCGCCGATTTTACAACCGCCTCCGCCTGCTTGATCGCCGCCTCGGCTTCCGCCACCACTTCCCTGTCGCGCATAACCTGGGCTTCCGCTGACTTGAGAGCGGCCTGAGCCACTTCGTCTTGGGTCACAGCCTGATCGCGTTCGGTGAGAGAAACCGCGCCGTCGGCGATCAGTTCCTCAAAACGTTTCCGGTTCTTTTGAGCAAAATCCAGCGTGGCCTTCTGCTGATTGACATTGGCGAAGCTGGCTTGCAGGGCTGCGCGCGTCCGTTCCACGGTTTTCTTTACGACGGCTAAATTTGCTTCGGCCTTGTCGAGTTCCGCCTGAAAAGGATCGGGATCAATCTGGTAGAGCTGCTGGCCTGATACGACATCGGCGCCTTCAGTAAAAAAGCGCTTTTGAAGAAGACCGCTGACTTGAGGTCGTATTTCGGCGACTCGGAAAGAGGATACTCGACCAGGCAGTTCTGTGCTCAGCAAGAGGGACTCGCTTTTCACGATAACGATTCCCACCTCGGGAAGCGGAGTATTCGCGTTTTCTTGAGCTGGAGCATCGTTTTCACACTTGGTCAGCATGATGCATACGGCAAAAAACATTGCGAGAGCCGCTAACTTTTTTATAGTTGTGAACGACATGATCTGAACACCTTTCTGAGAAATAGCCGTTGATTTTAATTGTAACGAATGATTATTCGGAACGAATATTCATTCCATATTCGAGTCAAAAATAACATATTTTATGTACTCTTATCTCTATTTCTTGACCGCATCCCAACACGCTTCTACGGATTGAGTAATCAAGTCATCGTTCAATTTAAAAAAACCAAGGATATGATCACGCGCCATATCCATGATAGGGCCAAGGGCCAATGCGAATAGAACTACAAGAGGCAGATTTTTCATAATTCCTTGAGAGAGCCCTTCAGAAAACAATTTCAAGAACGTGTGGCTCTCTCCTTTTTTATCTTTAAGAAATTGATCACGACGGAATTTTATCCCGTAAGGAGAATTAAAAAACTGCTCTAAGTATTTGAAATGTATTGGATTATTAATCATATATCGCAGCAAGGATGTATGCAGATAAAAAAAGCGCTCTCGAATCGAAAAATGTTCATAAGGTTTGACCGTAAGAGCTTCTTGCATTTTGATTTCGGCTTCCTTAAACAGCGCCATAATGAGTGCATCTTTGCTTTCGAAATAACGATAGATTGTTCCAGCTCCGACTTTGGCTTCTTCGGCGACCATGGCCATCGAAGTGCCATGAAAGCCATGTTCGGCGATCAATTCTAATGCGACTCGAATAATCTCGTCTCGTTTCAAGGACTTAGCCATTTCTCGTCCACCTAAATCGACATTTTGAGTGGTGAACTACTCCATGCAGCTAATTCTTTATTGCTTTTTTGACCAATTTATTGTGGCTTGGGAGCGGAATGAATGTTCACTCAGATATAATTTAGCCAGTTTCTCCCAAAAACCAATGGGTAAAATGAGAGATTTTAAAAATTTTTGAAAAAGATATGCGGGGATTCTCCTTTTTCCCCTACATAAATCATTGATCGTAAGAATATATCTTTATACTAGAGGCCGATTTGAGAGAAATATTGTTCACACATTTCAGCGAAGAATTTTGTCGGTATCCATTGACCGAATGACTCTGAGATGTTTGACAGAATCCACAAGCGTTCTTTAATATAAGATATGAGTTGATTTGATCCATTACCGCACTGTGGGAGATTCTTATGAAAAATAGAGAGAACCGTGGATTTACCCTAATTGAACTGCTGATAGTAGTAGCGATCATCGGAATATTAGCAGCGATCGCCGTCCCCAATTTTATGAACGCTCAAGTGCGGGCCAAGATCACGCGAGCGGCCGCCGATATGCGCAACATCGGCGTGGCGTTTGGAACTTATTCCGTCGATCATGGCGATTATCCACTGGGCATCATCACATTTTTAACTCCGCGCGAGGCGCACAGTTGGGGATTTTTACCGGAGCGTTTAACCACTCCCATCGCTTATATGTCATCGCTGCCCGTCGATGAATTCAACCTGGGCTACAAGATTTACGGTCAGCAGGACAGCACCGGTTCACTCAGCAAAAACGATCCCCACGTTCGGTATCGAACCGCGCGGCGCAAGCCCTATACCGGCACAGGCGCCGGAAGCACGGTGGAATCGTGGGCGCAGGGATGGAAAAACATGCTTCAAAGAACGGGAATCGACGGCGAATACATCCTTACCAGCCCCGGACCGGACAAGACGGAGGATATACTACCGGCCTATAATCCCCAGGTTTTCGCCGTCAGCAACGGGCTGTTGAGTTCGGGGGATATTGTCTACACTCCGGGCGGCGTAGCGGGGATTTAAGGCGAATTAAGGAATTTTGCCCAGCAGGCGATCGATTTGACTTTTCATGTCGTCGTTCTGCATCAACGAGGTTCCAACTTGGATGGCATCCACACCCGCCTCGTCGAGAGGGATGACGTCCTCACGAGTAAACATACCGCTCTGGCTGACGAGAATGCGATCGGGAGGAACGAGAAAACCGTATTGCAGCGTGGTCTGCAGGTCGGTTGTCATCGTGTCGAAATCGCGGTTGTTAATCCCGACGATTTCGGCGCCGATGGAGACGATAAAGCGAATCTGATCCTCGGAATGACCTTCCGCCAGTACATGAAGCCCTAGTTGGCGCGCTTGACGATAGAGATCGGCGTATGCTTCTTCGGTTAGAACCTGCGCCATGAGCAGCACGGCGTCGGCGCCGATAGCGCGGCTTTCGTAAAGTTGATATTCATCGATTGTAAAATCCTTCCGCAAAACGGGCAGAGAGACGACCGAGCGAGCCGCCTTGATATGTTCGTCGGCGCCGGAAAAATACTTACGGTCGGTCAACACAGAAACGGCCGACGCGCCGCTGTTTTCGTAGAGAGATGCGATCTCCGCAGGATCAAAATCGCTGCGAATGGCGCCGGCGGACGGAGATGCCGCCTTGATCTCGGCCAGGAGTTTCAGTGAACCGCCGCCCCGCCGCAGCGCCGATTGAAAATCGCGCGCCGGCGGCATGTCTTCAATATCTTGCTGGAGATGCTCGAGAGAACGTTCTTTTTTTCGATCCGCCACTTCGTGCATTTTATATTCGACAATTTCCGCCAGTATTCCTTTTAATGGCTTTACATTCATTGGATGCTCCCGCCACGAATCATAATGAATCCGAAACTTCGTACAGTTCGAAAAGCCCGGTTCGAGATCCAACTCGACCCGCGCCTGTTATGATCGGTTGGAGATGCTGGCGAAAAACGCCTTGTTCCATAGGACCGATCAAAGATTTTTTGTCACTGCATTCCGGCGTGATATAAACGACATAGCGAATTTCGAATTTTTCCAGTATGGCTTTGGCTTCCTCCCAGTTTTGGGTTGAATAGAATCGCTCGACTTCGGCTTTTCGATTATAAATTTCGGCGTCCATCTCGCCAGTGCGCCAGAGCGCTTCATGCCCCACCCAGCCAACGACGGTGGGCCGCCCCGTGAAGGCTGAGACGGTGCTTTCCAGCAAATAGCCGCAGCCGGGCACTTCGAGAATGCGATCGTCCGGCTTGGCGTTCGCTCGAATCCATTCCAGAATTTCATACTGGCGGGGGCGGTCATGGCGCATAAACGCCAGACCGTCCAAGGTTGCAGAGCGATTTTGAAGCGGCATCTTATAAATCCATGCCAGCGCATAAGCAGGGGGAATCAGCGACAGTAAAAAGAGGCCGAGCACCGGCAGAAGAACGAACCATTGAAAGACGGATCGTTCGCTCTGTCGATAGTCGTTGTATATAAGATAAGGCAAGCCCAGGCCGAAAAGAAACCAGGCCGAATAATGAAATTTAAAGATGGTGTTCATTCGGGCGATGCCGTAATTGTCTTTGAGATAAATAAACTCGCAGCCGGCGATCATAGACCAGCCCAATGCGCAGGCGATCAATGCAAACAGTTCCACGTCAATGCGGGCTTTGGCGGATGTCTCGGATTGAAGCACAGTTAGCAGCGCCAACAGCCAGAAGATAAGAGCCAGGCATGGAGTGAGAGCGCAGACGATATACCCGTATTTCGCCCAGAGTGCGATAAACAGGATGCCGATCACGCCCAGGAAAAATCCAACCTCTTCATGGCTTCGAGTCAGCCAGAATCTCCTTCCCCGCAAGAATAAAAATCCAACGCTCGCCGCGAAATGGAGGCCGAAAACCAGCAGGAATTCACTGAGTTTCGTATGTTCGGCCGCTATTTGAATCTGAGTTCCCTGATCGGGGGGAATAAAAACGCTCCAGAAAGGCAAGGCCAACAGGTAGCCGGCGATGGGGATCAAAAGCAAAATAAACATAGGTGCAATTCTTTTCCACTTGAGATCCGCATTCCACAACCGATGCAGAATTCCCGCTGAGATGAGAGCGCCGAAAAATAAAGCAGTAATGGGGAAGTCGAAGACATTGGTGGGAAGAATATAGGCGCTCGCCATGATTGTCGCGACGATCAAAGGCCATTCGAAACGCCTCATTTTATTCAAAGACAGCGCCATGATCGAACGAACGAGAGCGAATGCCAAAGCAAGGAAAAAGAGGAAAAAAGGAATATTGGAGAAATGGGGATGCAAATCGCCCCAGAGAATGGTGAAGAAAGGATATTCGTTGATAGTCGCCCCCCCCGCGTCATAGATGACGCGCGAAGTGTTCCATAAAAAGCCGAAGCGCCAGTCGTGCAGATTTGGCGGGAAGGAGATTCGCTCCAAGAAACCGGACACCCCGGCCAGATTGCCGATAAAAAAGATGCATAACGGCGCCAGAGCCGCCCAGCGACATCGCCCGAACAAGGCGCGGCCCAAGACGAAAGCGACGGCGACGCCTAAATAGGTCACGATCGGAAAAGCGAGATTGTAAGCGATTTCAGGTCGGACGCCGGTCAATTTGATAGGGATGGAATGCAGCAGATAGCCGCCGTAGTGGTAGTTGATGGGATGCCCGGCCAGCCAGGCGTCGCCGGGGGGCATGCTGCTCGCCGCCGTCAGAGAATTCAACATCATGATGTCCATGGGCTTCTCGGTGGAGCTGATGTTGGGATCTTTGCATCGCGCGAACAGAATCAACAACAAAGCAAGAATAGCCAGAACCTCTCCGTTGAGCGCCGTCCGCCAGTGCAAACGCCATTTACGCAGATGCCAGGCGGGATTTTTTTTAAGCAGATAAATCGACAAGGCGAACAGCGCAATTCCAACGATGCTGATCCCCAGTTTTGAGAACGGCAGAATACGCAGAAAGGACAGCCACCAGGATAAAAATCCGAGCGCAAGCCACCCCAAGGGGCGCGAAAGCAGAATTCCGCCGTCAGGCATGCGGCGAAACAGGATCATGGAAATCGGCAGAACCATCAAGCCGAAACCGGTGAATACGAGATGCCAAACCAGCGCGGTAAGAAGAATATTGATCATGGTTACAATCGCTCGCTCAGATTATCCGTCGAATCTATCGCAGGATTTCGGATATTTCAAACAACCGGGAAACTATACGCTTCGATCTACGGATACTAGGATGGTATACTCAACGGAGCGTTACGGAAAGTATTTTATCGAGTCAGGTGATAATTATGAAGAATTTCTTTGTTTTCGTATGGGCGGGAATCATGGGAATGTTGACAATAAGCGAAGCAGCGGCGGCTTCGGAACTGCCCCGCCTGCGAGCGGAATTTCTCTCTCCGCCTAAAAGTTGCACCCAGGTTCCCTTCTGGTTTTGGAACGATGAAATCACCGAACAGGGAATTTTGCAGCAGATTGATTGGATGGAGCAGCATGGCGTGTACGGTTTTCTTCCACATGCTCGAATCGGCTTATCCAAAAAAACAGGCTACATGACGGATCGCTGGCTGGAGTTGGTGCGCTTCGCTGTGGAGGAGGCTGCTCGGCGCGGCATGATGGTCTATCTTTATGACGAAGGCATGTATCCCTCCGGCTCGGCGCACGGCAAGGTGGTTGAGGGGCGCCCCGATCTAGCTTCGCAGGGATTGCGGAATGAAGTCAGCGATCATCGAGGACCGTCAAACATTCAGGCGACATGGCCCCTCCAAGAGCGCGAGAAGCCGGCGGCCGCCGTGCTGATGCAAAAAACCGGCGAAGGCCTCTATCGGCGCGATTCCGCAAAAACGATCCCCATCGCCGAGAAAATGAAAATCGAGATCCCCGAAGGAGATTGGACGCTCTTTCTCTTTATTCAGACGCCCAGCGGAGGCGTGATACGCGGCGTGCATTGGGATGAAGAAGACAACCAGCCCAACGCGCCTTTGGCGTCAGATTTATTCAATCCCGAAGCGATCGAACGCTTCATTCAATTAACCCATGAGAAATATTACGCGGTTCTTAAAGATTATTTCGGTAATACGATCCACGGGATGTTCACGGACGAGCCCAGCATCTTGGCCAAGCGATCCAAGCGCGGCCTCAAACCTTGGACGACGGATATGCTCGCCAAAATCAACGAATTCGTCGGCTATGATTTCACGAAATATCTGCCGCTGCTGTGGGTCAAGGCCGAAGACCGATTCGAAGAGATCGCCCGCTTGGATTATCAATACGCCTGCGATCAACTGTTGAATCAAAATTATTACACGCCGCTTTCGCAGTGGTGCGTTGACCATGGAATCGCCTTGACGGGTCATCCGGACGGCGCTGGAGACGTCAGCCCGCAAATTTATTTCCAAGAGCCGGGCCAAGACGTGGTTTGGCGCTGGGTGCTGCCTGGACAATCCAGTTTGGAGGGCGAACAGAGCACCTTGGGGAAATCGGCGACCAGCGTGGCCGCTCAATTGCAGCGACCTGTGACGATCAACGAGTGCTACGGCGCGTTTGGATGGCGCTTGACTATGAGCGAGATGAAGTGGCTGGCGGACTGGCTGTTTGTGCGGGGAGCGAACCGCCTCTTTCCCCATGCCTTTTATTATTCCGTACGCGAACAGCGCATCTACGAGCGCCCCCCCGATCTTTCCTGGCATAATCTTTGGGCCGGTCATTATCGACTATTTTCCGACTACACAAACCGCATATCCTGGCTGCAGAGCGATTCGCGCGAAGCCGCCCCGGCGGCGATTTTAACAATTGCCGGCCATACGCCGTGGAAGGCGGCTCGAACGCTGTTTCAACATCAAATCGATTTTCATTATCTCGATGAGACGCTGATGAACCGAGTGCAAATCCACGAAGGAAAACTCCAACTCGGCGACGGATGCTACAACGTCTTGATCCTTGACGGGATCCATTATCTTACGGCGGATACGGCGAAGATGGTTTTGAACTGTCTGGAAAACGGCGTGGAGATTCTGGCGTTCGATTCACGGCTGGAACTGCATCCCCTGCGCGGGGCGCGGGATGAGACGATCCTTTCTCGAATCCAATCTCACGAGAATTATTGCAAAATCGAATCCGAAGAGGAACTGCCGAAAGCGCTGAGGAGCATCTTGACTCCCTCTGTTCGCGTCAAGGATTTCTGCCCCGATTTACGCGCGCAGCATCGGGTAAAATCGGGCATTGATTTTTATTTGCTGACGAACGAGGGAGAAGAGGCGATCGCCCCCGTTGTTCTATTCCTCGATCAACACCGGATTCCCGAAATTTGGAATGCGGAAAACGGTTCGATGGAATTGGCGCAAAACGCCGGGCATTCGGACCAAGGCGTCGAAATGCCATTCGTACTGCCTCCAAGACAAACACGGATCGTCGTGTTTCATTCGGAAAGCGAACCGCTGCGCGGCGCCGTCGCTTCCCTGCCCTCGCCAGAGGCGATCGATTCAATATCGCTGCCGGAGGGAGGGTGGACTCTGCAGATAGGCGACCGGATCTATACCGATCAGTCAATGGAACCCTGGACTGAAAACGAAGACCTGCTGTCCTTTTCGGGCGCCGGCCATTATTCGATCCAATTTTCGATTCTTGAAAATCGATTGAATCAAGGCGAGCGATTTTGGCTGGATTTAGGTCGAGTTGAATCGTGGGCCTCCGTGGAAATGAACGGCAGGCCATGCGGCGTGCGATTGTGGGCGCCGTTTGCGTTTGACGTCAGCCATGCGATTCATGCCGGAGAAAATCAATTGAACATCCATGTAACAAACACGCGAGCCAATGAGTTGACAAAAGAGAAATTGCCGTCGGGGCTTTTCGGTCCAGCCTCGATTCTGATACATCCATAATGTGGAGCGCCTCCGTTCATCTTGATCTGCCGTTTGTCTTGGCCTCTTGAAGGGGTGGAAGTATATTTAATAAATTGCATCTTTTATTATGAGGTCTTAGTTTCATGTGGTTGATAACAGCGGCGGCCGCCGGCGCGGGATTATTTCTATATAGTTGGTTTATCGAACCGCGCTGGCGGAGGATTTTTCATCGCAGCATTTCACTTGGGAAGCATGATTTACAGCCGCTAAAGATTTTGCATTTATCGGATTTCCATTTTTACCGCGGCGCCGACGAGCGGAAGCGCTTTCTCCAAGGTTTATCCGGCCGTGAATTGGATTTCATTTTCATCACGGGCGACTTTATCGACAATGATTCCGGCATCGACGTTTGCATCGAAGCTCTTCGCCCTTTGAAAGCGCGCTACGGAATATACGCCGTGCTAGGCAATCATGACTATGTTCATATCAGCTGGCGAAGCTGGTTTCACCGAACCGGCACGCTGGTCTATGACCTCTGTCATGAATTTAACGATGTGGAGCGCCTGGCGGGGGAGTTGAAAAAAATTGGAATCAGGATTCTTCGCAATGAGAGAGACGTCGTCGAAGTAGACGGCGTTCCGATCACCATCGCGGGCGTCGACGATCCCTACACCCAGCATGACGACATCCCGCAAACCTTTGATGGTTATACAAAAGATGGGCCCTGTTTTGTTTTGATCCACACGCCTGATCGATACCGCGAATTGGCCGAGCGCCATGTCGATATGGTCTTCTCGGGACATACGCACGGCGGGCAGATCTGCCTCCCCTTTTGGGGGCCTATCATCACACGCTCTCTCGCCCCCCGCCGCATGGCCTACGGTTTGAATGACTTGAACGGAACGAAATATTATACAACCCGGGGCGTAGGATCAAGCCGATGGACTCGCCCCCGCTTTTTATGCCGACCGGAAATCAATTACTTTGAATTTCTTTTCGGCAAAGACTGGAAATCTTCGCCCGAATTCGAACAAAATCAGGGCTATAATTAACTACTTCTGCATCTTCGAATTCCCATCCGGCATACGAGTGATATTTTATTAACGATTTTTCGATTCAAAAGGAGTTTTTGGATTCATGGAACTATATACGGCTTTCGCACAATCAGCCCAGACAAACAGCGAGCGTACAGCGCTGATTTGGGAGAAAGAGAATCTTATTTATAGCGAACTGCTCGAGCGCTGCAATACAATTGGAAACATGCTCAAAAAGAGAAATAGTCAGCGCAGACACATCGCGCTGCTGGCGCCCAACTCGCCCCATTTTATTTACGGACTATTCGGCATACTCGGTTCGGGTCAGATTGCCATTCCATTCAATCCACTGCTTAATCCCGAAGAATTGGCCAATCTGCTCGTCCATTCGGATTCAAAGGAGTTGCTCTACGATCCTTTCTTGAAGGAAAAAGCGGAGCAAGCCGTCCAACTCACCGGATTGGACATCGAGTTGCTCTCCATTCCCGAATTGCTGGAGACGAGACAACCAAACAACAAAAATTTGTCTCCAGACATCGGTGAGGATGAGGCGTCCATGATTCTGTATACTTCGGGAACGACGGGCAATCCGAAAGGAGTAATTCTGAGTCACAAGAACATCCATAGTAATTATCTCTCCTTCAAATCGGTTTTAGATTTTCAACCGATCGATACGTTTATCTGTTCCCTTCCCTTGCATCATACATATGCCATGACGGTCAATCTTTTTGGATCCTTGCTGATCGGCGCTCGCTTGATGTTATTTTCTCAATTCGATCCGCGAAAAATCGTAGAAGCGCTTCTAACAGAGCCCAATGTGATCTATGCCGCAGTCTCGCCGATGCTGATGATGCTGGCTCGCTTCGCTCCCGAAGACGCCGCGAAAAACCACCGGCTCCGTTATGTTATTTCCGGCGGAGGTCCTCTTCCCGATGAAGTCTTTTACGCTTTCCAAAAGAAGTATAATCACGAGATTCTTCAGGGATATGGATTGACGGAGACCTCGCCGGTGGTGACTTACAACCGGCCCGGTAAGAACAAAATCGGTACAATCGGCCCTGTGCTTCCAGGCGTGGAAGTGCAAATTCGCAGCGAGCAGGGAGAATTGCTGGGAACGGATGAAATTGGAGAATTATGCGTGCGCGGCGATCTGGTGATGAAAGGATATTACAAAGACCCAGAGGGAACGCGCAACGCTTTTTACGATGGAAATTGGCTGCGAACGAGCGACATGGCCTCCATTGACGAGGATGGATACATCAAAATCGCAGGAAGACTGAAAGATTTGATCATCAGCGGAGGCGAGAATATCTATCCGCAGGAGGTCGAAGATACGCTCATCAAGCATCCGGCCGTCCACGAAGCGGCCGTGGTGGCTCAGCCGGACCGCCTGCGCTCCGAAATTCCTCACGCCTTCATTGTACTCGTCGAAGAAGCCAAAGGTAAAATTAAAGAAACGGAATTAAGAAAATTCTGTCGAGAGCATTTAGCGGAATATAAAATCCCGGAGGCTTTTACTTTCCTTGACGAGATGCCGCGCACAGCCAAAGGAACCGTCGAGAAAAAAGAATTGCGCCGCCGACTGGAGAAGGCTTAGACTCCCGACGAAATCCTTATAACGGGAGAATTATTGATTGGAATATTGCGCCAATTGGTCTAAAACGGCGGCGGCTTTGCCCGAATCGATGCAGTGCGCCGCCAATTCAATCCCTTCCTGAATCGAACTCGTCTTTTCGGCGACCGTCAGAGCAGCGCCTGCGTTAAGCAGCGTGATGTCGCGTTTGGGGCCTCTTTCTTTCCCTCCCAATATCGCTCGCGCAATGACGGCGTTCTCTTCGAGAGAGCCTCCTTTGAGATCGCCGGGCGAACAAAGAGACAGACCGATTTCTTCGGGAGAAATGTCGAAGGATTGAATTTCATCAGGGGTGACCTGCCGGATCTGTGTCGATCCTGTAAGAGTGATTTCATCTAAGCCGTCGGAGGCGGAAGCCACCCAAGCGCGGCGCAAGCCCAGCAATTGCAGAGACTGGGCGAACATATCCAAGCGGCTTGCATCGCTGATTCCCACCAATTGATATTCCGGCAATGCGGGATTGGTGAGAGGGCCGAGGAAATTAAAAATCGTGCGGAATCCAAGTTCGGAACGCACCGGCGCAGCGTATTTCATGGCCGGGTGCACCACACGAGCGAATAACACGCCGATGCCTAATTCATCCAAGCAGGCGCCGATTTGCTCCGGTTCAAGCATGACGTTGACGCCGAGTTGTTCGAGAAGATCGATGCTTCCGCATTGGCTGGTCGCCGAACGATTGCCATGTTTGGCCACGGGAACGCCGGCGGCGGCGACTATGAATGCGGAGGTCGTGGAAATATTGAAGGAGCCGCTGCGATCGCCGCCGGTTCCGCAAGTGTCAATGAGGCCCCGCCGTTGGGTTCGAATTGGAATGGCGTACCGGCGCATGGCTTTGGCGGCGCCGACGATTTCCGACACGGCCTCCCCCTTGCAGCGCAGGGCGGTTAAAAGAGCGGCGATCTGCACTGGTGAATACTGACCGTCCATAATCGCGCCGATAGCCGCACTGGTCGTCTCTTCGCTTAATGCTTTCCCATCAAATAATATGTGCAGTATATCCGATATTTCCATAATCCTTGCTCCGTTTCTCGATTCGTTGATCGGAATAGATCAAAACAAAACTTAACATAAATCGCCTATGGCGTAGGCATAGACGTAAGATACTATCTGTAATAAACACAAAATCATCAATCCCTAATCTCCCCCCAAAAGATCTTCAGGCTGATGCGAGAATCGTTGGAGTCAATCCAACACGCCCGCCATGATGGGATTCGTTATGGTTTGCGCTTCAAGTTGAATAAAATTCGCCCGCAACTGTGTACAAAAAGTCCAATCGCAAAGAGAGAGAGCGCCAGGAAAAATCGATTATCCGTCAACATCGCCAAAAATCCAACTAAAGCGATAACTGTCCCGATCAGCTGAATTCCAGCGCGATGATAAAGTATGATCATCATAGCGATCATCCAGACGCTGGCGGCATAGAGAAGGCTGACGATTCCCGGCCCCGCCGATGTCGTCATACTGTTAATGAACATATTCTCTATCCTGCAGAACGCACCGAACGGCGCGTTTCATTTTTGAATCGTTCTTTGTCCCGCTTATTCATAAAAAAAGAGTACATTCAAGTTGATTTTTTGTCTACTTGAGTGCGGTCATCCCATCTTTCGAAATGGTTCAAGCACTAGAGGGAGAGTTTGAACAAAACGATCCATCTCCTCTATCGCATTATCTTTGCCGAGTGAGATGCGAATGGCGGAGAGCGAGTCAGCATCGCTTTTTCCCATAGATTTCAGAACATAGGAGGGCGTAGGGCGGCCGGTTGAACAAGCCGATCCAGTCGCCAGGCAGAATCCTTGTTCATCCATCGCCCGAACAAATTCCCGCGCGTTGACGCCCGGCAGAGAAATATTCAACACTCCGGGAAGACAATGAGATTCCGGGCTGTTGCGTTTGATGGTCGGCAGAGCCTCTTTTAATGCTTCCCATAAATATCCGGCGAGACGCTGGAGATGATCGATTCGCCGGGAGGCGTCGTTTCGGGCGAGTTGAGAAGCGGCGCCCATTCCAACGATAGCGGGAACATTTTCAGTTCCCGCTCGAAATCCATTTTCCTGCCCGCCGCCATGGATGAAGGGAGTCATTTGTATATTTTTACGAATAAAAAGCGCGCCGACGCCTTTGGGTCCGTACATTTTATGGCCGGAAAGGGAGAGGAGATCGACGCCCCACAGGCGCACGTCAATGGGCATTCGTCCGGCGGCTTGGACGGCGTCTGTATGGAAAAGAACCTCGCGCTTCCGGCAAATCGCAGCAATTTCAACAATGGGTTGGATGGCGCCGATTTCGTTATTGGCGGCCATGACGCTGACAAGGGCTGTATCAGATGTAATAGCCGCTTCGACATCAGCAGGATCGACAAATCCCTGGGCGTCGACTGGCAGATAATCGACGCGGCAGTCAAAAAACTGCTCCAAAAAATGGCAGGTGTTCAGAACGGCGGGATGCTCGACGGCCGTCGTGACAATATGCTTTTTTTGAGTCGCTAGGACGGCGCCCATCAAAGCATGATTGTCGGACTCAGTGCCGCCGCTTGTAAAAATTAGTTCGTCGGCCTCGGCATTGATCAAACGCGCTGTTTGAAGGCGGGCTTTTTCGACGGCGTAACTCGCGTCTACGCCCAATTGGTAAAGGCAGGAGGCGTTTCCATATTGCTCCTCCAAGAAGGGGCGCATAGCGAGGAAGACGGCGGGATCCAGCTTCGTCGAGGCGTTATGATCGAAATAAACAGACGTCATCATGCAAACCTCGCTCCAGCATTCTTTTTGGAGAACATGTCTTCAGTATACTGGGCGCAAATGATATCGCAACGTAATTTTCATGAAACTTGCTTCGATATACATCACTGTCAGGGAAGACGGGCCTTGAGTGAGGGGAGGCTTCGCGGCTGCAAATGGCGCGCCCGCTCAACATTGGCAGCAGCGAAATTGCAGCCAAGCGTCTATATTTTGCGATAGAATAGATATGCCTTATTTGAATTTTAATCGTTAGCGGAGGTTAACAATGTCTACGGAAAAAGCAAACGACGGCGGATTGGCGAGCCGAAAAGTTTTAATAGCCGCACTCTGTCTTTTATTCGCGCTCAACGTGGATCAATACATTCGAATCATCAGTCTTTCAAGACAAAGCCTCGATTCGATCAATGCGGCATCGATGGTCTATTCGACGCAAATGGACAACAATAGCATGTTGAATCGCTTCGAATCGCGATTGAACGAGTTGGAGAATCAAATTCAAAAATCACCAAATAACATTGAATCGTCTCTGATGTCGACGTCGAACGATATTCGCCGAATCGAGAGAGAGATCAATGCATTGAAAACCGACGTGCAGTCGCTGCGTCTTTTTCGCAAATAGCCGCTATGGAAAACGGCGAACACAAAATTTTCTCCCGTCTCTCGCGTACGGGGCGCGCGTCCGTATAGAACGACCATTCCCCAAACGAGAAATTCTTGCATGTTTTTCCTATCCTAAAACTTGTATTGAATCGGTTTGCCCTCATTGAATATGTTCGTCTTTCGATGAACAGAATTGAAATTTTTTGTTGACAAAAGACGGCGATTTGTGAGAATATCTATGGAAATCTCTGAAATTCCAATATTTCAGGAGGAGTAGTGCCTATGAAAAAATGTGCAAGTTCAAAGCAATCCTGAGGAATAAATGATTTATCGTTTGTAATGAATTAAAAAGAACTTTCATAAGAGATCTTCATCACACATCCATTCAATCAATACGGGAGAATGAACCATGGCCAAGAAAAAACAGATCACGATAACTTTGCCCAATAAAGTCGGTGAACTAGCGAAAATCGCCAAGAAATTGGCTCAACACAAAGTGAACATCGAAGCCCTATCGGTGACCAACCTTCTTGATGTAGGCGTCGTTCGGCTCATCCCCAGCAACTTGAAGCAAGCCAAAGCCGCCTTGAGCGATCTGAACGCCTCGCTTTCGATCGATGATGTCGTCGCGGTTGCATTACAGGATCAAGTCGGCGCGCTGGCCGACGCTGCGGCCAAACTGAAGCGCGCTAAAGTTAATATTGAATACGTCTATGGCAGCACGTGCTCCGATTGCAACTGCTCATGCAATTGCCAGGCGGTTTGCATCTTCAAGACGTCGGATTTGGATGAAACCGATAAGATTCTGGCAAAATAACCAATAAAATTGTATGAACTCGAGCACGCTGGCTGATATCATCTTATGCATCCATTTTGTTTATGTGATTTGCGTCGTCGCGCCGGTTCCCATCATTATCATCGGCGGATTCTTGGGGTGGAATTTTGTTCGGAACGCGTGGTTCCGGTTGATTCATCTGGCATTGATAGGCTTTGTTGTCATCTTTGCCGTCGCAGGAAAGCTATGCCCGCTCACGGTTTGGGAACAGAACTATCGCCGCGATGCGGAAAACGGCGCCTATTCCGGTTCATTCATTGGCAACTGGCTGTCGAGAATTCTATATTATGAAATCGATCTCTGGATTTTTTCCGTCATTTATGTTCTTTTCGGCGCTTTTGTATTATCTCTTTTGTATTTTTTCCCCTGTCATCATTCCTCTTCGAACCAAGACCGGCCGGATTCTCCCCAATGACTAATTTATTCAACGCGAAAAAATAAAGTAAAAAGAACGGAGGCGATGGAGGATATCCGTGAGGGACGTCCACGCGATCGATATTTGGTATTTGTAATATAATCCCTTAATCAGAATAATTCGATTATACTCTGCTTAAATCATCATCTTGCGGGATCAAGATTTTCGCCAAGGAGAGAAAATCGTTAATCTCGAGCAGGCGGTTATAGAACTGTTAATAAACAGCCCGGATAGATCTGATGAATAAATCGATTGTTATCGAATTATTTGACGAATCCGACGTACAAATCAATGGGCCGCAGCCCTGGGATATCCAAATTCATAATGATGAACTTTATTCTCGCATTTTAAGGCGCGGCAGTCTGGGATTCGGGGAAGCGTATAGCGAAGGATGGTGGGATTGTGATCAACTGGACGAACTCATCGCACGTCTTCTTCGAAATCAAGCGGAGAGAAGAATTCAGCGCAAGGGCCGCTTATGGCTGTATAAATTAGCCAATTTTATTTGGAATAAGCAAAACCGATCGAAAGCATACGAAATCGGGCTCAAACATTATGATAAAGGCAATGAATTATTCAAAGCCATGCTTGATCCCACAATGACCTATTCGTGCGGCTATTGGAACAATGCAAAGAAACTGGAAGAAGCGCAAAGAAATAAATTAGACTTGATTTGCCGCAAATTAATGCTGTCGCCGGGAATGAGCATCCTCGATATCGGCTGCGGATGGGGCAGTTTCCTTAAGCACGCCGCCTCCCGCTATGCTGTGAGGGGTACGGGAATAACCGTTTCGAAAAATCAAATAGAGTGGGCGAAAGAATCATGTAAAGGCCTCCCCGTAGAATTCCTCTACTCTGATTACAGGAACATCCAGGGAGAATTCGATCGGATAGTCTCCATCGGCATGATTGAACACGTCGGCTATAAAAACTACCGCGTGTATATGGAATCAGTCGACCGGCATTTAAAGCATGATGGGATTTTTTTACTCCATACCATCGGAGGCGGCCGATCTCAAATCGCAACCGATCCGTGGATTGACAAATACATCTTCCCCAATTCCTTAATTCCCTCAATCGCTCAGATTGGAAAAGCGGTCGAAGATCTATTCGTCATGGAAGACTGGCATAATTTCGGCCTGGATTATGACAAAACATTGATGTCATGGCATCGAAATTTTGTACAAAACTGGAAAACCATTGAATCAAGGTATGACAGCCGCTTCTATAGAATCTGGTCTTATTATCTGCTATCGTCGGCGGGAACTTTCCGGGCTCGCCGCAATCATGTATGGCAGATTGTCTTCTCAAAACCCGGCAATATCCGCCCCTACTTATCCATCCGATAATGTTCGATCGCTGCCAAGAAAACAGCCTTCATCGGATCTTTTTCCTGAAGATCTCAAGCGGAATCGCGCGGCTGACGCAGGAGGGAATCATCATTCCATTTTTTCCCCAATCCATTTTATTGATTCATGATGCCCAGCCCGGTCACGATCAGATCCCCCCGGCTGTTGAGTCCATTGGATGCGTCGAATAGATAATTTCGGCCGGCTTGATTGCGCTCCTTCAAATTCAGACAAGCGGCCTGCCCCCAGGGATACTGCAACGAACGGTCGGGCGCGAAACTGATGACCACATATCCCACATTGTACGTATGATAAAAACTGCTTTGTTTATCGGCGAAACGGGCGCTGCCGCCGCCATAATCATAATAATTGCGTATACGGCCGGCTTCATCCGAACGGCCCGCTTTACTTGTGAAATAATCTCGAAAGATTTCCAAACTGGTCACATACGCCACGGGAGTCGTCAAAACATAATAGGATCGCGTTTCGTCGTTCGGACCCGTTACGTCCGGCGGGTAATCATTGTTGTCAAGATAGTATAATTCCATGGCGGTCGAAATTGCTTTAAAATCGGCCTTGACTCGAGATATTCCCGCCCGAATTTGCGCATTGAGAAAATTCGGAACTGCAATCGCGGCCAAGATCCCTATAATTGCAACAACAATAAGAAGTTCTATTAACGTGAAGCTCTTCCGCATATCCATCCTCCCATCTTCCATCTCAAACATCAGAGTAGCAAATCAACAATCTTAATTGAACTTGCCGTTTGATTTTTTTCCCCTCCAATTTAGATTGAAGATAATCCAATCAATATTTCAACAGCATAGACCTCGCGATTAAATCCGTAATCATCAATAGATCTTGACATTCCCTCTCTCTCCAAGATCATAGCCATGAAGCGAATAAGCGACGAAAGAGAGAATCTCATGCCCCCAGAGCAATCGTCTCCTGAAATAGTCGAAAAACAAGTCGAAGATATGTTGATTGCAGGCATCCGCTACAAAGGAAAATACGGGGATTGCGGGAAATATTTCCGCTGGATCGGCCGAAAAATGGGCCGCTGGATTTGCGGCAAACCCTTCAATCTCTATTACGATCCTCAATACAAAGAGATCGACGCCGATATTGAATCCTGCTTCCCCATCCGGCGGAGTCAACAAGTGGAAGGCATTTCTGTCCGCACACTGCCCGGCAGTCGATGCATCAGCCTCGTCCACATCGGCCCCTATGAACAACTCGGCCGCTCCTACGAAGCGCTATCCGCTTATATCCAAGAAAATGGATGCCAAACGGATCAACCCATCCGCGAAATCTACCTAAAAGGGCCAGGGATGATCTTCAAAGGTAATCCGCAAAAATACAGAACCGAAATTCAGATGATGATCCACTCTTGAATCCGGCTGACGGCGGCCTTGCATCGCGCGAATTCGATCTACATTCGCCCCTTCCCCGGCCACTCGGTTTCCGATAAGCCATCCTGCCGATTCTGAAAGCGCGCCATGATGAACATTAAATCCGACAGGCGATTCAAATATTTCAAGACATATCGACTGTCTTCCTCCCACTGACGCAGCAGAGAGACGGCGCGCCGCTCCACGCGCCAACATACGCTCCGCGCCAAATGCAGGACGGACGCCGGCAAACTCCCCCCCGGTACGATCCGTCCTTCCAATGAATCCAACGCTTCCGTCAACGACTCGATATGCTTCTCCAACGCTTTCACATGCCGGCTTTCTATCGTAGCGATTTTCTGATTCTTCTCGGGATTCGACGTGTACGATAATTCTTCGCTCAGATAAAACAAATCACTCTGAATCTGCAGCAGAATGGGAATCAATTCAGGAGAGACGCCCAGTGAAATAGCCAATCCCAGGAGAGAGTTCAATTCATGCACGGCGCCGCAGGCCTCTACCTGCAGAGCGTCTTTCGGCACACGCACTCCCCCGCCTATTTCGGTGAATCCTTGATCGCCTTGGGTTGAGTAAAACGTTTTCGGCTTTTTCATGGATTTCCTCGACTCGATCATAAATTTTGATATACCGAATGCATCTCCAAAACGCTATTTCGTTCAAATTTTATGGCGTTTCGATTTTCTGTTCAAACGCCATAATTTGTATATTCACAAAATTTTTGACAACTTCAAAGTGAACAATTTTACTGGTTCGTAAATAAATCAATAATTGGAAAACACTATTGGCATCAAAAGCATGAATTCTAACCATCCGGACTACAAGCAAATATTACATATTAAATACATATCCTATATTCGCTCTTCCAAATATAAACCTTCAGCAAAGGGATGCAAGTCTACCCGAGATGGTTATGCAGGACCATCTATGCGGACTTCAAGAAAAAAATCGTCAGATGTTCGAAGGCGGTCAGGAATTGAATCTCATGAATGTCTGATGATGACCATAGCCTGCGGCTTGGCCGTTGCCGACCGGGCGACTCTAGATAAAACCAAGACTCAGATTGCGCTTCCTATGCCGACGCCGCGCCCGGAGAAGAAGGCGCCAGCACCTGCGAGGACGACTCCTGCGAAATTCTGTTTGATGCGGATGACAGCAACGAATCCGGCAGTGGCACGCGGGGATTCGAAGGCCAATACGTATTAACGTCGAATGTCATTCATCGCGACTTGAAAGCCAATGACTCAGTCATCAATGAAGACTGGGTCGGCGCCGCCTCCCTGACCAATACTGGCTATCAAGTTGAATTTAAAATATTGAAAGCCAACCTTTCCGATCCAGCGGACGGCGCCGCTAGTGGTTTCGATATCTGCATCAATGACGATGATGGGAGCAACCGCAAAGCCCAGTTGAACTGGAGCGGCCGCCCTCATCATGAAGTCGCCTACGGCTTCCTGACTCTTGCGGCAGGATCCACCTCCGCGGCGGAATAGTCGTTATATGAAGAAGCCAAACAGGATGAAATGATGAAAAGCGGCTGGGAGGCCGGCCCCTCTTTTTTTTCTCATTTAATTCCTTTATTTTTCTCCGCTTTTCAATTCTTACTCTCAGCAGCCGTTGCAAAAATCATACCCTTGTATAACGCGGCGCCTCTGCTACCATCCCGTGCGATTAAAACATTTTAGGAGGCTGTCGTGTACCCTGTCCCCGGGCATCTCGCTTTTTCCATCTTGGGCAATCGGTATTTCCACGCGGATTGGATTCCCGTGATCATCGGAGGAATCCTGCCGGACATTATCGACAAACCGCTGAACGATCTGTTTCATATTACACCGTACGGTCGATACGCGATGCACAGTTTTTTCGGATTGTTCGTCGCCACACTGATCGCCTACTGGTTGTTCAATCGGAAAACCGCCTATTCCTACATGATCGGCCATATTTCTCACTTGATTGCCGACGTCGATTTTAATCCCTGGTTTTGGCCGTTTGTCGAATACAAGTTTCCCAGCGGAATCGATGTGCTGGATATCCTTCGCGCCCCCTCCACCATCTTTTTCCCGAGTTGGATTTTATGGGAAAGCGTTCTGCTAGGGTTGGCAGTCTTTCTTTACAGCCGCCATGCCGAGAAGCGAACTGTGCAGGCGGCCGTCTTGACGGCATTCGCGGCCATTGCGATTTACCGCATTACGCGCCGGCGAAACGACGTTCTCGCCGCGTCATGAAGGATGCTTTGCTTTACGGCAGACAAAATGGATGCGCTCGCATTCTCGCTTTACAGGCTTTTCGCTCAAATCATGATAATAGCCGCATAGTTCGAATCCCGCTTGTTTGAGCAGATCCAATAATAAACTTGTCGGGTAAACCCGCTGCCGGTGGACTTCCACCTGCTTTTCAAAATGCCCGTTCGATAAGTAAAAAACAGTCACTTTGGACGAGCAGATTTTATTTATGATATCGTAATCGTTTTCCCATATATACGAAGCGTTTTCGAAATTTTCGGCGAACGTATATCCCGAAAAATTCTGAAGAAGGTTATATTCAGTTGTCACGTCGAAAATGAAGCCTCCCCCCCCTCTTAAATGAGCGTAGACTTCGCGGAAGCAGCGTTCAATTTTTTCTTCCTCCAGAATGTAATTCAGGCTGTCATAAAGACAGATCGCCAAATCGAAATCTCGCTCCAGTCCGAGAGAAGAGAAAGAATCCATCTCGCCTTGATGCAGGTCGAGTTGAATGTCGGCGTCATTCCGCTTTTCTCCAGCGATGCGAAGCATGGTCGCCGACCGATCCACGCCGATCACATCGCATCCCATACGCGAAAGCTGCAGGGCGTGCCCTCCCGTGCCGCAGGCCAGCTCCAGGATTTTGCGTGAAGGGATATCAAATTTCTGCGCCAAACGAAGAATATGGCGAGCCCAGCTTCCATAATCCACATCGCGCATAACCTGGTCGTAAATTTCTGCAAAAGCGCTGTAAACGATCTCTTCCATCCCAACTCCGCTTTTTATTCGTTTTTGTTTCGAACGAGAAGATTGGCATATAGTTGAATCAAATAATCTACATGACCTGTCAATGATTGTACGCCGGGAATGGAATGTCTCAAGACATCCAGGATTTCCGGCTTTCGGATGATGTTTTGGACGACGGATCGCAGGCTGTTCACATCGCGATGCCGAAAAACCATCCCGCCGCCGTCCCGCACTTGCTCCGCCATCCCTCCGACATCCGCCGTAATCACAGGAACGCCGGCCAGGAAGGATTCGTGAATCGTCAGAGGAGAATTTTCCCACCAAATCGAAGGCATGATCAGACAATCGATTTCCTGCAATAAATCCGGGACTTCGCTCGGATCGTATTTTCGACCCCATTCGACGGAAGATCCCGCTAAGGATTGAAGGTAGGATTCATAATCCTCCATCCCGTCATAGCCGGGGAAAAAGCCGTGTACGATGAGTTTTGCATCTGATGGATCGACGGTTTGAAAGGCTTTCAAAGCCAAATTCACGCCTTTGGAAGGGATCCATGTCCCGATGTAGCCGAAGCGAATGGGTTTATGACGCATTCTTGGCGCAGCCGTTCGAGAAGGTTCAAAACCGTTATCCAAAAATTGAATTTTATACTCCGGTAGATCATGCTGAATGAAAAAATCGCACAAAAAACGGGAGGGCGAAATAAACATATCCACGTTTTCCATCACCCGGCGCGCCCAGTTCATTCGATGATGGATGCCTTCATTGGCTTGCATCGAAAAGGCGGCGGCGCTGTCGGAGACCAGTTCCGCCATTGCATAGAGAAGAGATTGGATTTGTTTCTTTCGCTCCGAAAAATCGGATTGCGAACTCTTCCGGAGATTTGGCGCATGAATGACCGGCTTCCGCCATCCCGCCGTGCAAAATCGATTATCGCCCTCTTTTTCGGGCAAAGTTCGTAAGACGATGCAATCGTCCTCTCCGTCGCTGGGCGCCAATTCCAGCCGAACCGCATGCCATCCGCGATGGTCGGGATTTTTTTTGGGATTAAGAACTTTTTGGAAAAGCAGGCGCCCCGCTCTTTCGATTTGAAAATGTACGCCATAGCCTTCTTGATCATACGTAGCGGGGTGCATGCCGATGGACGCTTCCAAAACCGCGGGATGCTCCAGGCGTAAAGGCCGTCGAATCGAAGAAGCCGGGTGGGCTAGAAGAGTTTCTCCGCGGCGGTCGCCGAGATCGAAGCAGGTCAATCCGACAAATCTCCGGTCTTCGCTGTCGATATGAGTGCAACGCAGATCCAGTAAATCGATCTTATTGGGATGCCCGCCGCTTCGGCGTATGCGATGTTTCAGCAGGAACGAAACATATTGCTGAAATTGCCCGCGCAAGAGCTGCGGCGCTAAACACGATCGGCAGTTTTCCAGTGACGGGCCGGAGCACAACTGCAAATCCTGTTTGAGCAATTGACCGCGCTGGCAGAGAAGCCAGTAATCATGAAGCGTCATGACCGCCGGCGCTCCGAAGGCTTTGACTTCATCCACGAGCGACAGGGATAAGTTGGTTAAATGATGGAAATGGACGACATCCGCACGCCACTGCCGCAGTATGCGCGCAAAGCGAACCGCGACTGCCGAATTGACATAGATTTCCTGAAATGTCTGAACGAAACGATACGTAAAATTGATCGCGAATGTTGTAACGCCCTCGTATTCGCTTGTTTCAATGGAGTATTCGTCTCGAGAAGGATCCGCTATTCGATAAAAAACCGCCGCTTCATGTCCGCGACGCTGCAGTTCCTTGGCCTGGTTCAGGACGCATAACTCCGATCCGGCGAAAGAGGCGGGCGGAAACGTATGATTCACCAATAAAATGCGCATTGGCACGAGTTGGATTGACAGTGGATTTTTTTATACTGCGAGTGTAGCCCGGTTCTCCGCCTGGAGAAAGCCCGTCTCTTCGCAGGCGGAAGCGAGCGTCTTCAAAAGCAAATCGCTTGAACGGCTGCTCCCTGCCAGACGCGGCGCCGGCAAGAAAAGCCTTTGATCTTTTGGACAACGAAAGATAAGATGATATAAAATCGAAGAAAAAATCCATTTATTATTTTGTTGTTTCTGGACGATTCTTTTTTATCTAAATGCAAGGCGAGTCGATGAAGAAAAAAAATCCATCTCTCAGCATTGTCATCCCCACACTGAACGCCGGCAGTGGACTGCGCCGGACGCTGGTTTCTTTACGCTCTCAAGACAAGTATTCTCAAGCGGAATTGATCATCGTCGACTCTTCTTCAAATGACGGGACGCCCGAATGCGCTCGCCGATTCGACGCGCAGGTGATTACGATCGACCGAAGCGATTTCAATCACGGCGCCACCCGCAATCTGGGCGTCCAAGAAAGCTGCGGCGATTTCATCTGCCTCATGACGCAGGATGCACTGCCTATGGGAAGCGATTTTTTGCTAACCTTGATGGAATCGATTGAGAGAGAGGGCGCGGCGGGAGGATTTGCGCGCCAAATTCCCCGAAAAGACGCTTCGCCCCTGGTGCGCCGCGACGTTGAATCGTGGATAGCGGGCTCAGAAAAACGCCGAGTCATGGAGATCTCTTCCAATAACGCCTTTTACGCTCTTTCTCCCTTGAATCGTTATATGACTTGCGTGTTCGACAACGTCGCCAGCATGATTCGGCGGGAGGTCTGGGAAGAAACGCCATTTTCCCGGATTCCATTTGGAGAGGACATCGATTGGGCGTATCGCGTTTTATGCGGAGGATATAAACTAGTGTACGAACCGGAGGCCGTCGTTATGCATTCGCACGAACGGTCACCGGAATACATATTTCAACGCAGGGCGATCGACCACTATCTGCTCTACCGGTTGTTCGGAGTGCGCACGACGCCCACTCGACGCAGCGCCGTAAAGGGAGCGGTCGCCGCGATGCTTCAAGACGCCTCGTATATGATGCGCCGTCCCCGGTTATCCCGCCGATGGCTGCGAACGATGCGGCAAATTCCCCGCTTCGCCTGGTCTTCCGCCTGGGGGCAGTTTTGCGGCGCGCGAGCGGCCGCCTGCGGAGAAGCGCCTCCTCTTTCGCACGAGGTGTAAGGATAAAATTCGTACGATGGAAAAGATTCGATTGGATCAACTGTTGGTCGACAAAAAACTGACTGACAATCGAAACGAAGCCCAGCGCTTGATTCGAGCGGGCGTCGTTCTCGTCCGAGAAGAAGTGAGCGACAAACCCGGCGTGAAAGTGGCGAAAGACGCCCCCATTCGACTGCTGAAGCCGGAGAGCCCTTATGTCAGCCGCGGCGGTTTGAAACTTGAAGGCGCCTTGAAACGATTCGGGATCGATCCATCGGGATGCATCGCCGCCGACCTGGGCGCCTCGACGGGAGGATTCACCGACTGCCTGTTGAAGCACGGCGCCCGCAAAGTCTATGCTATGGACGTCGGCTATGGGCAACTGGCCTATAGTTTGCAGATCGATCCGCGCGTCGTCGTCATGGATCGCACCAACACCCGATACCTTACGCGGGAAGATTTGGGCGAAGCGGTGGATATCGTAGTCGCCGATCTCTCCTTCATCAGTATCAGAACGGTTTTCCCCGCCATCCAGCGGATTATTAAAGAAGATGGCATTGCGATTCTTCTTATCAAGCCCCAATTCGAAATCGGGAAAGGCCGGGTTGGGAAAAAAGGCATTGTGCGAAAGGCGGATGACCACGCGGAAGTCTTGGAGGATTGCGTATTATTTTTGTCACAAAAAGGTTGGCGAACCGTCGGGATTGCTCCCTCGCCAATCACGGGAAAGTCAGGGAACATCGAATTTCTTTTATATGGAGCGCCCAGCGGCTCTGAAACGCTGACGTCCGACGCCATCCGCTCCATTGTTCAGGAATCTCATAGCCATGCCAACCCAGACAAAAAATCCAATGAATCCGATCAAACTCAGTAATGTTCTTATTATTTACAACTCCGAAAAGGAGCATGCGCTTGAATCGGCGACTCAGGCCAAAGATTTTTTAACGCATGCAGGAATCCAGGCGGAAATCTGTCCTCACCATAAGAACAGCGACACAACTCATATCAAAAAGTGCGCCATAGGCTGCGATGCGATTGTGGTTTTGGGGGGAGATGGAACAATACTCGGCATCGTTCGCGAATTGGCCGATTCGCCTCGTCCATTGCTGGGTATCAACATGGGGGGATTCGGTTTTCTGACCTCGTGCGCTTCGCACGAATTAAACATAGCCCTGCGATGTCTGATCGAGCAGCGCTGGCAAATTCAAAACCGCTATTTTTTACGCACCAGCATCACCCGCACTTCGACATCACAGCCCGTGGAAGTTTTCAATTCGCTGGCTCTCAACGAGGCTCTGCTGACCCGATCTCAGCCGGGCCGCCTGATGGAGCTCTGGCTGGGGGAAAACCGCGAATCGGCGCTGGCCTATCGGGCGGACGGTTTGATCATGTCGACCGCCACCGGTTCAACCGGCCATTCGCTTTCCGCCGGAGGTCCGATCCTGGATCCCAATCTGGCGGCGCTGGTGATCACGCCCGTATCGCCGCATTCTCTATTCAACCGGCCGCTGGTATTCGGCGGCGAAAAAACATTGCATGTCTGGTTCAACGATTCGGCGGAAGAATTGCTGCTGATTCTGGACGGTCAGGTGCGCACGCAGCTGCACGCATCCGATTGGGTGACGATCCGCCTCTCCCAAAGAACGTTTCCCACGATCTCCATGCCGGGGCGCACGTTCTCCGAAGTGCTTCGCTACAAATTCAATTTGCGGGGGACGCCCTAAAAAAATCGGAACATCAACAATGTTTTTTTGATTAGGGATAAAAGCCGCCGGAAATCATGCAATAAATCATGCAAATCAAATAGCGCTGATCCCTTCCTCGCCGGTGCGTATCCGGTATGTGGCGTCAAGGCTGGATACAAAAATTTTCCCATCGCCGATATTGCCCGTGCGAGCGGTTTTCATAATGGTCTCGACCACTTGATCGGCGATGTCATCGTTCACAACCACTTCGATCTTCACTTTAGGCAGAAGATCGATGACATATTCACTTCCACGAAATAATTCTTTATGGCCTTTTTGACGGCCGAAGCCGCGAACTTCCGATATGGTCATGCCGACAATGCCAATATCGTTCAAAGCATCCTTTACTTCATCCAGTTTGAAAGGTTTGATGATCGCTTCAATTTTTTTCATCGTTCTATAAAGCCTTCCTAAGCCGGACCCAGAAAACGGGTATATTTACCAGTGTGTTTGTCAGATAGGTGTCATTGTACTGATTTTTCGTATTTCCTCTAGTAGCCAGACAGGATTGAAATGTCGAGCATATATTATCTGAGTTATGAATCGGATCAATGAATAATATCATGAAAAATCTATTTCGATTCATTTTATATTCTATGGTTGAAAAACATGAAAGAGGATCAACTCGAAAAGAGGAAAAAGCACTTAAAATATTAATAAAATCAATTGTATATAGAGAATAAGCAACAAGATTCTTTTGAATTTTCCGGAAAAAGTTTGTTGACAATCATCAATATTTCGTGAGAAAATTTTTGTAGAGAGCACTATTTCCGGCGTTGTAAAGGATGGTTTTCCATCTCCACCATATTCATATTCCAAGGAGAAAATCGATCATGAAGAAATTATTGGCTAAGATAAGTATGGTTGTCATCAGTTTGATCATGATTGCTTCCCTGGCAGGCGCACAGGACGCGCCGGATCCAAGCACTTCGGAAATATTGAAGTTCGATCCCGATCATTTTTACGGCTCGGCTCTTTTGATCACGGACGCCGCCCAAGCCTGTTGGAATCCGGACAATCAACATCTCGCCTACACCGACATGCCGGAGGGGATCGATCTTTGCGGCGGAATCATGGTCTTAAAACTGGGCGACTCAACGGCTAAGCGGCTGACGAATGTGGGGAAAGATCCCATTTGGTCTCCTGACGGCAGATGGATCGCGTATGTCGTCGAGGAGAGAGAAAGAGAAAAAGGCGCAGGGCCAACAACAGAATCCGAATCGGTGTGGATAATTAAAGCCGATGGCGCCGGCGATCCATTTAAGGCGGCGATGGGCGGATACCCCAGTTGGATGCCTGACAGCGAAACCCTGGTTTTTCATGATTACAACACGAAAAAAGTCTGCATGGCCAAAGCCGAGCCCAATGCGGATGTGAAAGAGTGCTTCGATTTGGATTTTCATCTGCCTCGCGTTTCTGATGACGGCCGGGAACTCGTGTCAGAAGTGCGAGAAGAGGATGTCATGAATCTCCGGATCTTCGACCTTGAGGGAAATGTGTTGCGAAATTTGATAAATGCCGCGGGAATGTGCAGTTGGATCCCCAATTCCTCCTGGCTGATTTACGGAGGCTGGTCGCAGGAAAATGGTTTTGGGTTGCATGCTGTCAAAGATGCATTCGATGAGCCACCTCTTCTCATAAAATCCGGAAGTTGGAACCGGGCTTCCGTGTCGCCGGATGGACGTTTCCTCACCTTCGATACCATGACGCCGGGAGAATTGGATATTTATATCGCAAACTTTAATGAAATTAAAGAAAAATTAGGAATTAATTGATTTATTCAGATTTCCGCCTCCCAATGAACACGAGTTTCATCGAAATCGTCAGGCTCATTTTCTCACGGATGGATCAACATAACAGCCGGCACAATGAAACAACCCGGCATTTGACGCACGGAATAGAGCCAATATTTAAAGGTTCGCTAGACCTATCGAGTTCGGAAATGATAGTATGAAGAAAAGTCTCATACAGCGTGTGGGTTTTTTCATGTAACTGGAGGTTTTAAAAAATACGTTTATAGAGGCAAAGAGTTTTGTACATTCGATTTCGTATAGCCGCGGCGCTATTCGCCGGTTATTTCAAAGAAGATCTTACATTCACTAAATTACATGGAGGTTATCGTTATGTGTGAACAATGTACGCGACGAGAATTCTTGGGGACGGGATTGGCTACTGGAATAATGCTTGCCGACGCCTCCTGGCCCCATGCATGGGCTTCGCAGATTCCCCCTCGACCTCAGGGAAAGGTTCGAATTTGCGTCATTTTCACGGGCGAACCTGCGCCGGAGGATCGCGACTGGGGAACCGGCGCAAGCCAGGTGGAGGCCATGAAATCTCACATGGCTCAGGTGGAAAAGAAACTGGGAAATATTGAACTCATCGTGGGGAATTCGAGAAACGTCGAGCAAACTGCGGCTTTGTTGGAAAAAGCGGGTCCGGGAACGCCGGTTCTTGCGATCAATGTACGGAATTTTGCCTTAACGAGAGTCGTGAAGCCGATTCTGGATGGAAATCATCCCATGGCGTTATTCTCACTGCCGGCCAGC
Source organism: Candidatus Omnitrophota bacterium (assembly GCA_016934335.1). Classification (GTDB taxonomy): domain Bacteria; phylum Hinthialibacterota; class Hinthialibacteria; order Hinthialibacterales; family Hinthialibacteraceae; genus JAFGTC01. The sequence continues at coordinate 23,194 of JAFGTC010000285.1, read as the reverse complement.
GGCCATGATTGGATGTATGCTCCCCGCTGGCATCGTCAGGGACATCGCGTTACTCTTCTTGCCAGCAGAGACTTTAACGAACTCGAACGAGCCCTCCGTCTGCTGAGAGTCATTCCCATGATGCAGAAGACTCGAATCATCCTCTTTCCGCCGGCGCGAGGCACTGCGCCCGCTCAGTCTCCGGAGGAAGTCAAAAAGCGTCTCGGGGCTGATGTTGTAGCCATAGAAGAGAAAGCATTCGACGATATGATCTCCGCCGCAGACGATAAGGAAGTGCAAGCCGAGATCGATCGATGGACAAAGAATGCGAAGGAGATCGTTGAGCCCAACGAAGAGGACATCCGGAAGGCCGCCCGCGTCAGTATAGCCATACAGAATCTCGTTGAGCGGGAAAAGGCTCAAGGGCTGGCAGTAGGCACCTGCATGGGCTGGCTGTCGAAAGGATTCCCCTGCCTGGGATTCGCTCGCCTGCGCGACAACGGCATACCCGCGGCATGCGAAGGAGATATGGATTCATTGTTGACAATGATCCTGTTTCAATACGCCATCGATCGCCCGGGCTTCCAGGGCAACGCCACTTTTGACACATCCCGCAACGCTCTCTGGACCGCCCATTGTACAGCGCCTCTGAAAATGGACGGCCCGGACGGCAAGGAAGCGCCATACCTGCTGCGCGGGCATTCCGAAGTCGGCGGCAGCGGCTGCGTACCCGAGGTTCAATACCGCCTTGGAGAAACCATCACGCGCACCAAAATGGTCAACCTGAATACGATTCTCGCTTCAACAGGCAAGATCATCGAAGTTCCGGAAAAGTCGGTCCACGGCTGCCGCACCCAGATTGTCACCGAAGTTCGCGACGCAACGAAGATGGCCGCCAACTGGAGCAGCGTTCTTGAGACGGAGGACGCCATGACGCTGCTGCACCGAGTCGTATTTTACGGCGACCACATGGACAGCGTTTATCACCTTTCCCGATTGATGGGCATGAACGTCGTCGAGGAAGGGTAAACGAGATTCCGTTTCTTCCTAAGAACGACTTCTACTAAGGAGGATAAGATCATGTGGAGAAAACTTGTTTGCTTAATGATTCTCTGTTTAGCGGTTTCCGGCGCATTAGGTGTACGCGCCTGGAGCTTTGAATTTAACGAAGGCATGGACGGCTGGACGACCGGCAATCGTATAGAAAGCATCGAGGCCCAAGACGGCAATCTAGTTATACAGATCGCCGCTAATTCGGCCGATCCCTTCGTCAACGGGCCGCAGGGATCGTGGGACGGGGATGCGATTACCGGCGTTGAGTTTCGGATTCGATTTTCCGCCGATACGACGGGTGTTGGCGGGCCGGCGTTGTATTATTTCCCGGCGGCAGGGCAGCACGGAAGTTTTGGGTATGAAATTTTTGAACCAGGGGAATGGAACATCGTCTACATTGATTTTCTCGGCGATCCGCAAGGCGGTGACAGTCCGATGCCCTGGGGAGGGGAAATCAGCCGGATACGCATCGATTTCCCCGATAACATCCCCGAAGACTACACCGTGGAGATTGATTGGGTGCGATTCGTCGACGATCGGATTCTACAAAACAATTTTGAGTATCCTGGCCTCCAACCGTGGGAGTTGGAAGGGCAAGGAGACATCAACGCCTTTACCGAATCGCTGGACGAATACTTTTCGGGCGTAGCGTCGATGGGGGCGACCGGTTTGGGATCGGACAAGTATCACGCTCTTTCACAGGACATTGTTGGGGGATTGGAATTGGAAAAGGGGACGCTGGTTTCGGTGGTCGGCGCGGTGAAAATACCAGCGGATTCATGGGATGCGAATTCGGATTTGTGGTTTCGGATTCGTGAATTCGACGGTTCGGCAGAGAACCTAAGCCCCAATACGCCAGTGACCGTATTCGACGAATGGTTCCAATTTCAGAGTACGTTGGAATTGAAATACGAACCGGCGCAACGGTCAGAGTTGAAAGTGCAGTTGTATTCGAAAAATCCAGAAGGCAAAGTCTTCTTTTTCGACGATATTTTTGTCGACATTAAGATGCCTGAAGAAATACCAATCGAAAATCCGGGATGGCCTGTCAATGCGATGAAATTGTCGGCGGGCCAATCGATCGTCATCGACGGCGATGTTTCCGCGACGGAATACGAGGGAGCGCAGGTGTTAGTGATGAATCGGGATACGGTTCGCGGAATCGCCGATCCTTTTTTCCCGCAGTTCAATCACAACGGAAATCTTACAAATCTGAATATGATCGATAATACCAGCCTGGAAGATTTCAACGCGAGTTATTATTTCATGTGGGATGATGAATATTTTTATGCGGCGGTCTCGGCGCAGGACGATAATTATTCGTTCGTCGGCCCCGATCCAAACGGTTCGGATACGCTCCAGTTCGTATTCGCCGAAAATCCATCCATCAAACAAGCTGGTTCGATGTATATTCCTACGATCGCTCCCGCAGGGCCGGATGGAACTATTCTGGCAAAGAACGACTTTGGCGGATGGCTTACGACCGAGATCATGGGGCAATCTGAATTCGCCGGAAAAATTGATGCCGATACCAGCGATTGGATGGTGGAAATCAAGATCCCCTGGAGCGCTATGCAAGGCGATTTTGCTAATGATGTGTTCCCGCCCCATACGGGTGATGAAGTGGGATTCGCCGTATTGGCCATCGACTATGATAACGGCGCGCTGGAGTGGTTCAGTTGCAACAATCCGACTTTCCCATGGGAATCGCAAGGCGTAGAATCGATGTTTTTCATCGAAGCAGATACGAACATTTCGGAATGGGCATTGTATTAAAAAAGGAAACGTGATTATCTTCTCCGAGCTAAGCCGGTGCAACGGTAAGGAGGGTGCAGCCCGACTGAAGTTGCACCGGCTACGTTTATCATGCTCCTACTCTATATTTTGACTCATTAAAGATAATTCGGAGTCTCGGCGAATTCCCGGGGCGGATTCGCCGCGAAAACAACTCGAGAATTTCCGGGAGAGCAACGATTCGCTGCAGAGATATTCTCATTGAAATATCCACTGAATGTCCTTTCGCTCCGGCGGCGCGATAACATCCGCCTTTTCAGATTTGACGGTCAATTCCACCATCCCGTCCTTTTTAATCCAGGAGACTTCGATGAGACCGTTTGGAGAATCGAATGATCCCTTGGCCCATTCGAGGTCGCCGGGAATGAAAGGATCGATGAGTACCTTTTCATAACCTGTGCCGCCGGGCGCTTGACGGATGCCAAGCAAGTATTTTTGAAACCATTCCTGGATGTGTCCGAACATGCAGTGGTTCAACGACGAACCGGGCTGATCCCAACGCTCCGACAAGGTTTTCAGACCATACTGTTTGAGCATGCAGCCATAACCGGGCGGATCGGTGCGGTTGATCATGCGATAGACAACGTCGGAACGTCCTGCTTCCGCAAGGGCCAACACCAGATAACGAAAACTCACTTCACCCGTGCTCGGCCGGAATTGATTTTTTTCAATATCGCGAACCAGGCTGGCAAGAACCGCTTCCCGATCCCCGGCAGGCACAAGGTTAAAATACAATCCGAGGGCGAGAGCGCATTGACTGCCGGAGGCCACGGTCTTGTTCTCCTTGTCATAATAGGCGGCCTGGAAATCCCGGCGCACTTCATCCATCAAGTCTTGCCATTTTTTCGCATCAGTTGTCTTGCCTTGCATTGCGGCCGTTTGCCTGAGTATGCGCACATTGTCGTAAAGCATACATGTGGCGGTCAATTCCTTTGGCGTGAGCTGTGAGTAGCCGGCATGCCCCTTGTCGGGCGTCCAGTCATACCAATCGCCTACCCCCCCTTTGACCAGCCCCGCCTTGTTGCGCGTACTAGCCAGATAATCAGTGTAACGAACCATCGTCGGGTACTGTTCACGCAGGATTTGATCGTCGCCATACCACTGGTAAATCAGCCACGGAAGCTGCACGGATGCGCTGCCCCATTCGGGCGACTCGAAGAATCCATCCTTAAAGCGGACATATTCCGGAGCGATGTCGGGAACTAGTCCATTATCCAACTGAGATTCGGTCGTATCCCGGCAGATTTTGCGGTATAGTTCCCCCATATCGTAATGGAAGAGGATCGACGGCCCCATGAGATGAGCCACTTCGAGCCAGCCCAGTTTTTCCCGGTGCGGACAGTCAGTCAGTACGTGTTGAAGGTTGCTGGCCACGGAACGATCGATCATGGCGTCGATTTCATTGAATAGCGGATTGCTGCAAGCGAATGAGCCGATTCGCGATCCGCAGCTGCTGATAAAATCCGCACCCACATCGACTAATACAGGCAGATCATCAGCGTTCTTGTTGTCATTTCCCCATGCAACTCCATCCACGTAAAGGTACTGAAATCCGAAATAGGTGAAGCGAGGCGCAAAGAATTCCGGCGCCGCACTCCCTTTGAGCGTATACGTGTAAGAGTGTCCAGCCCACGGCTGGCCTTTGCGTTCTGCGGTCTCAATAGTCACCCGGCCACCTGCTTTTCCTTTCACCTTGATAACCGGACGCGCCGATAAATTTTCACCCAGATCGATCTCGTATCGTCCATCCTCCAGTTTCATGACCGACGCCGGCTGCAGATGGCGAATAACCTTGATAGGCGGCGAGGAGGCTGGGCGCAGTTTGCCTCCGGGCCCATCGACAACTTTCACGGATTTCCAACGGCTGTCGTCGAAACCGGATTGATCCCAGCCGGGCTGTTCTCTTCGTGCGTCATAATCCTCGCCGCCGTAGATGCAGCTGAAGGTTATAGGGCCTTCATCGGTTTTCCATGTGTCGTCGCTGAGAATAATCTGTTCTTTGCCGCCTTGCGAAACCACAAGGCAAAAAATGAGTTTGGGAGGACCGAAGGAGCCGATAAACTTGGCGTACCGGCCGCCGCTGACGTTATACATGCCGTTGCCCAACATTACGCCGATCACATTTTCACCCGGCTTTAGAAGCTCGGCAACGTCGAAGCGAACATAATAACAAGAGTCAGCATAGTCGGACCAAGGCGGATCAAGAAAATGATCCCCGACCTTCTCTCCATTGACAGACAATTCGAAATGCCCAAGACCGCAGATCGCCGCCCGCGCGCTTGTAATAGAGGAGTCTTCTAGAATAAAGGATTTACGAAAAATCGGCAAAGGTCTTTTTTGACCGGGCGTTGATTCCCCCGGCATGACGTGCACTCCCTTTGATCCAATCGCGAGCGCTTCATCCGCATCAATCATTCCAGCCGTAATCCATTCCGCGTACGTAATGGGAACGGGATATTCTTTCTCGACGGCGGCAGCCTGAAGTGAAAAGGACGCAATCGCCGCCCCCAGAAGCAAGATAACAAAATAGTAAGAACGTAAATTCATTGAATTCTCCAAGGATAAGCATCTACACTTAATCTCTCGTCGTCGATGCTTAGAGTTATTGTTTATTTGGAGCCATGCGCCTCTTTTAAACACGAATCGAACCGCCGCTAATCGCTTAACAATACATCGTTATATCATAGAGTTCATTTTCCATAAATACTCATAACTAAAACCCATATCGATGGAATTCAAGAAGCGCATTCATTGATCTTGCAGACTCTTATCTTGCCTAATCTTTGGGAGGGAACTGTTCGCAGTAGATAAATGCGGAATCTTGTTGGAGAGAAGAATAGCTTTGAAATCGAGGCGTACTATTTCGTTTCTTTTTTTCGTTGGATCGCATCCAGTAATTGCCTGGCTTTTATATGCGCTGGATCGCCTTTCAGGATCGCTGTGCAATCCGCTTCGGCGCAGTCGCAGCGTTCGAGACGATAATATGCCATTGCACGGGCGATTCGCGCGGCAGCTTGCTTTGACGGAATCGTAACGGCACGGTCGAGATAAGGCAGTGCTTTTTCATCCTGATGCGACGCCATCAAGATTCCCGCCATGGTTAATAAAGCATCGCCGTGGTGGGGATTGAGTTCAAGCAGTTTTTCCAGCGCCTGCGAAGCCAGGTCCCCCCGTTGAATTTCCAAATAAAACGAACAGAGGTTCCAATAAGATTCCGTGTTTTCGGGATGATGGAGTTGATAGATGCGAAATCGGTCCTTTTGTTCTTCGGATAATGCTTTGACCGCTTCCAAACTGCGGCGGACCAGCATTGCACTATCAGCATCGCCTAAAAACGTATAGGCGCGACTTAGTTGAAAGAGGGCGTGGTGATGCAGGGGATCGAGATCGACGACTCGTTCGAACGCCTTGGCCGCCTGTTGGTAATCTTGGGATTGAAAGGCAACTCGGCCTTGCAGGTAGTTGGCCTGAACGTGGTCGGGATCGAGAGATAACGCCCGTTCGATCCACGGCGCCGCTGTTTCGTACTGGTGTTGATCGATAAAGTCCGACGCGCGCAGGATCAGGGCCGAAACGAAATCTGGATGCGTTTTGAGCATCAGTTCGAGCCGTGTGCGCATCGCATCTCTATCACCAAGCCGCATGGCAATGACGGCCAAGTTGTAATGAATGTCAGGATCATCCCTCTTCCGTAACAGCGATTCCGCCAAGCGCTGAGCTTCTTCGTAGCGTTTTAAAAAGTACAGGACGTTCAGTAATTCTTTTTGATGAGGGAACGAAGGTTCTAACTCGACGGCTTTCCGTGCATGCATCAAACACTTTTGGGGATTCCCGCGAACGATCCGCAACGATTTGGCCAGGTAGTAGTGGACATCGGCCAAAGCGTCATCCCGTTCGAGCAGCTGGATGCATTCAGTGACACAGTCAATGTAATTGTTTTGTTGAACGAGCCGTTCGATTTGTTGGATTTCGCGATCGATCGAACGAGATTGTTGAACAGCCTCTTCCGCTGAATCCACAGTAAGTGCGAAACACAAGACGGATGCTGCAATGGGGAAAAGAGAGCGCACGTTCATTGGTTTTTCAATTCTACGGTGATCAGTCTATCGGCGTTGACGTTTTTGATAATGATATCGTCGAGTCGGTTGTTTTTAATGATGATTTTATCCACGCGATCGACGTCGCCCAGGCCGAAGTGAGCGGTTAGTTCTTTTTGAGAGAACACGCTGCTGCCGCTTGATATGAGACGCCGCTGAACGGCGTCGCCGGTATGAATTTCGATCGTGCTGCCGATGGGATTGCAGTTCGCTGTCGACTGGCAACGCACCCGCAGCCAGTGATTCGATTGGCTGCCGCCCTCGTTCAGCCAGACGGCCGGCGTTTCGTTGAGGTTCTGAACGATGAGATCGAGATCGCCGTCGCCATCCAGATCCCCCACAGTCGCGCTGCGGCTAATACGCGCCGGGCTGGATGTGAGACCTACGTCTTGAGTGACGTTTTTAAACTGGAAGCCGCCCTGGTTTTCAAATAGAAAATCCTGTTGCGCGTACGATGTTCCCAGGCCGGGATGATTCGATTCGGGGAACACATGACCGTTGGCGAAGAAGAGGTCCTGGTCGCCGTCGTTGTCGTAATCGAACAGCACTGTTCCCCACCCAACACAGGGGGTTGTTATCGATCCAAATCCGGCTGTGAAAGCGAAATCTTGGAAGAATCCCAATCCCTGGGACAGAAAGAGGCAGTTGTTTTCCTGCGCCCACGCGGTCATGACGATGTCGAAAAGGCCATCCCCATTTAAATCGCCGAGATCCACTCCCATGGAGCCTTGTTCGCCGCCGTCGTTGCTATAGGCGACACCCCGCAGAAAGCCGTCTTCGTTGAACATCCCCTTTCCGTCATTGATGAACAGATAGTTCGGGCAGGAATCGTTAGCGACAAAGATATCGTGGTCGCCATCGCCGTCGGCATCAAACCAGACCGGTTGGAAACCGTATTGTGGTTGGACCTTTCCCACACCGTTTTTTTGCGTCCAGTCTTCAAAAAATCCATCGCCGCGATTGTGATAGAAACGGTCTTGAGCTCTAGGGAGGCCTCGAGGTCCGGCATGGACGGAGAGTCCGCGCCAGTTTCCGTAACGTTCAGGTCCTTGGGGGATATTCTCCCAAGTCCAATCGATGTAGTTGCATACATAGAGGTCAAGCCAGCCGTCTCCATCGGCGTCGCCGAACGCAGAGCCGGTGCTCATCCCAGGGCAGTCTACGCTTCGGGCGCGCGCTTCTTCGGAAAAGGTCCCATCGCCCCGATTGATATACAGGCGGTTCTCGCCAAAGTTAGTGATATAAAAGTCTGTATCGCCGTCGTTATCGATATCTCCCGCGCAGCCGCCCATCCCCCAGCCGGGATCGTCGACGCCCGATTGCTTTGCTATGTTTTTGTAACTCCCGTCCGGCTGCCGTTTGTAGAGAGCGTTTCGAGGCGACTCAGGAGTCTCCCGTAAATCCAGAGTGGTTGCCGAAACGAAGTATAGTTCGGGAAGATCGTCACCATCGAGATCGACGCACAACAAGCCTCCGCCTTTGGTTTCGAAGATGTAATCTTTCTTCTCACGAACGCCTGAATGATGGACGAAGGTAATTCCAAGATCCATGCTTGCATCTCGAAATAGAGGACGAGAGCAGACGGATTCTCCCCATATTTGCATGAATTCTATTATAAAAAAACAAGCGAAAAAAAATGACTGATTGCACATCCAACGATGCAAACAGTCATTTTTTAACATTCCACTCATTGATTTAATTAGTAGATCGACCAAGTTGAGATAGAAACGCCTCCAAGCGGATTATCACTGGTGAATCTCATTTCTTTGTAATCGGACGTCTGGGCGTCGACGGTTCCGTGCCAGATCCAGTGGCTGAATTCTCCGTCGTCCCAATCCGTCCAGCTGATGCTGAAGCCAATGGGCGCGTCGGGATTGAACTCATAAAAAGTGCCCCAGGGAATCCGGATCTCCATGGTGTAGCCTTTTCGGTCTTCATCGATGATCGTGGCGGTTTCGATTGTATCTAACGTTTCGTATTCCAAGTCGCCGCCATCGTTGAAATCCGCACCGCACCGAAATATTTCTTTATATTGGAACGTATAGTTCGGAGTCATCCCGATGTCGAATTCGTCGATGTCAGGGTAATCGAGACGCTGAAGCGCGTCGTCGATCAGTACGTTGAACTGCAGGTCGTTGGGCGACGTCTGGTCGTCCTGGATGTTAGGAGGTTCACGGTTGTTGTCGTTGTCCAGCCAGAACTCAATGCCGTCATTAGTCCATCCCGTACTGGCGCCGGTTAGATACCCATCTGCATCGATCGTATCGGCGTTGGCGTGTTCGAAACCGATTTTATCGTCGGTGACAATATTCAAGACAAAGAATGCTTCGTCGTCCCATCCGATATAGGTCGTCGCGTCGATGTCTTCAGGACCTTCATAGGCGTTGGTATTGTCTTGGTTGTCGTAATTGGCTGTCTCGGGATCGATGATGAAATGGTCGCCTCTGATCACGTTCAGGTCGCTATCCAGTAAAGCGGGCGAGCCATAGCTGGTTAACGGCCAATCTCCTCCGTCGCCATCAATGACAATAGTGATCGATGAATCGAATTTCCGGCAATCGATAAACCTGTCTTGAGCGAACGACGACGTTGCCGCAACGACAAGTAACAAAAAGCAGAATGTCTGGAGGTTTTTCATAGGTATTCCTCCCATTCATTTAAAAAGATATTGACTCGATAATTCGGATAATTCTTTCATAAGTTGGATTAATTGTCAATTAATTTTATGAAAAATCACTATTTTATTGATTTGCGAAAATCACATTGTGAATCAAACAAAAATCATCCTGAATTCGTGAAGAAAAATCCGAAGGAAGATGGCATTTAAAGTATTGATGAATAATAATTAAAGTCATAACAAACTCCACTTAATCTCGACGATCCGCCGTTTGATCATTCCGGAAGCCGCCAAGAAGGCGTATTGTGGAATTTTCTCGGTTTGTTGTTGGAGTTAATTTGGTATTCGTATTTTTATTTCGCCTCGCCCGCTGGTAAAAAGGCTTCAAAATGCCGGTTTCGGAACGCAGACAGATTTCGAGATTGGCGCTGAGGGGGAGATTACTAGAGAGATCGACTTATTTCGACTTATTTCAAATCATGGAGGAAAGTTGAACATGAAAAATAGTACTTTATATGTTCCATCTGTTTTTGCAGCAGCAGTCATAGTGTTCTGTTCCATCGCGTCATCGCGGGCGGATGCGGCGGCTGAACAGCCTCGCGCATATCGGGAAGAATTGACTGTCTCCCCCAATTCTTTTCAGGGAACCGATGTGGAGAGAATCAATCAGGCCATTCGCACTGCATCGCAAAACGGACTTCGCGTCGTCATCCCCCGGCTTAATGTGAAGCAGGATTCAGAAAGCCAAACATGGATGCTCGATTCGGCGATTCTTGTGGAAGACAACACCGTCCTTGAACTCAACAACTGCCATATCAAACTGTCAGACCGATGCCGGGACAACATGATCCGGAGCGCCAACTGCAGACTTGGAATAACCGATATTCGTCCAATGAAGCATATTCACATTTATGGAATCGGTAGCGTATTGCTCGAGGGCGCCGATAATCCCCGCGCTACGGGCGACAGTGCAAAAACATTGGGCAAACATTCCTACGGGACGGATGCCGCCCGCCCGGGAGAAAGCCAAACCGGCGACTGGCGCAACATCGGCATTCTGTTGTCCTATGTAGAACATTTCAGCATCCAAAATCTGCAGATCAAAGATTCTCATTGCTGGGCGATCTCACTCGAACGGTGCAGTTTCGGGAAGGTGATAGACATCCATTTCTCTTCGACCGGTTATAAGGAGATCAACGGCGTCCGTGAAACCATTCTTAACCAGGATGGACTCGACCTGCGGCAGGGATGCCATGACATTCATATCGAAAGAATTTCCGGACAAACCGGCGACGATTTAGTCGCGCTGACAAACATCAATAATAAAAACGCCAAAGCGGGCAGCCAGACCTCGACCATGGTCAGCGCCGCCAACTGCCGGGAAAACGGATTTGATGACATCCGAAATATCTTTATCAAACAAATTACCGGCTTCTCACAAGGAGGCCACCACGTTGTTCGCTTTTTGAACGCGGGAGGTTTACGGTTATATAATATTGTACTGGACGGACTCATCGATACATCGCCTCCAGGACAACCGTGCAAAGCCACTCTGAAAATCGGCGACGCCAATCCAAAGTGGGGTGGAGTCACTCCGCTCGGCGATACGAACCGACTGCTGATCAACAACATTACAGGAACTTCCACGCACACTATTCTGATTGCGGGATCTCTGACAGATTCCTGCATTTCCAATGTCATTCGATATGCGAATGGCGGAGAACCCATTACGTATGCTTCAGGCCGCTCGTTCATTCGCAATGTTCAGTTATTCAATGTGATGCAAAAAAGCGCGCCGATTCATTAAGGGGATGAATCGAAGAACCTAAAACCGACGATTGCCGTAAGGTTTGTCATGAGATCACAACCTATACGACATTCCCTATCACAAACTTTGCTACAGAAAAAAGTCAAACAAAATCGTGAGTAAATCGTTAAATAGTCTGTATTGATTGAAAATTTCTGATGGGGAAAGAAAATCAAGAGACAGGAAGAGAGTAGTGTCGAATGGATATTGTTTTGATAATTATTCTACAGGCAGCAATCGGTTTTACAGTCCTGCTTATCACGGGGCGCATCTTCGATAAGTTGAACAGCGAATGCGAATCAACCTGGCTGGAGGACATGCAGGCGGCGGGGATCATCGTTGCTCTCACAACGATCGCTTCTTTGATACCGGCAATCAGTTCATTTACGATCTTGGTCTATTTCGGATTAATCTACTACGCGTTTCAATTGGATGGATTCATCGATGCGATAACTTTCTATGTCATCCATGTTTTTATCGGCGCCGGCGTCGGTTTTTTGTTAAACCTGGCCAGCCTTTCCTTGCCGATCATGGAGACTTTAGAAAGATGATGGGGAGCGATTCCCCAGGCGCCGTTTCCGACATCGGCGCTTATGAATATTCCAATCCCGCATCCGTTTGAAAAGCGGATGCGGGATTGATGTTAATGAGGCGAATAGCGCGACTTGAAGGCGATTGTAAATAGAGTTGTTCTACGGTAGAAGTGATGAAAGATGCTCTAAACTTTTGGCGGCCTGATCCGGCGTTCCGCACTCGACGGAGAAAACGATATCGCGGGGCGTATTGTTTTGCACAATATCGATGATTCTGCGCCAATCCAATACGCCTTCGCCGCAAGCGCATCCCACCGGCGTTCCGGTAACCTGACCTCGCTCCGCCTCTGAATGTTCAACCGAAATATCCTTGGCGTGCAAGTGCACCAGGCGATCCGCCACGCGCTCCAGCCACGCATAGACGTCATGTCCGCAGAGAAACGCATTTCCCGTATCGAAATTAATTCCGATGGCATACGAATCGACCAAATTGTAAATGCGATCCAAGCCTTCCGGCGTCTTGGAATACTGGGCGTGCGGCTCAAGGCCGATTACGACTCCCCGCCGCTCCGCAATCATCGAAGCTTCTTTCAACGTATACTTGATCAATACGAAGTCTTCTTCTTCAGTCGTCCACTTGGCTTTGAGGCCTTCATCCGTATTGATGACGGGAACGCTAATCTCGGCGGCGGCGCGAATCGCCAATTTGAGATATTCTCCATGAACATCCGGTCGTCCCAGCGGGCCGTGCGCTTGGAGGCCGGAAATGGTTAGGCCCGCCTGATCGCACGCTTCTTTGATGCGAAAGGGATCGTCGAACAACGAAACGGTATGAAAATAGCCCGCCTCGCTCATTAGTTCCCGGCCAAAATGCACCATCGGTTCGAAAAATTGATACCCCATTTCCGCTGCTTTTTCGACCGCCCATTCGAAAGGCTTATCCGAACTACGAGAGAATTCCGCATTTAATCCAATATAGATTTTCCCCATCTCGCCATTCTCCTATCTCTGATTATCTTCTTTGCAACGGATTTCTATTGATCCCACAACGCATTCAGGATGCGACCTGTTTCTTTCACTAAAATTTGACCGCCTTCCGGGCCGACAATAAATTTATCCGCGCTGTATCCGCCTCCCTGAACCGCTTTTTCCGTGGGGAGGTAGCCGCTGTGCTGACAAGATAATTGGATGAGAAAAGTCAACACGGCCGGACTTTTCGCTTTGATTCGAATGCCGTAATCCAAGTAAAGTTCGAACGGGTTAGTAGCCATGGCGACATCCCCCAAACGAATCACATGCATTTCGATCGGATTCACTGAATCGGTTTCATAGAAAGGAATCAATGTTGGATCATGGATGGGAAGAGAGATGCTTGCTTTTGTGTGCTTGAAGATAGGTTGAAAAATAATATCATCCCTCGAAAGAGGCAAGACTTCCTCCACCGCATCGGCGATCCGTCGAGCGATTTCCCGGCGTCGCGTCAGTCCTCGCCGTTCTCTCATGATGTCTTCCGCACGCGCGTTGTACAGCAGATGCGGAGAAAGATCGCCCGCCGCCGAGCATTGAGGAAGAATAAACACGTCTTTGCCCAACCGCTTGCGGATCTCGAGTCGCACATCATGCCAGAAATCGGCAGAGACAACGCTCAATCCCTCCGTTTCCTGGGAGGGGCAGGCGATGTTGATAACGACTCCCTCCAACTCACTTTTCTCCGTCCAGAAGAAAATCATATTGACGTCATGATCTTCATATCCCTCGATGTTGGAAAAATCTTCTTTATTGGTTTTTCCATACATCACCGAAGATCCATCGAAATAATGAGCCCGGCGATTCCGGCCGATAACCGCCTGCCCCAATCCCCAACTCATTCCCCCCGGCCTGCGATTTTGCCATGCCTGGATCACGGCGCGTTGAAGACGTTCTAGAAAGAAATCCGCATATTCCGAGGCTTGCATAACGCCGTCATCCTGGCTTACATCATACAATCCCCTAAACGCAAGATCGCTGAATCCAGGCGCGGTATGGGTATGCGTCGCGTTTAGAAACAACTTATTTACATCGAAATCGGGCAGGGCTTCTTTTATTTGCTCCCGCAGCCGATTCTGAGTTTCTTTGCATGTATAAAGCACGTCGCACGAAACGAGAATGGCTTGTTCATTCTCGCCGTTTTCTCCACGAGTTTCCAGCGCCAAAACCGTCGCCGTCAGGGGATCAAGAACGGACTGTGAAATTCGCTTGTGCAACTGGCCTATCAGAGCGACCGGCTTCTCCGGCGTTATATCGATCGAAGACCATCCAACATGAAAAGAATCGCCATAAACCGAATGACTGCAGAGAAGCAGGCAGGCGACTGCAAAAACATGGGAAAGATGTTTGTAATATTTATTCATTTTATTTTCCTATCTCCTGATCTACTTGCAGGGGAAATCGCTAGGCCTTTAAGGACCACGGCGCGCGCATGGGACGGCTCAACATATTGTTCGCTTCTTGGTCGTCGATGAATTTTTCCTGATCCGGATTCCAGCGCAGTTTCCGCCCCAGGCGAGCAGCGATGTTGGATAGTTGACAGAGAGTATCCGACCGGACCGCCGTTTCGACGGGGCAGATGGTTTTTTTACGGCTTTTCACCGCATCCAAGAAGTTGCGATGATGATCATCGCTTTCAGGCAGGTGAATCTCATTCGGCCCGATTGTCGCCGAAAGTAATGAGTTCGGCTCGGCTTCGACGCCTTGACGGTTGACATGCACCCAGCCATTGCTTCCTTCGAAGCGAACGCCCTGCTTGGCTCTTCCTTGATTGTCGGTATAGATCATTCGCACGCCGTTGGCATAGTGAAATTCCAGTTCCCACTTGATACAGCAATTGGCGATTCCTTTTTGGGGAAACTCTCCATTTCCCTCCACATCGATTGGAGTTGTATCGTCGGAGCCGTTTCCCCATTGAGCGATATCCAGATGATGAACGCCCCAGTTGGCGATGAACCCCAAGCAATAATCGTAGATATGATACCAAGTGCTGTAACTTTCCTCTTGCGTATAGGGACGGCAGCGCTGATAGCTGTAGGGCGCCATGGGAGCGGGTCCCAGCCACATGTCATAATTCAGATCGTCAGGAACGGGGATTTCGGGATCTTGAGGAATCGGCCAACTGGCCGGGGCGCCCACAAAAATGGTCTTCAATTCCCCGATGCGCTGATTTCGGGTTAATTCGCAGGCAAAACGAAAATCGCGGGAGGAGCGCTGCTGAGTTCCAAACTGGAAAACATTCTTATTATCCTGAATTGCTTTGCGCAGCGCCTGCCCCTGCTCCATGCTCAAACCGACAGGCTTCTCGAAATACATGTCTTTTCCGGCGCGAGATGCGGCCAGTCCGATCAGGACATGCCAATGATCCGGGACAGCGATGCTGATGGCGTCGATATCTTTTCGATCGATCAATTCTCTAAAATCGTTGTAAACGGCGCATTCTTGATTGACGTAATAATCGTCGACAATCTCTTTCGCTTTTTGGCGCTGGCTTTTAAACACATCGCATACAGCCATGACGCGTACGTCTTCATAGCGGAGGAACTGCCGCATATTGCTGGTTCCACGGATGCCGAGACCAATGCATCCCATAACAATTTTATCGCTGAGGGCGGTTGCATTTTCCCGGCATAATACGGAAGATGGAACGATCAGGGGAAAGCAGGCGGCGCCTGCCGCCAAGGCGCTCTTCTTGACAAAAAGGCGACGGTTGATGAGTTTCATAGAGATTTCCTTTCATGAAGAATAGTAAGATCAAATCTTCTATTCACCGTACATAGTAAATGAAATAAGTATGCAATAGAAAAAATGGAGTGGAAAATGTAAAAAATGGAGAAAGTGATCGCATCGTATTGCATGAGCCCATTTCCCGAAAAGCCTGACAAACGCATTGGATCAAACAACAATTCAATTAAAAAAATATTATCACATTCAATTCATCAAAACTACGCTAGTATGGGAGATCGCTAACGGCGTCGGATACAATGAGCGCAAAGAAATCTTTGTTTTCAACCGATTTTTTTCAAGGCGCAAAGAATGGAAAATTCATACGTTTATAGGGGGTATAGTCAATTGAATAAACGCAAGAAAACGCGCCCTTGGGCATGGTTCTTTTTTGGAATTTTTCCGTAAGTCTATACTTTTTATAGGATTATAAGGGATAGGAAGGAAGGTTTTGAAAATCGGGGCGACTGGATTTGAACCAGCGACCTACTGCTCCCGAAGCAGTCACGCTACCAGGCTGCGCTACGCCCCGATGTTTGTCTATTCTTCACGTTGAATATCCTAGTTATAAAGTGCTTTTTCTTCAAGGAGGCGAAATAAAGAATTTCGCTTTTTCTCGTTTTTCCCTCTCTGGACAACCTAATCAATCAAGGAAAAACCATTCTTTGCCGATAATTCTAACAAGCGGTCCGCATATTTGGACTGCTCATCGCATTAGGTAAGGACATGGATCGATGGCCATAGTCACTCTAAAAAAAATGTCTCAATGCGAAATCGCCTTTCATCTGTTTTCCCATTATAGAATCAATTGGAGGCGCGCGCTTCGAATTGTCAAAAACGATCAATCCTCAGATCCCATCCATAAACACTTTTGGAGTACGCAAATCAAAAAAGTGGTCGCGCAGCGGGCTTCCTATCAACCGAAGCGTTGAATCGTTTGATCTTGATTCTGATATCTTACATATTATGTCTTACCGGCCGCTATTCCCGTCCCTGACCACCGGCGTTTTTGATGGATTCCTGGATAAATTCATCCAATTGGATTGCCAGGAAATCGAGTATAGCGGCGTTTTCACCCGGCAGTAGTTGTTGAGAAGTTTTTTGAAAGATATCGTAGTTTTCCTGCAGGAAAGGAACGTCTTTTAAGCGCCCTTCCAATTCATGATGATTAAAATCTTGGCCGCGAATTCGATGCCGCCCTGTATCGATGTTCATGTCTCCCATTTTTTGACGAGACGATTCTAAATCGACCAAATAATCGCTCCACATTTTTGACGCATCCTGGATGTTTTGATTCGCCGCCTGACTTAATGTTCCTAAATAAGTCTTCATGATCCATTGGTATTCCTTGGCCGACATCGCTTGCGAGCGTAGAAGGCGAATGTGTTCTTGGCCGATGTCGGACGCCAGGTGGGCGGCTTGCTGAACGATGTGCGCAATTTTTTTTGCGCCGTGAATTTTGTTAAAAAGGCCGGGGGCGTCAAATGTTTCTCCTATCTCAACGCCGGTTTGCTCCAATGCTTCGAGTTTTCCGTTCGAGAATTCGACCAAATGTGATCGAATATCCAACAGCGCTTCGACTCTCTGCGCGTCCATGACGCCGTTTTCCGGCGGAGTGAATGTGAATTCGCGGTTGGTCTCGTTGTATTCGAGCGCCGTTTGGTTATAAGATTCTCCCACGCCTTTCCCGAACTTATATCCCTGGTAGGAAAGGAACCCGACGCCGGCGATCAGCAATAATATTACGAGCAGTAAAAATCCACCGCATCCCAAACAACCGTAAAGCGCCGCTTTTTTTCCGCTTGCCATAATTCCCTCATCAATCGTTGTATCTTCACAAAAATTACTTTACGCCAGGATGAAATTTTTGAAAGAGAACAATCAATAAACCATCCAATCGGATCGCGGGATGAACGCGGCTTGATTGGCTTGATTCATGTAGACCATGCCCCAGTTCAGCGCGTTTACCAAATCCTTGCTTCCCAGGTAAACGGGTGGATCACCTTCAAAGACTGGATCGATCGCGCCCGTCCTATAGAATCGTTCAGCCGCATCCAGGAAGCGTTGTTCGCCTGTGTATTTATAAATATAAGCCAAAGCGTCGGCCATGACCAGCGCCCAATTATTGACGTCAAGATAACTGGGATCGCTTCCATCGAATACAAAATCATAGGGATGAACGGCCCGACCGCTGCCGGGAGGATATTCCTGCATGACGAAGTCGATGACAAAATCCCCATAGGCTTGCATGGCCGCAGCAATCTGATATTCATCCGGCAATCCATATTCCTGGAGAAAATCAAGGTATCGCCCCAGCGTCCAAAGAACCTGGTTAAACATAAACATCCGCAAATAATAACCGGGATGCTCAGCGCCGTAGGCGCCGGGATCGGTCGTCCATCCCTTATTGCTTAAATCGCCCAGCGGTTGGACGATACGATTGAGCTGCTCGAACCATTGATAATCGCCGGTGAATTTATAGCCTTCCATATAAGCAAAAATCAGGTTGGCTTGACCCCGTTGGATGACCGACTCCCACTCGACCGGCGCATCGAATTCGGCGAATTCACTCATGGAGCGATAGGATTGCAGCGCTTCGAGAACAACTTCGGCAAAACGAGTCTCGCCGGTCAAATAATACCCCAAAATCAAACCGGGAACGCCGAACACAAGATCGACGCTGGGCGAGTTGCTGTTCCGGTTCGGATTCAAGTTGCCCGGTTCGTCATGTTGGCTATGACCGAAATAAGCGCCATGCGCCCAATGTTGAATCCCTTCATCGGGAATGTGCAAATGATCGATGTCGGCTATATGCCGAGCCCCCGGCCGCGCCAGCGTAAGCCAGGCAGGATCGCCCGATCGGCAATACTGGATAAACAAGCCATAAAGAAACCAATATTTGAGATTCATCTGGCCGGCCTGATTTTCGCCGAACGCTTCGTAGTCGAGAGGGATGTCGCCGTTGTCCTGCCAGCCGTATATGTTGTATCGCTCAATAGATTGCAAGAGAGACGTATTGCCAAAGTTGGGATCGTGTATGACGGGATCGAAAATTCGACTGGGTTCAAGGGCGGTTCGGACATAATCTTCATACTCCGGCCATCGAGCCGGATCCACGGGAGGAACTTCACCGAGAACCTTCGACGAAAGAATCCACTGCGGCGAAACCGTCGCCGTCAGGGGATGTTGAAAGGCATCGGCGATTTGCGCCGCTTGTTGAGAATCCATCGCTCCAATCCCGAAATCGAACAAAATCGTGTGAGTTTTTTCTTCACCGACGCGAAAATTGTGATGAAATGTCTCCCCATGGGGAAATAAATTCACGGAAAGTCGCCCGTCGGCGCTCGCTTGTATCTCCTTGGGGAAATTTTGCCAGAAATCCCGCACGGCGACTGTCAGCCGGGGCGCGGGATCCTCGCCGTGAATCAGCGTCATCCAACCTTGCGACTGCCGGCCGGATAGAGGATCAGCCAGCGGCTCGCCGGAGAGTGTAAATCCGTTTTGCCCGCAATAGGATTGCAGGCGGGGATGAGCCGACGCCTCCATGCCCGGCCATCCTACTTCGCCGGTATAAACGTCCCAAAATTCCGTTCCGCTGGAATCCTGATACAGCGTCAAAACGCCGTTTTCGGCGGTTACAGAAAGATCGTTTTCTGCTAGAAACCGGCTTGATGCGCCGCTGCCGTTCAGTTGGAGGCTTAACGTAAGACCGCCGATATATACGCTGTATGGATCCCCTTGGTTGTACGCATTACCCGGCTGTCCCCATTCTCCCTCGATGATCGGGTGATTGTTCTCGACCGTGAAATCAACGAAAACAGCGGCGCTCTGGTAGAAAAAATGTAGACGGGCGGTAAAATCGAGAACGGCTTCGGAGGCGTCATTCCGCAAACTTCCTTCGGCTTTCACGACGGCCGTGAACGCCCCGAATTGTTCGATAGTGAGATTCGTTGTGCGCGGCGTGATCGTCAGAGTCTCCTTATCGACAATATCGACGCCTTCATCCGGCGTATAACTTATGGCTTCCCTGGCGGATAGCGGTATTAAAAGAGGACGCCCGCCGATTGTCGCCTGGTGAAATAGATTGAAATTTTTATAATCGTTGAGTTCAAAAAGAGCGGCGCCCGTATCGATGATGATCTTTCCAGGCGTCGCTTCATCGATCTTGATCGAGTCCGCCGGCGGCGGTCCTGCGCTGGTTCGATCGAGACTGACGAGAATACTGGAAGAAGCTGGCAAAGACGCCTGCGCCGCGACATGCAGCCATTTGACGGGAGCGGACGAGTCGATCGGAGATCCCCAACGCGCTGAAACCTTGTATTGAGATGGAATGGGAGAGCCGCTTTCATCCTGAAGCAGCAAAACCTCTGGCGAGGCTAGATCCCATTCACGAGGGAAAGGGACGCCGAATTCGATCCATTCATGGCTGCGATCATAGTTGGATGGGTTGTCGATGCGGATCGTCGGTCGATCCTGAGGTGCGCAAATCGAGGCGGCGGAAAGGCAAAGCAGCTCAACAAACAAGACGGATCTGTGATGAAGACATTTGGATTCCATTCTTTCAATCCTTTCGCCCTGCTCATCAATTGGATGTAAGGCGCATGGTTGGCAAGGGTTCAATCAGCCGTCATTGTCTTGATTTTTAAATTGAATCGTCAGGATGTCAATTAAAAAAGTAAAAAAGGAGGGGGAACTTTTGAATTACTTCCAATAATCTTTCTTGTTGATGAGCGTAGGCAGGGGATCGAGATAAAAGAAAAATGTCTTAAGGGGGATGCCGAGGGGGCGAACAAGGTTCGCCCCCTCTTCTGCAAAGATTAGAATTCTTTGAATTCTTCTTTATGTTCAATCATGGGCGCCGCGGTTTGAGAGGAAGCATATTTTTGCTTAACCTGTTTGGGCGAGGAAAAAGATTGATTCGTTTTGGCGGGATGCCGGCTTGAACCGCCATACAATTCTTTATGCGAAGAAGTCTTTGTATAATGAGCATCCTTCAGTGAATTGTCACTAACCTTAAATTGATCAACCATTTCCTGCATAGCTTGCGCCTGAGCGGAAAGTTCTTCGCTGGCGGACGCCGACTCTTCGCTAGTGGCGGAATTTTCCTGGGTGACCTGATCGAGTTGCATGACGGCCGTTTGGATTTGTTCAGCTCCGTTTTTCTGCTCTGCGCACGTAGCATTGATTTCCTGCACCAGTTCGGCGGCTTTTTGAATCGCCGGAACGACTTGTTGGATCAGTTTGCCGGCGTTTTCCGCTTGTGCGACGCTGGTTTCCGACAAGTTGCTGATCTCTTTGGCGGCTTGTTGGCTTCGTTCGGCCAGTTTGCGGACTTCGTCCGCCACGACGGCGAATCCTTTGCCCATCTCACCGGCGCGCGCCGCTTCAATGGCGGCGTTGAGGGCCAGCAAGTTGGTTTGATCGGCGATATCGTCGATGATGCGAATTTGATCGGCGATCTTTTTCATGGCGTCGACGGTTTCCATCACGGCTTTGCCGCCTTCATCGGCGTCCTGAGAGGCTTGATTGGTGACGTCGGTCGTGTTTTGAGCGTTAAGGGCGTTTTGTTCGATGGATGAGTTCAGTTCTTCGATGGAGGCCGAAGTTTCCTCCAGGTTGGCGGCCTGTTCACTCGCGGCGTTGGCCAAACCTTGCGACGAGTTGGACAGTTCTTCCGAACTGGCGGCCACTTGTCCGGCGGCCTGTCGAATGCCGCTGATGACGTCTGATAATTTCTGGGTCATTTCCACCAGGGTTTGCGTCAATACGCCGATTTCATCTTTCTGATTAAGACTTTCTCTGACAATTTCCTGTGTTTCTCGGGTTAAATCGCCATCCGACACACGCAGCATATAGCTCACGACATTGCGAATTGGAGTTGTAATGGTTCGGGTTATGACAATTCCCGCAATGACGCCAATGAAGACAGCGATAAGGATGGCGATGATTATGATAGTCATGGATTGATCCGACATGGCATCGATTTCATCCAGAATGCCAATCGTTGTCTCCCATGCTGTATTTTGCATGGCTTGCGCGGCGGCGACGGCGTCTTCTCCGCTTTTTCTCAATGCGGGCGCAATAGTTCCTTCAATTTCCTGATCGTTGTTTCTCCAAGTCTCCGCCGCCGCCATATAATCTTTCATACTCTGGGATACTTGATTGATGAGTTGTTTATCTTCCTCCCTGTCAGCGAGTTCGATCATTTGAGCAGCAAGCGGTTCGATGCCTTTATAGAGATCTAGCGCAGTCGTCCAATCCTGTTCGTTTTTACTGGAAATATACTTTACAAAGTCCGTAATTACATCTTCGAGGATTTGGCTTCCGTCCTGCGCAGTTAACATCATTTGCAAATCGTTCTGAGCGTTCGATTGCATTGACGATAAATAAGCATCTACTTCTTGAAGTAAAGATATCCCTTTATTTTTCAAAGATTCTTCTTTGATGCGGACGTTTGCTTGAGACGCAATGGCTGGATTGCCCTCTTCATACGAACGATCCTTCTCCGTTTGACTTTTCCAGGCGGACGCCGCTTCGCCATATTGCTGCAGCGCCTGGCTGAGCTTGCTCAGTTTTTCTTGGTCAGCCGGAAGCATCGCCGATTGATTTAATTGATCTACAAGATTGCCCGTATCTTTATATATCTTTTGAAATTCTTCATAGTACACGTCGTCTTTGAATACCAAGTAAGTACTCAAACTCAACCGCATTTGATAGATTAAGGATTTAATTTCCTGCGCTTTGAGCATGGCATTTTGTGAATCGGTGTATTCTTGCGTGCTTAACTTCAGAAAATTTCGAGACGTTTCTTGAGCCGTTTTCCTCGCAGTCGCTAAGGTCCCGTTGAGGAGATCGTTATTCTCCTTCTCCTTATCCACGAATTGCTGAAACATTCGTTTGAAGTTGTCGATGGATGCGCCGGCCTGTTGAATGAATTCATCCAGGTCATCATAGTCGTTATTGTCTACAAGCGCTTGAAGGTCTTTCAATTGCTGGTCGGTTTTAGCGATGAGTTCTTGGAATGCCTGCTCAGACTTCTTATCCCTATAAATATAATAGTTCTTTTCCTCAATATAAGACGCCCATGAATTCATTTCCACGCCTGTCGCTAATTGCGTTCCCGGGATATAAAAAGAACTGACCTGACGATCTCCTTCCGCAATTTCACTAAACATGTAATACGCCGTAAATCCCAATACTGTGGTGATGAGGATCATCAGTCCGAATCCCACGCCCTGCTTCGTTCCGATTTTCAAATCTTTGAATCGCATAGTTGGATCATCCTCTCAATGAAAATTGAATATGCAACATTGGCTTCTTAATGTGCAAATTGAATGCCAAGATTATCTATACAATTAGTAATTGACGAAGTATGAGAGAGATTAACCTACAATATTTGATTACTTTATTGCATGAAACATTTTTTTTTGCATCAATAATATCCTCCATATTTCTTCCCTTTTGTAACCAACTCAGTTACATGAATGTCTGGGATGTAACTGATCATGGGAAAATCCACATTTGAAAATTTTTTTATACATCATCGCAATTTTAACAATTATCC